>JAMPGF010000134.1 GCA_023664105.1 Butyricicoccus sp. | reverse complement strand
CGCCGCGCCGTCCGACGAGCCGCCGCCGAGGCCCGCGCACACGGGTATGCGCTTTTTCAGCGTTATCTCCGCGCCAGGGCCCTCCTCGCCCAGCGCGTCGAAGAACGCGCGCGCGGCCTTCCAGGCGATGTTGCGCCCGTCCGAGGGCAGATAGCGCAGGTTCGTGCGAACCCGTATCTCCCCGTCATTGGTCAGATTAATTTTCACCTCGTCGCACAGGTCCACACTCTGCATGAGCATGCGCATCTCGTGGTAGCCGTCCGGGCGCAGGCCGGTCACGTCAAGGCTCAGATTGAGCTTGGCGCAGGCCCTCTCGCTGATTTTATTCATAGGCCGAACAGAAGCCTCATGCAGCTTTTCGCGCCGTCGGGGTAATACTGCCCCTTGGCCCCGTCGCGCTCGCAGTATTGCAGTCCGCTGTGGGTGTCCACGGTGCTGTCGTAGAGCAGGAAGGGCACCGGGTCGGCGTCGTGGCCGCGGGTGGCGGTCAGGGTCTTGTGGTCAGAGAGCATCAGCAGACGGTAGTCCCAGCCGTGGGCGGCGAGCTTTTCCGTCAGGGGCCTTGTCACGCGGCTGTCCAGCCACTCGATGGCCTGGAGCTTCCCCTTGAGGTCGCCGTTGTGGGTGCACTCGTCGGGGGCCTCGACATGGATGGCGGCGAAGTCGTACTTTTCCAGCGCGGCGACGGCGGCGTCGACCTTGCCCTCGAGGTTGGTTTCCAGCTCGCCGGTGGCGCCGGGGACGGTGACTGGCTCAAGGCCGGTGAGCGCCGCGATGCCGTGGCACAGGGGCACCGCGGAGATGACCGCGCCCATTTTGCCGAAGGAACGCTCAAAGCCCGGCAGCTCCACCGCCGTGCCCTCGGCCCAGAACCATATGCCGTTGGCGGGCATTTTCCCCGCCGCGCGGCGTTTTTCGTTGAGGGGGTGGTGATTCAGTTTTTCGTGGGCGAGCTTCATCAGCGAGCGCAGCATGTCCGCGTTTTCGCTGCCGGAGGGCAGCAGGGGACCGATTTTCTCGCCGAGGTGGTCGTGGGGCGGAATAAGCTTCATTCCCTCAGCATCCGCGCCGGACTGCACCGCGATGTGGCGGAAGGAGCCGCCGGGATTGACGCTCATGCCCGCCTTTTTCGCGGCGGCGGCGAACTCAGGCTCGGCGAAGAGGGCGGTAACTATCGCGTCGGACTCGTCGGGCTCGATGGAGCCGGCGGAGTGGGAGAGGATGCGCTTTTCCTCGAAGGGCGCTTCGGCGTCCTCATAGCAGACCATGTTGCAGCGGTAGGCGATGTCGCCGGGGCGGAGCTTTATGCCCGTTGCGGCGGCCTCGAGCGGCGCGCGGCCTGTGTAGTACTTTCTCGGGTCGCATCCGAAGATCGAGGTTATGGCCGTGTCGCTCCCGGCGGGCAGGCCCTCCGGGCAGTTGGACACCGAACCCATGACCCCGCGCGCGGCGAGGGAGTCTATGGTCGGGATGTTCGCGTATTCCAGCGGCGTCACGCCGCCGAGCTCCGGCACAGGGTTATCTGCCATGCCGTCGCCGATTATAAGAACGTATTTCATGTCTTTCCCTCTTTTTCTTTAGAGCTTGTCATAGTATTATACGTCCAAGTGCGGGTTTTGGGAAGCTATATTTTTGATATAAAAATATTTTCTCCCTTTTCAGATTGGAGTTGCTAATTGGATTTCCCGTCAAAGCGCCAGGCCGGGGAGCTATCCGCAACGGATAACTCCCCGGCAAACCGGAAGTTGTAGTTATGATAAAGCAGTTGCAATAATTCCAATCGTACAAACTAATATCACGCCAGCACTAAATACCACGATTACTTTTTTAGCTTTCTATCAGCATTAGCCGCCCTATCCATCTCAGGAGTTATATCCCCGGATTTGACGCGCCGGGCGCCCGGTGGTATAATTTTTGCGCATCAATACCGAGGGGGAACACGAAAATGACGCCGGTTTTCAGCTTTATCGCCTACTCCGACACTGGGAAAACCACCTATCTCACCGCGCTTATCGCCGAGCTCTCCCGCCGGGGGCTGCGCGTGGGGGCAATAAAGCACGACGCGCACGAGTTTGAGATTGACAAGCCCGGCAAGGACAGCTGGCGATTTGCACAGGCAGGCGCGGCGGCGGTGGCCGTGGCCTCGCAGAGCAAGTGCGCCGTGATGGACTACCGGCCAGTCTCCTTTGCCGAAACGGTCTCACGGATAAAGAACGTGGATTTGATAATCGCCGAGGGCTGGCACTCCGAGGCGGAAAACCGCATCGCGCTCTACCGCTCGGACTCCGGCAAGCCGCTCAAGCTCGAGCCGGAACAGTGCCTGGCCGTAGTCAGCGACGTGCCGCTGGACACGGAGGACACGCCGCTGTTTCCGCTGGGCGACGCGCGCCCCATGGCGGATTTTCTTGTTTCAAAGCTTGCGGAGTGAAAATGTATTAAATTTTTCAAAACCGCCGATACTATGGGCAACTACATAGTATTGGCGGTGTTTTTTATGAAGGAAAACAAGGTGAAAATCTGGGAGGCGGCGCTGCTGGTGTCGCTGTGCGTGAGCCTTTGCTATGGCACGGCGGTACAGGCGCGGCAGAGCAGGCTCACGGATGGGATAATCCGCCTGCACGTCATAGCCGAGTCGGATGAGCCGTCCGAGCAGGAGCTGAAGCTTCGCGTGCGCGACGCGGTGACGGACTATCTCACTCCCCTGCTGGCGGAGTGCGAAACGCCGGAGCAGGCCGGGGAGCTGATACGCGGCAGTCTCGCGGAAATCGAGTCCGCGGCGCTGGAAAGCTCCGAAGGGAGGGCCGTGAGCGCGGAGTTTGGCCGCGCGTCCTACGGCGCGCGCGTGTCCGACGGGTACGCTCTGCCCGCCGGCAACTACAACTCCCTTCGCGTGACCATCGGCTCCGGCGCGGGACACAACTGGTGGGGCGTGATCTTCCCGCAGCTCACGGCGGAGAGTATCAGCGAGCAGGGCAGCGCCGTCAGCCTGCTGGGCGAGGACAACGTCGCGCTCATAAGCGAGGGCGGGGATGGCTTCGCCGTGAGATTCAAGCTGCTGGAGTGGCTTGAGGCGGCGCGGCAGGCCATCGGCTGAGGGGCCGCCCTTGACTTTGTGCCAGGCCCATAATATAATCCGTCTGTATTACAAAGCGGATTATATTAACGGAGGTGCCTGAACGGACATGAGAAATGACATACTTATCGTTTACAAGAGCGAGACTGGCTTCACCCGCGAGTACGCCGCGGCCGCGGCGGAACGGCTTGACTGCTGCTGCCTTCCGCTGAAGGATGCCTTGCCGCTCGCTGTTCCGGTGGGAGGTACGCTTGTCTTCGGCGGCAGGCTGCACGCCGGGAGGCTCGACGGACTCAGGAACGGACTGAAGCTTTTCCGCGCTTCAAAGGCGAAGCGGCTCGTCGTTTTCGCCACGGGCGCGACGCCCGCCGACGCGGAGGACACCATTCGCGGGATGTGGGAGAGCAATCTCGGCCACGGGCTGCTCGAGTGCGTGCCGCATTTCTACCTGCCCGCCGGGCTGCGCTATGACAAAATGGGCACGGCCGACCGGCTCATGATGGGCGCGCTCAAGGGCTATCTGCGCCGGAAAAGGAACAAAAGCGAGAGCGACCTGGCAATGGAGCGGATGATCTCCGACTCCTTCGATATCTATGATACTGAGTACCTCGAGCCGATGCTGAAGCTTCTCGGCGCGGGCGCCGAAGCCTGACGCGGCGGCTGGGCAGCTGTGCTGCCAACGCCATTCAGAAACCCGTATTCATAAGCGGTAGCGCTTGTGAATACGGGTTCTTATTTTCCGGGGATTTTTTCCGATATATAAAATATAAGAAAAATTTCGGGAGGTCCTGTCATGTCAGATATGAGCATAAGCGGCGCGCTCGGCGCGTCCGTCCTGCCGCTTGCGGCGCAGGAAAAGAATACTTCCGCGTCCGCCGCATCTAAAACGCCGTCCAAAGACGTGCTGGACCTGTCCGGTACAGGTCTGGGCACCGTCACACGCTGCAGCAACGACTCTCCCCTCGCCGCGCAGATCCTTGGCTATGGCAAGGTGAGCGTGGAGCGTAACGACAGCACGCAGTACAGATACGGCAACATGACGCAGCACTTTTCCGTCCATTGTGACTGGACATACGTTGACCTTGTGAACCACACAATAACGCGCACCGTATCCCACGGCGAGGGCATCAACTACTCCGACGAGGCCTCCGGCACACGCGTGTCCGCATTCGCGGGCGTGACGGCCAGCGTGACCTTCAGCGCCGAGCGCTATTTCACGGGACAGCTCGACGACGTGGCCGGCGCGCTCACTGCCTCGCGGGAGATCATGGCCCGGCAGCTTGAAAACACCCTCAACGGCAGCGAGCTTGACCAGGGGCTCATTAAGCTTGAGGACATCTACTCCAAAAGCCGCGCCCAGGCGGAGGACTCCTTCGCCGACATGCTTGCGCTGTACGCCGACCGGGACTCCAAAAGCGAGATCATCGACAAGGCGCGCCGGAGCGTTCGCTCGCTTTTCGACGCCTATGAGGCGCACTACCGCTCCATTTCCGCGGGGATGAAATTCGACGCCGAAGCCGATTTGCTCGGGATGGCCAAACAGCTGCGGCAGCTGGGCGCGGCGGCGCGCTTCGAGCATCTCGCGGAAGACGGGCTCTTCTCCCTGCGCGAGATGGATTTCGCGGCGGCGAGCGTGTCCGCGTTTCGCGCCGCGGTCAGCGCCGCGGCCCAG
>JAMPGF010000133.1 GCA_023664105.1 Butyricicoccus sp. | reverse complement strand
GCGCGCCCGCCAGCACGGCGCACAGGCAGGCCGCGATCGCCGCGTATTTCAGCCACGGGCGGGTTTTCTTCATCCGCTCCGGCGGCGCGGCCTGCTCGACAAATTCCGCGCGCACGAAGCCCAGGGCGTACAAAATTTTTTCGCTTTTCACAGCGTGAATCCCTCCTTTTCCAGCATGGCGCGAAGCTTCTCCCGCGAGCGCAGGAGCGAGCTTTTGACCTTGCTCCGGCTCGCGCCCAGGCTGCGCGCAACTTCCTCCACGCTCAGCATGTACCAGTACCGCCTCAGGAAAATCAGGCGCGCGTCCTCGCCCAGCGAGGCGAGGAAACGGTCAAGCAGCTCGCGCAATGTCAGCTCGTCCGCGCGGCGCGCCGGGTCGTCCCCCGACGGGACGCACTCCTCCAGCTCGGACAGCGCCAGCTCAAGCCGCCCGCCGCCGCGCTTTTGGCTTTCGCGTTTCTTCAGGCGGTCAAGCGCCAGATTCCGCGTTATCCTGCCCAGGAACGCCCCAAGCTTCTCCGGCCACTCCGGCGGCATGGCGTCCCAGGCGCGCAGCCAGGTGTCGTTGACGCACTCCTCGCTGTCGGCGTCTGAGCGCAGTATGTTCCAGGCCAGACAGAAGCAGCGCGCGCCGTATTTCTCCTGCGTAGTCTCGATCGCGCCCTCCGAGCGCTCCCAGTACAGCCCGATTATCGCCGCGTCGTCCATGCTGTCGCCTTCTTTCGTTCGTTTTTGAGGTCCCTCTGCCATTATAGACGAAAAAAGGGGGCCTGCGGTTGCGGAAAGAGAAAAAAAATGCGCGATATGCACAGGAAACGGGGCGGGATTTTGTGAAAATATATCAAACCCGCCGATTGACATTTCGCGGTGCAGCGTGTATTATAAAATATATCATTGTATGCAAGTATATATATCGGGTTCTCCGGCGGCGCCCAGCCATACGACATGACCGTCTGCGATCTGGTTTCTCAGAGCGCAGATTTTTTTCATCTATTACCCACAAGGAGGCAAACCGCATATGAAAATGAAAGGCGCCAACATCCTGATAGAATGTCTGTTGGAGCAGGGGGTAGACACCGTTTTCGGCTACCCGGGCGGCTCCATACTGAACATCTATGACGCCTTGTACGACTACAAGGATAAAATCCGGCACATCCTCACCGCCCACGAGCAGGGCGCGGCCCACGCCGCCGACGGCTACGCCCGCTCCACCGGAAAGGTCGGCGTCTGCTTCGCCACCTCCGGCCCCGGCGCGACAAACCTCACCACCGGTATCGCCACCGCGTATATGGACTCCTCCCCCGTGGTTTTCATCACCTGCAATGTCACGGGCCCGCTCATGGGCCGCGACTCCTTCCAGGAGATCGACATCACCGGCATAACGCTGCCCATCACCAAGTGCAACTACCTCGTGCGCGACATCAACACCCTCGCCGACAGCGTGCGCGAGGGCTTCGCCATCGCCCGCAGCGGCCGCCCCGGCCCCGTGCTCATCGACATCCAGAAGGACGTGACCGCGGCCGAGTGCGAATATGAGCGCCTGCCCCTCGAGCAGCACTTCACCCGCGGACGCCTGGCCCGCCTTGTGGGCCGCGCCAGCCACAACCTCCAGTCCTCCGAGCCGGATATGAAGGACATCGACATTTTGGCGGATATGCTCCGCGAGTCGAAAAGGCCCCTTCTCATCTGCGGCGGCGGCGTTATCCGCTCCAGGGCCGAGAAGGAATTCCGCGAGCTGGCCAATAAGCTTGACATCCCCGTTGCCATCTCCGTCATGGGCGCGGGCGGCTTTGAGGGGCGCAACCCGCTGACCACCGGCATGATCGGCATGCACGGCTCCCAGGCCAGCAACCGCGCCTGCGATGCCTGCGACCTGCTGCTGGCGGTGGGCTTCCGCTTCTCCGACCGCGTGGCGCTCGACCCGGCGACCTTCGCCTCCAACGCGAAGATCGTCCAGATTGACATCGACCGCGCGGAGATAAACAAGAACGTAAAGACCGACCACCACATCGTCGGCGACGCGAAAAAGGTGCTCTCCCTGCTGTGCCGGCGCGTGGAGAAGGCCGAGCACGGGGAGTGGAAGAAGTACGTTTTCTCCTTCCCCACCGAGACGGAGTACGATGACGGCGACGACACGCTCACGCCCAAGCAGGTCCTCTCCGCCGTGGCGCGGATGCTGCCCATGGACACGATGGTCACAACCGACGTGGGCCAGCACCAGATGTGGGCCATACAGCACTTCCACTTCACCTATCCCGGCCAGCTGGTTACCAGCGGCGGCTTCGGCACCATGGGCTTCGGCCTGGGCGCGGCCATAGGCGCGAAGGTCGGCAACCCCGAGCAGACCGTACTGCACATCACCGGCGACGGCAGCTTCCGCATGAACTGCAACGAGCTGTGCACCGAGCAGTTTTACAACCTGCCGATAATCACCGTCATCTTCAACAACGGCACGCTCGGCATGGTGCGCCAGTGGCAGCACCTGATTTACAAGGAGCGCTACTCCCAGACCACGCTCGACCGCGGCCCCGACTTCGTGGCGCTGGCAAAGGCCTACGGGCTGGGCGCCTGCCGCGTCACAAACGTGCAGGAGCTTGAAAGGGCGCTTACCGAGGCCCAGGAATGCACACACGGCTACATTATCGACTGCGCGATAAACATCGACGAGATGGTGCGCCCCATGGTCGGCGGCGGAAACCCCATAACCAACTTCATGCTGGATTAAAGGAGGCGGGAAAATTGGAAGCATACAAGAAAAGATACACCATCGCGGCCCTTGTGGATAACGAGGCCGGAGTGCTCTCCCAGGTGTCCCACCTGTTCTCCCGAAAGGGCTACAACATCGAAACCCTCGCCGTCGGCTGCACCGACGACCCCACCGTCTCGCGCATAACTATCGAAATCCTGACCGACTACGACCATGTCCGGCTGCTGTGCAACCAGCTGCGCAAGCTCATCGCCGTGCACTCGGTCAAGCTGCTTGACCCCTCGGATTCCCTTCGCCGGGAGCTGGTGCTGATAAAGGTCAGCGCCCCCGACAGGGGTACGCGCGACGAGATAATCCAGATAGGCAACATCTTCCGTGCGTCCATAATCGACATATCCTCCTCCACCCTGACCCTCTCGCTCATCGGCGACGAGACAAAAACCGAGGCAATCGAAAGGCTGCTGACGGATTTCGGCATACTGGAGCTTATCCGCACAGGTATAATCGCCATTGAGCGTGGCGAAAACACAATAAATGAAGACACCAAGGAAAAAGGAGAGTTCAACTATGGCAAAAATGTACTATGAGAAGGACTGCGACATCAGCAGGCTCACCGGCAAGACCGTCGCCGTCGTCGGCTACGGCTCCCAGGGGCACGCCCACGCGCTGAACCTGCGCGACAGCGGCTGCAGCGTTATCATCGGACTGCGCAAGGGCGGCAACTCCTGGCCCAAGGCGGAGGCCGACGGCTTCGACGTCATGACCGTGGCCGAGGCCACCCAGAAGGCCGACGTAATCATGATACTCATAAACGACGAGCGCCAGGCCGACATGTACCGCCAGGACATCGCCCCCTACCTGACCGAGGGCAAGGCCATCGCCTTCGCCCACGGCTTCAACATCCGCTACAAGCAGATTGTGCCCCCCGCTGGCGTGGACGTGTTCATGGCCGCCCCCAAGGGGCCGGGCCACACCGTTCGCAGCCAGTACGTCGCCGGCAAGGGCGTGCCCTGCCTCGTGGCCGTGGAACAGGACGCCAGCGGCAAGTGCCTTGATATCGCTTTGGCCTACATCGCCGGAATCGGCGGCGCGCGCGCCGGCATCATGGAGACCACCATGCACGATGAGACCGAGACCGACCTGTTCGGTGAGCAGACCGTGCTTTGCGGCGGCGTTGTCGACCTCATGCGCTGCGGCTTTGAGGTGCTGGTCGAGGCAGGATACGAGCCTGAGAACGCTTACTTTGAGTGCATCCATGAGATGAAGCTTATCGTTGACCTCATCAACAAGGGCGGCGTTGCTGCGATGAACTACTCCATCTCCGACACCGCCGAGTACGGCGAGTACGTCTCCGGCCCGCGCGTGATCCCCCACGAGGAGACCAAGGCCCGTATGCGCGCCGTGCTCTCCGACATTCAGGACGGCAGCTTCGCCGGACGCTGGATCGCCGAGAACAGGAACGGCCGCTGCTTCTTCAACTCCAAGCGCGACGCTCTTGCCGAGCATCCCATGGAGAAGGTTGGCCGCGAGCTGCGCGAGCAGATGCTCTGGAAGGACGATGCCGACCTCGACTCCGCATCCAAGTAAATTTTTGAGGTGAAGCACATGCTCTCCGACAATATAAAAAAAGGCGTGGAGCGCGCGCCCAACGTGAGCCTGCTCTACGCGCTGGGCCTGACAAAGGAGGAGCTGGAGCGGCCCATCGTGGGCATCGTCAGCTCCTACAACGAGATAGTGCCCGGGCACATGAACCTGGACAAGATCGCCCAGGCGGTCAAGGACGGGGTCCGCGCCGCGGGCGGCACGCCCATCATGTTCCCCGCCATCGCCGTGTGCGACGGCATCGCAATGGGACACATCGGCATGAAATACTCCCTCGTGACCCGCGACCTCATCGCCGACTCCACTGAGGCCATGGCTATTGCCCACCAGCTCGACGGGCTGGTCATGATACCCAACTGCGACAAGAACGTGCCCGGCCTGCTCATGGCCGCGGCGCGGGTGAACGTGCCGGCCATCTTCTGCTCCGGCGGGCCGATGCTTGCCGGGCGC
>JAMPGF010000132.1 GCA_023664105.1 Butyricicoccus sp. | reverse complement strand
ATACTAAACTTCATTAAAAAGTAGACAACGTCTACTTTTTATAGCGCTGAAGGCGCGTTGAAGTTTGCATGAGACGGCATTTGTGCCAGAGGCACAAATGGGCGGCGCGTCTACGCGACGCCTCTTCCATAGAAAATGTCTATTTTCTATGGAAGAATAGTATAACATTGCGGAAATTGATGATTTTCACAATTTTTTCAGGTAATTATTTGTAGTGGCAGGCATACTTTACTCCTTGCGTTCCGCGGGTTTTGCTGATATAATATGTAGTTGTATTTTATAATCTCTGTCTTTTTTTGCGAGGTTTTTTTTGCGGAAGTGACAAAAAATCCGCGAGGGGAACAAAAAAATATTTTTATATGGAAAGACAAAGAGGAAAAGTGAAGGAGGAAAAAGAGTGTCAATCAAATTGCTGCACGGTGCTCACGTACCTCACAGAAAGAACACCGCGGATCTCGCTCCCAAGCGTATGCCGGCGCCAGCGGTTGTCACGGTTCCGATGTCGATGAACATCGGCGCTCCGGCCAAACCTGTCGTCAAGCCGGGTGACGAGGTCAAGGTGGGACAGCTCATCGCCGAGCCCGGCGGGTTCGTCTCATCTCCCGTGTACTCCGGCGTATCCGGCAAGGTCAAGAAAATCGACGAAATTCTCCTGTTCCACGGCGGCACCTGCCAGGCCATAGTCATCGAAACCGACGGACAGCAGACCTCGTACGAGGGCATCGCCGCGCCGACGGTGACGGACTTTGACAGCTTTATCAACGCCGTGCGCGACAGCGGTGTCGTCGGCCTGGGCGGCGCGGGCTTCCCGACGGCGGTCAAGCTCAAGGTTGACCCGGCGAAGGTGGACTACATCTGCATCAACGGCGCGGAGTGCGAGCCCTACATCACCGCCGACACCCGCACCATGCTCGACGACGCGCAGCTGCTTGTCGAGGGCATAAAGCTTCTGCAAAAGTATCTCCAGCCCGGTAAGATGTACATAGGCATAGAGGACAACAAGCCCCAGTGCATCAAGGGCCTGCGCGAGCTGACAAGGGACATCAGGGACGTTGAGGTCGCGGCCCTTCCCGCTCTGTACCCCCAGGGCGGCGAAAAAGTCATGATCCACAACACCACGGGCCGCATCGTGCCCGAGGGCAAGCTCCCCATCGACGTCGGCTGCGTGGTCATCAACACCTCCACCCTCGTCACCATCGCCCGCTACATAAAGACGGGCATGCCCCTGGTTGAGAAGTACGTGACCGTGGACGGCAGCGCCATCGCCAATCCCCAGAACGTAATCGTCCCCATCGGCACCTCCGTCAAGGATGTTGTCGACTTCTGCGGCGGCTTTAAGACCGAGCCGAAGAAGATAATCCTCGGCGGCCCCATGATGGGCGTGGCCGTGCCGGGCACCGACGCCCCCGTCGTGAAGAACACCGGCGCCATACTGGCCTTTGACGCCAAGGACGCGGCCCCCGCCGTGACCACCGCGTGCATAAAGTGCGGGCGCTGCGTGTCCCACTGCCCGCTGAACCTGATGCCCGCCGCTATAGAAACGGCGTATCAGATGAAGAAGCCCGAGGTGCTCAAGGCGCTGAAGGTAAACCTCTGCATGGAGTGCGGCTGCTGCGCGTTCGTATGTCCGGCGAAGCGCCCGCTGGTGCAGGTAAACAAGCTGGCCAAGGGCGAGCTGAACAAGTACAACGCCAAGCTCAAGGCCGAGGCCGAGAAAAAAGCCGCCAAGGAAGCGGCGAAGCTGGAAGCGGCAAAGAAGGAGGCGACAGTGTAAATGGAAAGCAACCTGATAGTTTCCGTATCCCCGCACATCCGCTCCAAGGACACGACTGCGTCGATAATGAGCGACGTGCTGGTGGCTCTGTGCCCGGTGCTGGCAGCCTCCGTGCTGTTTTTCGGGTCCCGCGCCATACTCGTGGCGTTCGTGTGCGTAGCCTCGTGCGTGTTCTTTGAGTGGGGCTTTGAGAAGCTCTGCAAGCGCCCGAGCACGATTGGCGACCTGTCCGCCGCTGTGACGGGCCTTATCCTCGCGTTGAACCTGCCCGTGGGCATCCCCATCTGGCAGGCCATATTCGGCAGCCTCGTGGCCATCGTGGTCGTCAAGCAGCTCTTCGGCGGCATAGGCCACAACTTCGCCAACCCCGCCATCACCGCGCGCATAGTCATGCTCATCGCCTTCGGCGGGGCCATGACCACCTGGGCCGCCCCCAACGTTGCCGACGCCGTCTCCGGCGCGACGCCGCTGGCACAGCTTGCCGAGGGTAAGAGCGTTTCCATCGCCAGCCTGTTCTTCGGCGGCGTCGGCGGCAGCATGGGCGAGACGAGCGCGTTTGCCCTGCTCGTTGGCGGCGTGTACCTCATCGTGCGCAAGGTAATAAGCTGGCACACCCCCGTGGCCTTCATCGCCACCGTGTTTGTGCTCTCCCTCGTCAAGGGCGGCTTCGCCTTCGGCATGGCGGAGATTTTCGCCGGCGGACTTTTCCTCGGCGCGATCTTCATGGCCACGGACTACAGCACCACCCCCTCCACCAAATCCGGACAGCTGGTGTTCGGCGTGGGCTGCGGCCTTATCACCTGTCTCATCCGCTTCTTCGGCAGCTATCCCGAGGGCGTGTCCTTCTCGATCCTGCTGATGAACATCATCACCCCGTACATAAGCAAATGGACGGCGAGCAAACCGCTGGGAGGTGTTGACGCATGACAAAGACAAGCAATATCAAGGAAGATTTCATCCAGCCGGTAGTCATTCTGGCGCTTATCTGCCTGGTTGCCAGCGCCCTGCTGGCCTGGGTAAACGGCATCACGGCTCCGATAATTGACGAGCAGGAGAACGCCGTTGCCAACGCCGCGCGAAGGGAAGTCCTTCCCGAGGCCGACGACTTCACCGAGCTCGACGGCCTGCCCGAGGACGGCTTCGTCACCAGGGCGTACAAGGCCAACAACGGCGCGGGCTACGTGTTCATGATAACCTGCGACGGCTTCGGCGGCAAGGGCACCATGAGCCTGATCTGCGGCATGGACGCGGACGGGAAAATAACCGCCACCCAGACCCTGGCCCATGAGGAGACGCCGGGTATGGGCTCCAAGACCGCCGATCAGGACTGGCGCGACAGGTTCGTGGGCAAGGATGCCTCCGGGCTCGACAGCATTGACACCATCTCCGGCGCGACCTTCTCGTCCAACTACTATCTCGACGGCATCAGATCCGCCTTCGAGGCGTATGAAATTGTAAAGTAAGGAGGGGTAGAGATGAGCAATAAACTGAAAATCCTGACCAACGGAATCATCAAGGAGAACCCTGTTCTCGTCCTCGTCCTCGGCACCTGCCCCACGCTGGCGACGACCACGCAGACGGTGAACGCGTTCGGCATGGGCGCGGCGGCGACCGCCGTTCTCATCGGCTCGAACATCTTCGTCTCCCTGCTGAGAAAGGCCATCTCCGACAAGGTGCGCATCCCCTGCTACATCGTGCTTATCGCCAGCTTCGTCACCATTGTCCAGATGGTGCTGCACGCTTTCGTCCCCGACGTCTACAGCGCGCTGGGAATTTTCCTGCCGCTTATCGTCGTCAACTGCATCATCCTCGGCCGCGCCGAGATGTTCGCCAACAAGAATAACCCGCTCGACGCCGCGCTGGACGCCATCGGCATGGGCATCGGCTTTACGCTGACGCTGTTCGTCATGGCCTCCATCCGCGAGATCTTCGGCAACGGCACCTGGCTGGGGCTGTCCATCCCCGTGCTGGCCGATAACCACATCTCCATCCTGACCATGGCCCCGGGCGGCTTCTGCATCTTCGGCTGCCTGATCGCCCTGGTCAACAAGTTCGGCAAGAGCAAGCCGAAGAAGACCGAGTTCGGCTGCGAGGGCTGCCCCTCCTCCGCCGCCTGCGGCAAGATCGCCTGCCCCGCCGGGAAGGAGGCTGAGGCATAATGAAAACCATGATAGTCATAATCCTCACCGCCGTGTTCGTCAATAACTACGTGCTCCAGCAGTTTCTGGGCATCTGCCCCTTCCTGGGCGTGTCCAAGAAGCTTGACCAGGCCACCGGTATGTCCATCGCCGTTATATTCGTCATGCTGCTGGCCACGGCGGTCACCTACCCTATCCAGAACTTCATCCTGAACAAGTACGGCCTCGGCTATATGCAGACCATCGTGTTCATCCTGGTCATAGCCGCGCTGGTCCAGCTGGTTGAGATCATCCTGAAAAAGTACATCCCCGCGCTGCACGCCTCGCTGGGCGTGTACCTGCCGCTGATCACCACCAACTGCGCGGTGCTCGGCGTGTGCATCAACAATGTGGACAGCTACATGGGCGCCGGCGCCTTCGGCGGCACCTTTGCCCAGGCGATGTTCAACTCCCTTGGCTCCGGCCTTGGCTTTTTCCTGGCGATGGTGCTCTTCTCCGGTGTGCGCGGACGCATCGAGGACAACGACGCGCCCGAGGCGTTCAAGGGCCTGCCCATAACGCTGCTGGCCGCGTCCATCCTCTCACTGTCCTTCTTCGGCTTCTCCGGAGTCATCGACAATATTTTCGGTTAAGGAGGGCGCGGAAAAATGGCTATAGGAATTGCTATAATAGTAGTGACCATCATCGGCGTGATCTGCGCCGTCATGCTGTCCGTGGCCTCGAAGGTCATGGCGGTCGAGGTGGACGAGCGCATCCCCATGGTGCGCGAGTGCCTGCCCGGCGCCAACTGCGGCGGCTGCGGCTACCCCGGCTGTGACGGCTACGCCGCCGCCATGGTTGCCGATGCTGACACCCCGCTGACCCTGTG
>JAMPGF010000131.1 GCA_023664105.1 Butyricicoccus sp. | reverse complement strand
ACGCATGACCTGCTTGACTTCCACTGGTAATCTTTGGTTAACTTAATGGCATTGGACGCGGAGAGTGGTATTTCAATCCACGCTCCCCGTGCGGGGAGCGACCTTCGAGCGGCGCGATCGTCCCGCGGCAGGAACTATTTCAATCCACGCTCCCCGTGCGGGGAGCGACGCTATAGTACAGCTTCGCGTCCGCAGCGGTCTTGTATTTCAATCCACGCTCCCCGTGCGGGGAGCGACCCCTACCCGGTTCCCTCTCACTCTTTTATGGTATAATTTCAATCCACGCTCCCCGTGCGGGGAGCGACGACAAAAAATGGAGGTTAGATGATGGCGACGGAAATTTCAATCCACGCTCCCCGTGCGGGGAGCGACCACCGGGGGTATGCGTGCTCGGTTTACCTCGTACATATTTCAATCCACGCTCCCCGTGCGGGGAGCGACGACGGGCGCTTCGCGTCGCCGCCGTGGGTACAGCTATTTCAATCCACGCTCCCCGTGCGGGGAGCGACTGACCCATCGTGATCCAAGTAACCCCTGACGACACATTTCAATCCACGCTCCCCGTGCGGGGAGCGACTTTGCTTAAACGCGTATTGGACCGTATCAGTGAATTTCAATCCACGCTCCCCGTGCGGGGAGCGACCTCGGGCACAAGCTCGCACACCGGCTCAGCGAACATTTCAATCCACGCTCCCCGTGCGGGGAGCGACCGTTTGCTTAAACGCGTGTTGGAACGTATCAGTGAATTTCAATCCACGCTCCCCGTGCGGGGAGCGACCGCTAATGATGCTTGTGTAAGGCAGGCCACCACGGACATTTCAATCCACGCTCCCCGTGCGGGGAGCGACCGGACGAAAAATGGAGGTTAGATAATGGCGATAGACATTTCAATCCACGCTCCCCGTGCGGGGAGCGACGTCGGGGTGAGCCTATATTGGCCATATGCCAAGAGGATTTCAATCCACGCTCCCCGTGCGGGGAGCGACGATCGAGCAGAGCAAGTCCGAGTACGACACCGAGAAGATTTCAATCCACGCTCCCCGTGCGGGGAGCGACAGCAAAAATAGCCAAAAAGATTGACCATTCCTGCGCTGGTTAAACAATTATTATCAATATCACCTCCCATTTTTTACCTGCGTGAATGTATTCCGCGCCTTTTTCCAATAAAATATTATCAAAATCCGGTGCGAGGGTGCCGGGCTTTTCTGTGTGCTTATGCTTCGCACTCAGAGGATCAGCGTATCCTCCGGAATATAAGTGCTTTTCGCTCCGAAATGCTCTATTTTCTTTTCGTAGCTGTTGCCCAGATAGTAGAAGCGCAGGCTGTCCTTTGACATATCCATAATTTTACACAGCTTTGCCTGTAGGCTCCTGCATTGCGCCGCGTCAAGCATACACTCGAAAACCGAGTTTTGAACCCGCTGCCCATAATTGACACATTGCTTTGCAATCTGGCGCAGCCTCCTGCGGCCCGCGGCATCTTCAGTATTTACGTCATAAGTAATCAGTACCAGCATTTCTGTCACTTCCATAAAAACGGCGGATATGCGTCCAAATCGCCGCGGAGATACCTTGCCAGCAGCAATGCCTGAACATACGGTATCATTCCCCAGGAGAGCTTTTCGCCAAGGTAAGGGTGAGTAAGGCTTTCCTTTTTCTTTTCCTGCCAGCTTTTCAAAAAAGCCCTGCGCCCGGAATCCGTCAAAAGCACCGCTCCGCTTTCTGTGCTGAGAAAATCCTCTGCCTTGACCATGCGGTTATTTATCAAAGTCAGCACGAAGCGGTCCGCCATGCACGGGCGGAGCTCCTCCATCAAATCCAGCGCCAGGGAAGTCCTGCCGGGACGGTCCCGATGGAGAAAGCCCACATAGGAATCCAACCCCACGCTCTCTAAAGCCGAGGCGCAGTCGTGGGCCAGGAGAGTGTAGGAAAACGAGAGTAAGGCGTTGGCAGCATCCATCGGAGGGCGGCGGCTACGGGAGCGGAAGTAAAATGTTTCCTTGCTGCTCAAAATCATCTCGTCGAATACGCCGAAATAGGCGCTGGCACCGACACCCTCCAGGCCGCGCAGCTGCTCCAGGGACGTTTCCGCTTTGACCTGCGGCAAAAGCGCGTAGATCTGCGCTGAGGCCGTAGCCAGCCGGCCGCTGTCCACCCTCAGGCCGTGGTCGCGGCGGGTACGTTCGATGCTCCAACGGGAATTGTACAGCTTCCCGAAAATCATGTTACGGCTTATCCGGCAGCTTTGTTCCTGATTGTCCGCAATTCTGTACTGTGTCCGGCGCAGCAACACATTTCCGGTGCTGCTGCCGCAGACCCTGGCCAAGAATTTCCCCCGCGGCGTACAGAAAGCGAAGCCTATCTGCCGCTGCGCGCAGGCGCCCATCAAGGCGGGCGACGCTCCGGCATAGGAAAAGCTGACTATGTTTTGCAGCGTATGGAGCGGATAGCGGGCCACAATCTGCTTTTCCCTGTTTGCCACAATGTTTTCTCCGTCAAGCGACAGGTATATATCCTCCGAGAGAATAAACAGCGTGTTAAGCAGGTGTTTCATGGCGATTCCTCCACCGCGGCCGCGAGATAATCCGAAACCTTCTTTGAGCGCATCAGCCTCGGCAGGCACAGGTCCTTTAACGAGCAGGCGTTGCAGGCTTTCGTCGGCCTGACCTTCGGGGTGTAGCTTCTCCTGTACAGCTTGTGCATTTCCTTTAGGCTGTCCTGCACCTGGCGGCGCAGCTCATCCGTAAACTCGACCTTCACGCGCCTGCGCGTTTCGCCGTAGTACAGCGCCCCCTCCGGGACATCGCAGCAGAGCATTTCCTCCAGGCACATCGCCTGCGCGCAAAGCTGCAATACGTCCTCCGGCCCATCCTTTGCCTTGCCGCGCTTGTACTCCACGGGGTAAGGCCGCCACAGCCCCACCCACCCCGGAAGCGGGACGCCGCCCGGCTCACTGTGAAATTCCACAATGTCGCATTGTCCGGAAACGCCCATGTGTGCGGAATGAACCGCCAGGCCCCGGATAATCAGCAGATTGCCCCGGCTTTCAAAAAATGTCTGATTGTGTGCGTTTTCGTGCATCAGCGCCCCGTCCGTGGTGCGGTAGTTTTCCGCCCACTGGCTTTCAATATGGATAAGCGCCCACTGGCGGCGGCAGAAGCAAAAGTGCTGCAAGCCGGACAGCTGGAGGTAATCCTCTTCAGGGAAGCTCATTCCATCCAGGTGCAGGTGACGCCGGCGGGAAGGCCGTCCTCGTCCACGGTCACGGTGTAATCCTGGTATGAACGGGCAGGGGCACCGCCACCCCCGTCCTTTCGCCGGACGTGGACGCGCTCAAACAGCTTGTGGGCCGGAACGCAGCCAAGCTCGCTGTCATGCTTGAATACAATCAGCGCTCGCACCGCCATTTTGCCTCTGGCAGCGGAATGGTCGTGCTCAAACATATTGAGAATCGCCTCCCAGAGCAGGGACAGGTCTTCGTCGGAGAAACCGGTGGTCTTTCTGGCCAGGTTCGCCGACACATAGCCCTCGCAGAGGTAGAGGCCGTAGGGGACTATGTATTTACGTCCCATCTCGGTGTTCTTCCGCTCCGCGTCGGCCTCGGTGGTAATCGCGGTGCGGGTTATGGTTACCTCCTGCGGGACAACGGGCTCCACGCTGTGGGCAAACCCCAACTGCACAGGGCCGCGGACCTGCCCGCAGTTGAGGGCGTTTTTTGTGAAGGTGGTCATCACCGCGCCAAATGTGCGGATATCGAAGAAATTCGCGCACATCCAGTCGCGAAGCTTCCTGTCCAGCTCCGGGTCGGCCTTTTTCTTTTCTTTGACTGTTTTCTCTGTAACGCCAAGCGCAGTAAATGACTCCAAATCGCTGCGGTTGAGCGGCACTCCGTCCTTTACATAGATGCGGTAGCCCTCTGCGTCCTCCTTTACTGTCTCCACATAATTGCGTATTTTCCGCTTCAGGCACACGTCTGTGACCAGGCCCAGGCCGGTCTCGGGATCTACACGGGGCATATTGCCCGCGTCGGGGTCTCCGTTGGGGTTGCCGTTTTCCACATCGAACAGGATAACAAATTCATATCGGTTGCGTATGGGTTCACTCATTGGTCATAGCCTCCTTCTTTTCATACCGTTTTTGCGTCTGGTGATAGTAGCCGAGCTGGAACGCGCCCTGCTGAGGCAGGTTCAGTCTTGGCGGGAACTCCTCGGAAAGAATCCCCATCAGCTCCGTGAGCTGTTTTTCATAGTAAATACGCCAACCGCTGTCCAGCTTTCTCAGGTGCTTCTGGGAGAGGTTCAGCAGTATCGGGAAAATGTGTCCCGGCGTGGCTGAGGCGGCGTTGAAATACCTGTCCTTGATCGTGGCGTTTATGCCGGGATTTGCTTTGGACTGGATGGCCTCCAGCACGGAGAAAAGCCGTCCAAGCGTGTAGGGGATATTGGTGCTGTCAGGATTGAGAGACACGGTTAAAACCTCCTTTGGAATATCAGGATGCGGACGCTTGAGATAATAGGCCTTTATGATGGCGGCCCTGCCGCGGGTGACATTTCGCTCCGCGCGGATACGCAGGAGCGCTCCGTTGAGCAGCGTGGCCGGATAGGGCCTGTCCATCAGCACGGCGCTGAATGTTTCTCCCGCCATATTGGGAGCGGGGGATTTGTCCCTGGAATTCTGATTGACCGTTTCCACCAGCAGCTTCCACAGCGGCAGGGTATCAAATTTGTCGTTGGCTGGCTTAACAATTTCCGTTCGCTCGTAGTGTCAACGCCGATTTGAAATTGTAAGAAAACGCCGAAGAAATTTTGTAGTTTT
>JAMPGF010000130.1 GCA_023664105.1 Butyricicoccus sp. | reverse complement strand
CTGGCTGAGCTTCTCCGCCGCCCGCGCATAAGCTACGCCGGCCTGGCGCTCTTCGACCCGGAGCGTCCGGAGCTGCCGCGCGCGGTGCGGGAGCAGGTAGAGATAAGGATAAAATACGACGGCTACATCAAGCGCCAGCTCCGCCAGGCGGAGGAGCTGTCCCGCCTTGAGGACCGCGCGCTGCCGCCGGACACGGACTACGAGTCAATAAAGGGCCTCCGCATCGAAGCCCGCCAGAAGCTGGGCCGCCTCCGCCCGATAAGCCTCGGCCAGGCCAGCCGCATCTCCGGCGTTTCCCCGGCGGATATTGCGGCGCTGATGGTGTATCTGGAGCGGCAGCGCCCCGGCGCCGCGCCCGCCCCATAAACCGGAAGCCTCTCGCCGGGACGGATTTATGTGTTGCAAAACGGCGAAGCCTGTGCTATACTGATATGCAGGAAAATGAAAGTTTTCAGCGCTGCCACAAAGACAGGCGGTTGGCTCCCTCGCGCGCAGGGGGCAGCTTCTTGCCCCCTGACTCAACGAAAGGGGGGCTGCCCAATGGTAACTTATACTGATATGTTTACATACAGTTTGGTCATCATAGGAATTATCGGCCTCTTCATTGCGGCCAATAAAAAGAAGTAACCGCCTTGCGCCCAAGCACGCGGTTACTTCTTCGTAAGTAATCGAGGGGGCCAACCGTCTGCCGGCAGCGCCCTTTTATATTCTCATTATACCACGGCCTTTTCCCCCCTGTCAAGGAGGCGCATGAAAAAATGTCAAAAATCGTACTCGGCCTGTCCGGCGGCGTAGACAGCGCCGTCGCGGCGCGGCTGCTCCGGCGCGCGGGGCACGAAGTCCTTGGCCTCTACCTCGACATCGGCGACGCCGCCGCCCGCGCCGACGCGGTATCCACGGCGGAATTTTTAAATATAGACCTCACCGTCCTCGACATCTCCGCCGAGCTTGAGCGCCATGTCTGCGCCCCCTTCACGGAGTCCTACCTTCGCGGCGAGACCCCGAACCCCTGCGTGATGTGCAACCCCGCCGTTAAATTCAAGTCCCTGCTGGACTTCGCCGCCGCCCGCGGCGCGGACTTCATCGCCACAGGCCACTACGCCCGCGCGGAAAACGGCGCGCTGTACAAGGGCCGCCCCGCCAACGACCAGAGCTACATGCTCTGCCGCCTGACCCGCGAGCAGGCCGCGCGCCTGGTCCTCCCCCTCGGCGCGCTGGAAAAAACCGAAACCCGCGCCCTCGCCGGGGAATTTCAATTACCCGTGGCCAGCAAAAGCGACAGCATGGAAATCTGCTTCATCCCCGACAGGGACTACGCCGGCTACATCTCCCGCCGCGCCGCCCTGCCCGGCCCCGGCGGCTTCACCCTCCACGGCGAGCCCATCGCCCGCCATGAGGGCATTCACCGCTGGACGGTAGGCCAGCGCATCCCCGGCCTGTACAACGGGCGCAAGCTCTACGTCTCCCGCATAATCCCGGAGCGGAACGAGATCGAGCTGGCCCTTTGGGAGGAGCTTTTTAAAAACACCGTCCGCGCGCGCGACATGAGCTGGCTCATCGAAGCGCCGCGATCTCCCCTCCGCGCCAGCGTGAAGGTGCGCCACACGAAATGGGAGTGCCCCGGCTGCACGGTCACCCCCCTCCCCGACGGCGGCGCGGAGATAGTAACGGACGAGCCCCTCCGCGCCCCCGCCCCCGGCCAAGCCGCGGCCCTCTACCAGGGGGAAAGATTGATAGGCGGGGGATTTATCATAAACTCCCCATAACAAAATATACATACTCCGCCCCCTCGGGGGCGGAGTATGCCGTCATAACCACCAAAAACGCAAAAACCCCTCAAAAAACTCTTGCTTTATCTCGCTAATGTGCTATTATAACAGAGCGCCCGGAAAAAGGGGCGAGAGCAAAAGATTATGGAGGAACGAAAAATGAAAAAGATAATTTGCGCGCTGCTGGCTCTGCTGATGGTACTCAGCCTGTGCGCCTGCGGAAGCAAGAAGGACGAGGGCAAGACCCTGACGCTCGGCTTTGACGCGGAGTACCCCCCCTACGGCTACAAGGATGAGGCCACCGGCGAGTATGTCGGCTACGACCTCGAGCTTGCCGCCGAGGTGTGCAAGCGCCTTGGCTGGACGTTCGTCCCCCAGCCCATCGATTGGGACAGCAAGGACATGGAGCTCAACGCCGGCAACATTGACCTCATCTGGAACGGCATGACCATGACCGGCCGAGAGGACGAATACACCTGGATCGGGCCCTACGTTGACAACTCCATCGTTTTCGTCGTGAACGAGGGCTCCGGCATTTCCACTAAGGCCGACCTTGCCGGCAAGACGGTCATCACCCAGTCCGGCTCCAGCGCCCTGACCGCGCTGACGGAGGACCCCGATAACGCTGACCTGACCGCCAGCTTCAGCAAGCTTGAGCAGATCGCCGACTACAACACCGCCTTTATGAACCTCGAGACGGGCGTGGTGGACGCTGTCGCGGTTGACATCGGCGTGGCGAATTACCAGCTTGAGTCCAGGAACGGCGACGCTGTGAAGTTCGTGATGCTTGACGAGCCCCTGAGCACGGAGCAGTACGGCATAGCCTTCAAGAAGGGCAACACGGAGCTTGCCAACACCATCAAGTCCACCCTTGACGAGATGCTCTCCGACGGCACCTTCGCCAGCATCACCGAGACCTGGGGCCTGACGGACATGAGCTGCTACGAGCAGGCATCCGTGCGGTAATTTACGGCAAATCCAACATAAAAGGAACGCGGCTTTCGCCGCGCTCCTTTTGCGCGTTTTATAGAAACGGAGTTTTTTATGGACTTACTGAACCTTATCGGCCAGCTTGCCTCCGGCATGGGCAACACGCTGCTGCTGTTCACGCTGACGCTGGTGTTCTCGCTGCCGCTGGGCCTGCTGGTGGCGTTCGGGCGCATGTCGCGCTTCCGGCCCGTGCAGTTCATCTTCAAGGTGCTCATCGCGATACTTCGCGGCACGCCGCTGATGCTCCAGCTTCTTGTGGTGTTCTTCGGTCCCTACTACGTTTTCGGCCTGAGCCTCGCGGCCAGCTACCGCTTCATCGCCGTGGTGATCGGCTTTTCCGTCAACTACGCGGCCTACTTCGCGGAGATCTACCGCTCGGGCATTGAGTCCATACCGGTGGGCCAGCGCGAGGCGGCGCAGGTGCTCGGCTACTCAAAGGCCCAGACCTTCATCAAAATCATCCTGCCGCAGATGGTCAAGCGCGTTCTCCCGCCCGTCACCAACGAGGTCATCACCCTGGTCAAGGACACCTCCCTTGCCTTCGTGCTGATGTATACGGAGATGTTCACCCTTGCCAAGCAGATCGCCGCGGCGCGCACGAGCGTAATGCCGCTTTTCGTGGCGGGCGTGTTCTATTTCATCTTCAACGCGGTTGTCGCCGCCGTCATGGAGCGCATCGAGCGCTCCCTGTCGTACTACAGCTGAAGGAGGCCCCGCGATGAACGTTTTAAAAATGACCAACGTAAAAAAGAGCTTCGGCGAGCTGGAGGTCCTCAAGGACATCAGCGTGAGCGTAGACAAGGGCGAGGTCGTGTCGATAATCGGCCCCTCCGGCTCGGGCAAGAGTACGCTGCTGCGCTGCGCGACGCTGCTGGAGCAGATGGACAGCGGCGAGCTGTGGTACATGGGCGAGCGCGCCGCCGGCAGCGACGCTGCGGGCCATACCGTCTACCCGAAGGATCTGGGGAAATTCCGCCGCTGCTTCGGCCTGGTGTTCCAGAATTTCAATCTGTTCCCGCACTATACCGTGCTGAAAAACCTCACCGACGCCCCCATTTCTGTGCTGAA
Organism: Butyricicoccus sp.; assembly: GCA_023664105.1. Taxonomy (GTDB): domain Bacteria; phylum Bacillota; class Clostridia; order Oscillospirales; family Oscillospiraceae; genus JAMPGF01. Next base: position 1,064 of record JAMPGF010000130.1, on the reverse strand, counting down.
GCGCCCCGCCGCCGAGGTGCGCGCCGAGGCTATGGCGCTGCTTAAAAAGATGGGCCTCGAGGACAAGGCGGACGCCTATCCCTGCCAGCTCTCCGGCGGGCAGCAGCAGCGCGTGTCGATCGTGCGCGCGCTTGCGATGAAGCCGGAGATCCTCTTCTTCGACGAGCCCACAAGCGCCCTCGACCCCGAGCTGACAGGCGAGGTATTGAAGGTGATAAAGCAGCTTGCCGAGGAGAAGATGACCATGGTGATCGTGACCCACGAAATGGCTTTCGCCCGCGCGGTAAGCGACCGGGTGATCTTCATGGACGGCGGCGTAATAGTGGAGCAGGGCAGGCCCGAGGAGGTTTTCGGCGACACCCGGCAGGAGCGCACGCGGCAGTTTTTGCGGAACTACCAGCAATAGGCCCAAAAGCAGGAGCGGGATCCGATCCCGCCCCTGCTTAATTTTCTCCCTTTTCGGAATTGTGTACCTGTCAAAAGTGAGTTATAATTGTATCTACGAATCGATATTTGTGGAGGTGCAGAGAATGGACATTTCCTTTAAATGCGAGAATCAAAAATTTAATTACAGAGTATGTGCAATGATGATTTCAGACAATAAAATTTTGGCAATGCATGATGAGCGTTCACCCTATTTCTACTTGCCTGGGGGAAGAGTTACAATGGGAGAAACGGCAGAACAAGCGGTAATCAGGGAAGTTCAGGAAGAACTGAGTGTTACCCCGAGTATCATTCGTCCGTTGTGGTTAAATCAAGCTTTTTTTACGGAAGATGTAGATAACTTGAATTATCACGAACTTTGCATCTACTTTTTAATGGATATTACTGAGACGGACTTGTTCACAAGAGGAAGTGTATTTACGTCAAAGGAAGGTCATCGAACACATACTTTTGAATGGTTAGAGTTTAACAGATTAAAAAATGAGTACTTTTATCCGCTCTTTTTGAAGAAGGATATTTTCAACATTCCAGATGAATTTACCATCCGCACTGAAATTGATTAGATTCCCAAATTTCGGCTTATAGAGTAGATAATTAAGAACACTTTTCCGAAAAGGGAG
>JAMPGF010000012.1 GCA_023664105.1 Butyricicoccus sp. | reverse complement strand
CGTGCGCAGCACGCGGAATTTCAAATTAAAGAATTTAATTTGAAATTAGTATTAAATCAAAAAACACGGCAGCGGGTTATTTTGCCCTCAGGCGCTGTTCCAGAGCCTCGTCGGCCTCGGCAAGGATCGTGGAGTAGTCGGTGTAGATGACCATGCCGGGCAGGGCCCCGGCGGGCTTTTTTACAAATTTTACGCGCGTGTAGTCCACCGGCACCTTGCCCCCCGTCCCCGCCTGGGAGTGCAGGGCCGCGAGGCTGGCGGCCTGGGCCAGCGTCGCGGCGTCCGGGTCGTCTCCGGCGCAGCGGATTATGACGTGGCTTCCGTGTATTTTCTGGGTATGCAGCCAGATGTCTCCGCGGTGGGCGGTTTTGGTGGTCAGGCGGTCGTTCTGCGCGTTGGAGCGGCCGACGAGAATTTCGATGCCCGCGTCGGAGACGTAGAGCAGGGGCGCGGACTCGCGCACGCGCTCTTTTTGCTTCGCGTGGCTTTTTTTGATGTAGCCCGTCTCGGTCAGCTCGCGGCGTATCTCGGCGATATCGCCCTCGCTTGCGGCGCGGTCAATTTCGTCGAGCACGCTGTCAAGGTATTTGCCGTCGCGGCGGTTTTCTTCAATCAGACGGGTCAGGTATTTCTCCGCGGTCTTGGCCTTTGTGTACTCCTTATAATACGTCGCAGCGTTCTGCTGCGGGGTTTTCAGCGGGTCGAGGGGGATGCTTATCTCCGGGCAGCTTTCCTCGTAGAAGTCCCGCGCCTTCAGCGAGGCCGCGCCTTTTTCCGCGCGGTAGAGGTTCGCTGTTATCAGGTCGGCCCAGCGGCGCTTGGTCTCGCGGTCGGCGGTCTTTTTCAGCTCCTGCTGCTGGAGGGCGAGCTTGCGCAGCGTCCTGTCGCGGGCATTTTTTACGGTCTTGCGAAGGCTCTGGGTGCGCTTTTTCATGTTTTCGGCCTTGCTGCGGCGGGTGTAGAACGCGTCCAGCAGGCTGGAAAAATCGGGGTAGCTCTCCCCTTCCATGGCTGGGCCGTATTGGGTTATGCGCATGAAGCTGAAGTCCTTCGGGCGGCCGTTATCAAGCAGCATGCACGGGGTGAAATCACTCGCCAGCACACTTTCGCACAGCGCGTCCATGGCATTCGGCAGGGTATCGAGCTCGCCGCGGCAGCGGCTGACGAGCTCGCGGGCGATGAGCGGCGAGAGGCAGGAAAAGCTGTCCAGAAGCCACTTGTCCGGAGGCTGGCTCAGGTCGCGCGCGTCCCAGAGGGCGCGGCGCTCGTCTCCGGTAAGAGCGAAAAAGTCCGGCTTGGTCTGGTTTATGGGCAGGCGGTAAATCAGTCCCGGCAGAATCTGGCGCAGGGAGCTCATGTCGCTGTCCACGCGGCGCAGGCAGTCGATTATCCTGCCGTCGGGGCCGATGAGGATTATATTCGTGCCCCGGCCTATCATCTCTACGGCGAGGCGCTTTTGCACCGGGACGCCCATCTCGTCATAGGCGTCAAGCTCAAAAATAATCAGGCGCTCGCGCTCCGGCTGGGTCAGCGCGGCTATGCGCGCGCCGACGAGGTGCTTGCGAAGCAGCATACAGAACATGGGCGGCTGCTGAGGGTTTTCATAGGATGAATCGGTTATGTGCACGCGCGCGTTGCCGACGCCGCCGCACACGGCAAGGCGGCAGCCTCCGCCAGGCCCCCGTATCGTCAGCAGCACGGTGTCCCGCTCGGGCTGCTGTACCTTGTCTATTTTTCCGCCGCATATACGCGCGCGCAGCTCCTGCGTCAGCGCGGATACGGCGACACTGTCAAGCGGCATTATTCCATCTCCATTATCTTCTCAAAAAGCTCGCCCAGCCGCGCGTGCTCCCCGCGAAGGTACAGCCAGCCGAAAAGGCACTCGAGGCCCGTCGCGGCATGGTACTGCCCTATCTGAGCGTTTTTGGGCACCGAGTTTACGTGCGCGTTGCGGCCCCGGCGGTATACGGCGCGCTCCGGCTCGGTGAGCATGTCCGATATTCTCCCCGCCGCCTCCGCCTGGGCGGGGGCGCGGACGTATTTCACCGTCTCGCGGTGCATGTCCGAAGAGGTCAGGCGGCCCCGGCAGGCTATCCACGAGCGAACCATCAGCTCATATACCCCGTCGCCCACATGCGCCAGGCCGAGCGTGGATATCGTGCCCAGCTCCCGCTCCGGCATTTTTATGTTCAGGTAGTCATTCATTCCGTTCTCCCGGTTTCAAAACCAGTTTGCCTTTTCGTTCCTGAATTGCGGGGTATCACCGTTTTGATAGGGGTTATAGTTGTTCAAATTGCAGCCGAACTCCTTCAGGAAGCTGATTTTGCCGTCAGGCGTCCATTCAACAAGCGATACTCCGTCAAATTCCTCGTTTCTTCCGTCATCCATCCTGTTCTTGAAATACCATTCCACAACAGTCCGATCCTGCTTGTGAAAAAACTGTTTTATCTCCCAAACAAGGACCCTTCCACGGGTATTCCATTCCTCAAACCAGTGCTTCACGGCAGCGCGGTTTTCATATTTCGGCCCCCAGCTTTCGATGTAGATAACATCTTCCGCAAAAATCTTATCTATGCCTGAATCCTTTTGCCGCAGCCACATATCAAACCACAGGCGGATTTTTTCCTCCCTCTCGCCCATCGGCCTTTACCTCCATAGCTCCAGGTTTTCTTCGGTTGGCAGCTTTACCCTCGGGAAAAAACGTCAATCGCTCCAGTCCTCCGGATCGTCCTGCTCAAAATCATCCGCCGGAGGCAGATCCGGCAGGCTTTCAAGCGGGGCAGTGCCGTTTATAAGCTGCATCTCCTGCCACTGCTCGCGGGTTATCATGATCTGGCGCGGCTTCGAGCCCTCGCTGGGGCCGACGACGCCCAGCTCCTCCATCTGGTCAACTATGCGCGCGGCGCGGGCGTAGCCGAGCTTGAGCCGGCGCTGAAGCAGGGACACCGAGGCCTGCTTGGTCTCGAATATCACGTCCACGGCCTGGGGCAGGAGCTCGTCGTACTCGCTCTTTTCCTCGGCGGGGCTGACGCTCTCGGCCTTGGCGGACCCGGAGGGCTTTTCCAGGGCGGCCCTTTCTATCTGCTCCATTATCTCGTCGCTGTACTGCGCCTCGCTATTGCTCTTGATGAAATTGACCACCTGCTCGCGCTCCTCATCCGTGACGAAGGCGCCCTGGATGCGCTGTGGCTTGCCCGCGCCGATGGGGGCGTAGAGCATGTCGCCGCTGCCGACCAGCTTTTCCGCTCCCTGGGTGTCGAGGATTATGCGCGATTCCAGCGCGCTGGACACGGCAAAGGCTATGCGGCTGGGGATGTTGGCCTTCATCAGGCCCGTGATGACGTCGGCGGAGGGGCGCTGCGTGGCGATGACGAGGTGCATGCCGGAGGCACGTCCCATCTGGGCCACGCGGCAGATGCTCTCTTCGACCTCCTTGGAGGCCACGAGCATCAGGTCCGCCAGCTCGTCGATGACGATGACCACCTGGGGCAGCGCCGGTTCGCCGTTCTTTTTCTGGATATTATTATAGCCCGCCAAATCGCGCACTCCCAGCTCGGAGAACAGGCGGTAGCGCTTGAGCATCTCCACAACCGCCCACTGCAATGAGCCCGCGGCCTTCTTCGGGTCGGTCACGACGGGGATGTACAGGTGCGGAATGCCGTTGTAAATTCCCAGCTCGACCATCTTAGGGTCGATCATTATCAGCTTGACCTCGTCCGGGCCGGCTTTGTACAGCAGGCTGAGGATGAGGCTGTTCATACACACTGATTTGCCCGAGCCTGTGGTACCGGCGATGAGCATGTGCGGCAGCTTTGCGATGTTGCCGCAGACGCTGTTGCCGCCGATGTCCTCGCCGATGGCGAAGGTCAGCTTTGAAGCGGCGTCCCGGAAGTTTGGCGAGCCGATTATGTCGCGCAGGTAGACGGTGCTGACTATCTTGTTGGGCACCTCCACGCCGACGGTGGAGATTTTATCCGGTATCGGCGCTATGCGGACGCTGGACACGCCAAGCGACAGCGCAAGGTCTCCGGCAAGATTTGTCAGCTTCGCCAGCTTCACCCCGGCCTCAAGCTCCAGGTCATAGCGCGTGACCGTGGGGCCGCGGGTTATGTCGCTTATCGCGGCGCTTACGTTGAAGCTGTCCAGCGTGGTTTGCAGGCGCTCGCGGTTAATCGCCATTTCCTCGCGCCCGTCCGCCGCCGCGCCGCTGCCGCGGTGCAGCAGGTCAATGGGCGGGTAGCGGTATTCGCCCTGGGCGGAGCGCTCGCTCTCCTCGATGGCTTTTGTGATGCTCTCGGTCTCCGAGACAATGTCCTCGGGCGCGATGCCCTTTTTGCGGGAGGCAGGCTTTGCGATCTCGCGGGAGATGACCTCCTCGGTTTTTATCTCCACGGGCTCCACGCCAGCGATTGCCGCGGCCTCATTGCAGCTCAGCGGCACTATATTCTCCGGCGTTACGGCGGGCTTCGCCGCCCGCGCGGGTGTGGGCGCTGGTTCGGGCTCAGGCTCGGACAGTCCGGCCCGCTCTGCCAGCACCTGGTCAGGCGTTCTCACGCGGGGGTTGGTGTTGTAGAAGCCGACCTTCTTCTCCTCGTATTCCGCCTGCCGCTCCGCTCCGTCCACGTCGAAGGGGATGTCAATGGCGCGGCGCGGCGTTCTCGGCTGTATCGCGGGAGGTGCGGCGTTTTTGGGGCTCCTGACCGGCGCGGCGGGCTCAGGCTCGGGCAGGAGCTCGTCCCCGTACTCCTCCGGCAGGGGTTCGTATTCCAGGCGCGGGCGGCTTTTAGCCTTCTCGGCTATCCTCACGGGCGAGAGCCTGAAGCTGATCATGATAAGCCCCGCCAAAATGAACAGCAGCAGCGGCACCGCGCCGTAAACGCTGAACAGGGACTTAAATCCCGTGCCCAGCAGTCCGGAGAGCACGCCGCCGGAGAGCATTTCACGCCCATCGCGGTAAAGCGCCCGGACAAGCGCTCCCTCGGCGGCGGTCTCCCTGTAAAACAGCACATGGGCCAGCGCGCCGACGACCACCGGCAGCAGCAGCGTGCAGACCGTGCGCAGGCACACGGGACGGCCGCGGTGGAAGGCCAGTATCACCGCGCAGGCCAGAAGCGCCGGCGGGAATATGTAGTAGCCGTAGCCAACCAGCCCCTTTATAAAGCGGCAGAAAATGTCAATGAACAGCGCGTCGACCTTGAAATATCCGATAAAGGAAAACAGCCCCAGGAAAAAGCACACGGCGGCGCCGACCTCGCGCCGGATGGGCTTTTGCGGCGGCGCGGCGTGTGCAGCCCTGCCGGAGGACTTGGCGGCGGAGGCCTTTCCGGTGTTTTTCTTCGCCGCGGACGAGCCGGACTTCGCGGCGGGCTTTTTTGCAGCTTTTTCAGCCATTTATCTCACCTCGTACAAAATGCTTTTTATAAAACTATGGAAAGGATCAGCGTCAACGCGCCGGCGGCCCAGCAGTAGTAGGCGAATTTGCCGAACTGCCCCTTTCGGCAGATAAGGCGCACGAGGCTGACGGCAAAGTAGCCGGACACCATCGCGACGAGCATACCGACAAAATACGCCGGAAGCAGGGACATGTCTACCCCGTCGCTGAGCGCGTCAAAGAGGCTGAGTATGTTCGCGCCGAGGACGGCGGGAATGGAAATGAGGAAGGAGAACTTCGCGGCAAACTCCCTGTCCAGACCCGTGGCCACGCCGGCGGAGATGGTCATGCCCGAGCGGGACAGGCCCGGCACCGTTGCCAGCGCCTGGGCTATTCCGATAACAACCGCGCCGCCGACGCTCATGTTCTTCTCGGTCGCCCGTCCGTTTCTCAGCCTGTCGCTGGTAAAGAGCACCAGGCCGGTCAGGAGAAAGGCCACGCCGATGAACCAGGTGTTGTAGTAAAGCGCGTCGATGAATTTCTTCACGGGCAGGATGATGAACAGCGGCAGCGTGGCGATAAACATCATGATGAGCAGGCGCGCGCCGGGATAGTGCTTCGGCCCGCCGGGCTCCGGGTGGCCGAAGCGGCGCACGCAGTCTATGCTGTCGGTTATTATCGCCGCGATGTCCTGCCGGTAAACCACGCAGACCGACACGAGCGTGCCCAGGTGCAGCAGCACATCAAAAAAAAGGTGGCCGTCCTCTGCGGTGGACATGTTGAAAAAGTTTTGCAGCACGGAGAGGTGCCCCGAGCTGGATATCGGCAGGAATTCCGCTATGCCCTGTACAAGGCCGAGAATGATTGCGGATAAAAATGACATTGCTTTGCCTCCCTGATGCGCACAAGGCGCTGATATTAGCGTTTTGTAAATTATATTACCACATTTTTATGTAAAGTACAAGTCATTGCTCGTCGGCGGGCGCAATGAAATTTCGACGTGAGCAATAGCAAACAGGGGCGGGAAGTTCTCCCGCCCCAAAGCTTTATTTCGCGTATATCGTCTTAACCAGAGCGCTCAGCGCCCTGCACGGCAGCAGGCGGGCGAGCATAACGAAGAACTTATACTTCAGCCCCACCGCGTACTCTGGCTTCAAATGCCCTCTGAGCGCCAGAGACGCTATGTAGCGGCCCGCGAAGTCTGCGGACATGCCGTTCTGCTCGTCGTGCTCCATGACGGCTACAGAGCGGCGTATACGGCCCTGGTACACGTCGTCGCCCGCCTCGCTCTTGCGCCGGGCGGCGGTGAAGCCGGTCTTTATGTCGCCGGGCAGTATGCAGCTTACCTCAATGCCAAAGGGCGCGACCTCGTTTCTCAGCGCCCCTGCGTAGCTGCCCACGGCGGCCTTGGTCACGGAGTACCAGGCCTGGAACGGTATCGGTATTGCTCCCGCCACGGAGCCGACGCACAGGATAACTCCCCTCCCCTGCCTGCGCATGGCGGGAACCGCCGCCTTGCAGCAGTTGACCGCTCCGAAAAGATTGACCTCCAGCAGCGCGCGGGCATCGGCATTGTCTGTAAACTCCGCCGCGCCAGAGATGCCCGAGCCGGCACAGCAGATGAGGATATCCAGACGGCCCTCGTTTTCGAGGACTTTTTTTATGGCGGCGGCGGTCTGGGCTTCGTCGGAGACGTCCGCGCCGAGGTGGGTTATTCCCGGCGTGTCGCTTTCGCGGCGGCTGAGCTCGTATACCGTGCAGCCGCGGTCACGCAGGGCGATAGCGGTTTGCAGGCCGATGCCGCTACTGCCGCCGGTCATAAGGGCGATTTTCTTTTCCATTGCGCGCCTCCGCTCTGTCACTCAAGCGCCCCGTTAAGGGCGCGGAGGACCTTTTCAAACGTCTCCAGCTCTTCCCCGGAAAATTCCGCGGCGAGCTTGTCCAGCGCGGAGCTGAGGACGACATTCTGCGCGCCGTAATAATCCATGAACTTCTCCGTCACGCACAGACGGCACTCGCGCCGGTCGGACTCGGAGGCGCGCTTTTCCACATAGCCCTTGGCCATGAGGTTGTTGACCTTGTACGTCGCGTTCGGCTGCGAGATGCCCAGGCAGGCGGCAAACTCCCCCAGCGCGGGCTTTTCCAGCAGATAAATCACGTCCACAGCAAAGGCCTCCGTGGCGCTCAGGCTCCCGTCGCGCTCATGTATGCGCCCGAACAGCCGACGGTAGTGCATCAGCCGGAGCTTTTTGTATAAATCTATGGCCTCATTGTACAGCATAGCATCACCAAAGCACATCAGTAAATTTATGTAATAACCGCTTATTATGATATCCGCAAGCTCCCGATTTGTCAATAATACTGTTTTCAAATTAAAATCTTTAATTTGAAAACGCGCGGCGCGGGTAAAATGCGCTGTTTTTTTGTCCCTATTTTTCGACAGGGGCTTTTTGTCAAAAACAGCATATTGGGGCAGGGTCATGGCGAAGAGGCGGGTATAACCACAATTCGCATGTCGAAACGAGGGAACAAAGGGGGACGCTTAGTTGGCCCGAAATTATTGCAATAAATTGGGTATTATGATAAATTATCTTTTGCGAACGGTGTTTCCACGAAAAAAAGATACTGTGTGACCGTAAATGATAATGTTATGGAGGAAACCAATGGAGAAGATCAAAGTACTTATCGCGGACCCGAGCGAGGATTTCCGCTCGCTGCTGGAAGCAACGCTGGGCGCAGAGGAGGATATCGAAGTCGTGGGGACAGCCGCGGACGGAGCACGTGCTCTCGAGCTTATTTTAAAGCTGCGCCCCGACGTGCTGCTGCTGGATCTGGTTCTGCCGCAGCTGGACGGGCTGGGCGTGATGCAGCGAATTCCCGAGACAGGCGCCTGCCCTATCGTTCTGGTCGTGTCCGCTTTCTGCAACGACCAGCTCGTGTCAAAATGCGCCGACCTCGGCGCGTACTATTTCATCCCGAAGCCCTGCGACATGCAGGCCCTGGCAATAAGGATACGCCAGAGCGTTAGCGGTACGCTCCCCGCCGCTATGCCCGCGTCCGCGGCGCAGAAGCAGGCGCAGAATCTTGAGGCGGTGGTCACAGATATCATACACGAGATCGGCGTGCCCGCGCACATAAAGGGCTATCAGTATCTTCGCGAGGCGATCATTCTCACTATCAACGACATGGACGTGATAAACGCCGTGACGAAGGTGCTCTACCCCGCGGTGGCGAAGAAGTTCGGCACCACCCCGTCGCGCGTCGAGCGCGCGATACGCCACGCCATCGAGGTTGCGTGGGACCGCGGCGACCTTGAGACGCTGCAGAAGTTTTTCGGCTACACCGTTTCGAACATCAAGGGCAAGCCCACAAACAGCGAGTTCATCGCCATGATCGCCGACTGCCTGTCGCTTCGCCGGAAGGCTCAGGAGTACTGATTTTTATAAAGGCAAAAAACGAGGCCCTCCGGCCTCGTTTTTGCTATCCGTATCGGTGGAAGCGTTCCGGCTTTGGCCGGTATTTTATGCCGGAGACAAGCCCCATGGCGGCCATCATCGAAAAGGTCGACGAGCCTCCATAGCTGAAAAACGGCAGGGTTATGCCGACGACGGGGGTCAGGCCGATGCACATGCCGATATTCTCGAAGGTCTGGAAAATCATGGACGCCGCCACGCCGAAGCAGACGAGCATACTCATAGTATTGTGCGAGCTGAGCCCCACATAGATGCAGCGAATGATTATCAGCACCAGCAGAAGAAGGACTACGCAGCAGCCTATCATTCCCAGCTCCTCGCCTATTACGGCGAAGATGAAGTCGGTCTGCTTTGCCGGCAGGGAGCCGGACTGCGTCTGCGTGCCGTTATAGAGCCCCGTCCCCGTGAGCCGCCCGGAGGACAGGGCCAGCTTGCTCTGGTTGGCCTGCCACGTCACGCCGTCACCCGTTTTGTCGACAAGGTCGGGGACATAGGGCGCCATTATGCGGTCCTTCTGGTAATCCTTGAGTATATGCTCCCAGGCAAAAGGCGCCACCGCCGCTATGGCGGCTATGCCGAGGACAAACCAGTACAGCTTCAGCCCAGCGGCGTACAGCATGATGACGAACACGAAAAAGAAGATAAGCGCGCTGCCAAGGTCGGAGGAAATGACGACTATGAGCCCGAAAAACAGCATGAAATGCCCCGCGAGCTGGACCACGGACACGACGTGGTTGAGGCTCCTGTATTCCTTGAGGTAGGTGATATGCTTTGCCATGAGCACGATATAGATGACCTTGACGACCTCGGACGGCTGTATGCCTATGCCGAAAAAGCGTATCCAGCCCGTGTTGCCGGTGCCGCCGCCCTCGCCGAAGGGCACCAGCGCAAGAATAAACACCACGCCGACGCCCAGAAGTATGGGCCACTTGTCGGCGATCATGTCAATGTCTATCACGGTGAGGACGACAAAAAGCCCAATTCCTATTATCAGCGCCGCGAGCTGGACGGCGACGTATTTTATCGGATGATCAAGAGTCGCCGCGGCGCTGGAAATCACCACGAGGCCCATTATCGAGCTTATCATGCACAGCGAAAACAGCACCATGTCGGCGCGCTGCAAAAACTCCCGCACCAGCGGCAGGTATTTCTTCATGGGGGATGAGCCTCCTCAAACCGGCAAAAAATCCACATACATTGCTTTTTCCACATACTACCTTCGCATTGTATCATATTTACATACTTTACGCAACGGAAAAAATAAGATATAATAGCAATGACAAAATAATTCAGGAGAAACAGCTATGACCATTTTTTCAAGCAGCGAGGCCGAGACCGAGGCTGTGGGCGCGCGGCTTGCCGCGGCGCTGCCTGACGGCGCGGTGGTGGCGCTGTACGGCGCTCTGGGCGCGGGCAAGACCGCCTTTGTGCGCGGTATGGCCCGCGGCATGGGCATCGGCGCGCATGTGTACAGCCCCACCTTCACCATCGTAAACGAATACTCCGGAGAGCGCGAGCTGTTCCATTTCGACATGTACCGCCTGGGCTCGGCTGACGAGCTGTTCGACATCGGCTGGGAGGACTACCTCTCCCGCGGCGGTGTGTGCGCCGTGGAGTGGAGCGAGAACGTCCGCGATGCCTTTGAGGGGGACGAGATAAGCGTAAGCATCGAAAAGGTCTCCGACGGCGGGCGGAGGATAGAGATCGACGGCGCGCCCGCCAGCGCGTTTGAGGGGTGAACGGAATGTATATGCTTGCCTTTGAGTCCAGCGCGAAGGCCGCCTCCGCGGCGCTGGCAAAGGACGGACTGCTCGTCAGCCAGTATTTCCAGTCCAGCGGCCTGACGCACAGCCGCACGCTGCTGCCCATGGCGCTGGACATGCTCAAAAGCTGTGAAGTGACGATATCTGATATCGACGCCGTCGCCGTGTCGCGCGGCCCCGGCTCATTCACGGGGGTTCGCATCGGCGTGGCCACGGTGAAGGGGCTGTGCTGGGGCGCGGACAAGCCCGCCGTGGGCGTGTCCACGCTCGAGGCAATGGCCTGGAACGGCGAGTGCGCCGCGCCCGGCGACCTCATCTGCTGCGCCATGGACGCGCGGAGAAGCCAGGTTTACAACGCGCTGTTTGAGTTTGAAAACGGACAGCCGCGCCGCCTGTGCCCTGACCGGGCGGTCTCGCTTGAGGCGCTTTCCGGCGAGCTGACGGGGTGCGGAAGGAGCGTGTTCGTCGTCGGCGACGGGGCGGAGCTTTGTTATAAGCACCTCGCGGAGCGGGGCATTGACGCCGTGCTCGCGCCGGAGGCCGTGAGGCTGCAAAACGCCTGGGGCGTCATCCGCGCGGCGGAGGGGAAGCCGCTTGAGGGCGCGGATAAGCTGCTGCCCGTTTACCTTCGCCTGTCCCAGGCCGAGCGGGAGCGGCAGGAGAGAATGGCAAAATAAACTGATAAAAATATTTTAGATAAAGGAGAAATCTGCATGAGCACAGTATACGTTTTCGACCACCCGCTGATACAGCACAAGCTGTCCATACTCCGCGACGGGGCTACCGGCGTGAAGGAATTCCGTGAGCTCGTCTCCGAGATAGCGATGCTCATGTGCTACGAGGCAACACGCGACCTGCCGCTGGAGGAGGTCGAGATTCAGACTCCCGTAGCAAAAACCGTTGTCCACCGTATTCTCGGCAAAAAGCTGGCAGTCGTGCCCATACTGCGCGCCGGGCTGGGCATGGTTGACGGTATGCTCGCGCTGCTGCCCTCGGCCAAGGTCGGGCACATCGGGCTCTACCGCGACCCGGAAACCCTCGAGCCTGTGGAATACTACTGCAAGATGCCTCCCGACATCACCGAGCGCGAGGTCATTGTCGTCGATCCCATGCTCGCCACCGGCGGCAGCGCCGCGGCGGCCTGCGGCTTTTTGAAAAACAAGTACGGCTGCCGCCATATCAAGCTCATGTGCATCATCGCCGCCCCCGAGGGCATTGCCGCAATGCAGCGGGCCCACCCCGACGTGGACATCTATGTCGCCGCAGAGGACGAGAGGCTCAACGAGCACGGCTACATCGTGCCCGGCCTCGGCGACGCAGGAGACAGGATTTTCGGGACAAAATAAGATTTTGAGCAGGGTTTTGATAATCTACACCGGGGGCACCATTGGCATGGTGCCCTCCGGCAGCGGTTTCGCGCCGAAAAGCGGCTATCTGAAATCTGTGCTGGACGCCACGCCGGAGCTGCGCTCGCCTGGGATACCGGACTGGGAGCTTGTGGAGTTTGACAAGCTTTTGGACTCGTCAAACGTATCGGTGAAAAACTGGGTGCAGATCGCACGGGAAATCGAGCGGCATTATGATGCCTACGACGGCTTTGTGGTGCTGCACGGCACAGACACTATGGCCTACACCGCCTCGGCGCTGGCCTTCATGCTCTCGGGGTTGACCAAGCCGGTTATTCTCACCGGGTCGCAGATTCCCATGGGGCAGCTGAGAAGCGACGCGCGTGATAATCTTATCAGCTCAATAATAATCGCCGGCGAGGGGCGCTGCTGCGAGGTCTGCCTCTATTTCGGCGGGCATCTGCTGCGCGGCTGCCGGGCAACCAAGGTCTCGTCCGACGAGCTGGCGGCCTTTGACTCGCCGAACTATCCGCCGCTGGCAAGCGCTGACATTGACATACGCTATAATGACAAGCTCATCCGCCCCGCCATCGGGCCGCTGGAGCTGGCGGAGTTTCCGGAAAACCTGCCTATCGCGGTTTTGAAGGTGTTCCCCGGGATACAGTTTTCCCTGTTAGAGGGGATAATGACCGAGCAGCTCAGCGGGCTTGTGCTCGAGGCCTTCGGCGTGGGAAATCTGCCGCAGCAGGACGAAGAGCTTCTTCACGCCGTGCGCAAGGCCGCGGCGAACGGAACGATTATCGTCGTGTGCACACAGTGCCTGCGCGGCTCGGTGCGGCTGGGAGCCTACGAAACGAGCAGCGCGCTGCGCCGCGCCGGGGCCGTCAGCGGCTACGACATGACCGTTGAGGCCGCCGTGGCAAAGCTGTACTACCTCTTCGGGCTTGGCTGCCGGCCGGAGGAAATACGCCGGCTTATGGAAACCGATTTGCGCGGCGAACTGACAAAATTTAAGCCGGATAACTGAAACCGCTCCTTCGCAGACTATTCCTGTCACAAAAAACGTAAGGAGCGATTTTATGAGCGGCAGGAAAAAGCTTTGCATGGCGCTTTTGGTTGTGTTCCTTGTGAACATACTGGTGATATGCTTTATCCAGAGCGCCGAGGCAGCGTCTTATAAACGTGGAAGCTCGGGCTCGGTGGTCAGCCAGATCCAGACCAAGCTCAAGGCATGGGGATATTATTCCGGCGGCGTGGACGGAGTATACGGCAGCAAAACCGAGGCCGCTGTCAAGAGCTTCCAGAAGAAAAACGGCCTGACAGCCGACGGAGTGGCGGGCACGAAAACCCTCGCGGCCCTGGGCATAAACGACTCCAGCGGCACGGCGGCAAGCAGCGGCTCGTCCGACGTGGCCCTGCTGGCGAGGCTGATATCCGCCGAGGCCCGCGGCGAGCCCTATTCCGGCCAGGTCGCCGTCGGCGCGGTGGTGCTCAACCGCATGGAGCACCCCTCCTTCCCCAACACCATGTCCGGCGTGATCTACCAGTCCGGGGCCTTCACCTGCGTCACGGACGGACAGTTCAACGAGCCGGTGGCCGACAGCTGCTATCAGGCGGCGCGCGACGCGCTCAACGGCAGCGACCCCTCCGGCGGCGCGATATACTACTTCAACCCCGCCACCGCCACGAGCAAGTGGATATGGTCGCGGCCGCTTATCGTCACAATAGGCAAGCACCGCTTCTGCTCGTAAGCAATTTGCGGCACCCCATTCGGGATGCCGCTTTTTTTATTGTCCCTTTTTCCTTTCGTGTTGATGAAAGAATCTCTGGCAATTTCACCAAAAACCTTGCCAAAAACAGTTTGAGATAATATAATCAAAATGTGCAGGAATGGACAAATCAACATTTGAGGGGTTGATTTATGATGAAAAAAATTAACACACATGGCATTATATCACTTGAGCCTCTGGACGGAAGCCCTGAATGGTATTGGGGCAGCGACTATACGCATGGAGATTTGTATGAGGCCGAGGAGCTGTACCGTGACCACCACCCAGTAAACTGCAACCGTCTTGTGTTTGTTCAGTATCCCGATGGGCGCGTTGTGGAACCGATTGAAGGCAAAGCCGGACAATACTTCGGGCGGCCTATTTCATATAACGGGAAAATACAGATATTATTAGCCGACTTTCCAAAGGCACAGCTCAGCATTGTTCAATATGATGATGCCGCAAATCAGGTTGCCACAGTTGCTTCCCTGCCTTTAACAGAGGTAAAGGATTGTTATAACCTGTTATTGAGACAATCGCCGCTGATGCTTACCCAACAAAGAAATGATGGAAGATTTCAAATAATCTGGCCCGAAAAAATTGAATTTAGTATTGAGGAAACGGAGCATTTCTTTGACCGAAAGGGCGACAAATTTTATTTCTGCCGATGGCATGATGAACCGGATTACTGGGAAGAGATCGTCATCCGACAATATCCGACTGGAGAGATTTTAGAGGTTATTCCTGGAGCCTGGATGAGTATGCCCGATGGGCAGGTATGGGTTTTGCAATAGTTTTACGAATTCCAGTTCAGTGGGCGGTTATCCCTATCGGGGAAATGCCCGTTCAGCCATTCCAACGAAGAATTATTATTTTAGGCATTTATCAACACGAAAGATAAAATGGAGTTTTTAATCTGCTACTTGTTTTTGCGCTCAAGAGTTGCTATAATGCTGTAATAATGCAGAAATAAGTCAAAATATTTCACCGCACGGATCGGAGGGAGCGCAATGGAGGAGGAACGGAACGGGCTGTACCTGATAAGGAAGGGGCGCAAGGGGCTTGTGCGCGCCGTTTTCAGCCGCTTGGGGATCATATCGCTCCTGCTGGTTCTGCAGGCGGCTTTCCTTATCTTCTCAATACTCCGCTTCAGCCAATACACGCCGTACATGGTTTCGGTGTCGGCAATTTTCACCGTGAGCATGGTGCTCTACCTTATCAACAGCAAAATTGACCCCACGGGGAAGATCACCTGGCTCATACTTATCATGCTCTTCCCTATCACCGGGGCCGTCCTGCTGCTGTACACGCGGACGGACGTGGGCCACCGCGCGCTGAAAAAGCGGCTGCTCACGCTCAACACCGACACACACGAAAGTATCCCGCAGTCTGAGGAAACCATGGCCCGCCTGCGTGAGGAACGTCCCGCCGCGGCAAGTCTGGCGCACTATATCAGCCGCGCCGGCTGCTACCCCGCCTATGACTGCACCCAGACTACTTACCTGCCCTCGGGCGAGGCCAAATTTAAGGCCATGCTGCGCGAGCTTGAGAGAGCAAAGCACTTTATTTTCCTTGAGTACTTCATAATAAACGAGGGCTATATGTGGAGCCGGATACTGGAGGTTCTCGCACGCAAGGCAAAAAGCGGGGTCGAGGTGCGCGTTATCTACGACGGCACCTGCGAGTTCTCCACCCTGCCGCACGATTACCCGAAGCGGCTGGAGCTTTTGGGGATAAAGTGCAAGATCTTCTCCCCGCTCACGCCGTTCATTTCCACGCACTACAACTACCGCGACCACCGGAAGATTCTCGTCATAGACGGTCACACCGCATTCACGGGCGGGGTCAATCTTGCCGACGAGTACATCAACCGCACCGAGCGCTTCGGCCACTGGAAGGACGCGGCGCTCATGCTCAAGGGCGAGGCTGTGAAGAGCTTTACGCTGATGTTCCTGCAAATGTGGAGCATCAACGACAACGCCCCCGAGTTCGGGCGCTATCTGTCAATGCCTTCCCGCCCGCCGGCGGAAACGAAGGGCTACGTCATCCCCTTCGGCGACTGCCCTCTGGACGGCTACAAGCTGGGCGAGCATGTCTACATGGATATTCTCAACCGCGCCCGGCGCTATGTGCACATAATGACGCCATACCTCATCATGGACGGCGAGATGGAATGCGCCGTCAAATTCGCGGCCGAGCGCGGCGTGGACGTGGCAATCATCCTCCCCGGCGTGCCCGACAAGGACATCCCCTACGCGCTGGCCTGGACGCATTACGCCCCGTTGCTGGCCTCGGGAGTGAGGATTTTTGAGTACACCCCCGGCTTTGTCCACTCCAAGGTTTTCGTCAGCGACGATGAAGCTGCCGTTGTCGGCACCATTAATCTTGATTACCGCAGCCTGTACCACCACTTTGAGTGCGCCGCTTATATGACCGGCACAAGCTGCATCCCCGACATTGAGCGGGACTTCCAGCAGACCCTGACGAAGTGCCGGCAGATAAAACCTGAGAATCTGCGCGACGTGAAGTGGACGCGCAAGGCAACAGGCTTTGTAATGAAGGCAGTGTCGCCGCTTCTGTGAATGAAACAGTCAATTACCGCCCTGACCCGATAGTCAGGGCGGTAATTGCATTTCATACGCTACACATGCAGCAGCAGCCTTGCCACGGTGAAGTATATCAGCAGGGACACAGAGTCCGTTATCGTGGCAATGAGCGGGCTGGCCATGACCGCGGGGTCTACGCCCAGCTTCTCCGCCGCTATGGGCAGGGTGCAGCCCACGGCCTTGGCGAAGATGACTACAAACACCATCGTAATGCTCACCGTCGCGGCGACCATCACCGTAACGCCGTCGTTTCCCAGCACCGTGCGGTCCACCGCCAGCATCTTCACAAAGTTCACCGCCGCCAGGGCGATGCCGCACAGCACCGCCACGCGAAGCTCCTTCCAAATCACGCGCAGCACGTCCCCCGGCTCCGTGTCGCCCAGCGAGAGGCTTCGTATGACCGCCGTGGAGGACTGTGAGCCGGAGTTTCCGCCCGTACCGGTGAGCATGGGTATGAAGCCGATAAGCGCCGCCTGGGCCGACAGGGCATCCTCAAACGAGTTTATTATTATGCTCGTAAAGGTCGCCGAGAGCATCAGGAAAAGCAGCCACGGGTAGCGGTTTTTGAAAAGCTCCACTATCCCGCTCCGGGAATAGGGCTTGTCCGACGGGGACATACCGGCCATCTTTTCGATGTCCTCGGTGGCCTCCTGCTCGATAACATCCATGACATCGTCGACCGTCACAATGCCCACGAGCCGGTGCTCCCTGTCCACAACGGGAATGGCGATGAGGTCGTAGTCGGCGAAAATGTCCGAGACCTCCTCCTGGTCGTCCGTGGTGGTGGCGAAGATGACATCCTCGTCCATTATGTTCTCGATGACCTCGTCCTCGTCGGCCATGATGAGGTCCTTGACCGTGACGATGCCCTCGAGCTTGCGGTCGGCGCTGGTGACAAAGCAGGTGTATATCGTCTCCTTGTCCGCGCCGATGCGCCGGATGCGCGCGAAGGACTCGCGCACGTTCATATATTTTTTCAGGTCGATAAACTCGGCCGTCATTATGCTTCCGGCAGAGTTTTCGGGGTATTTTAAATACTGGTTTATCAGCGTGCGCGTCTCCGGCGTGGCGGTGCGCATGACGCGCTTGACCACGTTGGCGGGCAGCTCCTCCATCAGGTCGACCGCGTCGTCAACGTACATCTCCTCGATTATGTCGCCAAGCTCCGCGTCGGTTATGGAGTTGATAATATACTCCTGCTCGGGGGCTTCCAGCTCGGCAAAGACCTCCGCGCCCTTTTCCTTTGAGAGCATACGGAAGCCCTTCGCCATCTGGTGCAGCGGCAGGGTGGCGAGAAACTCCGCGACCTCGAACTCGTCCGTCTCCTCAAGCTCCTCCTGGAGCTGCTTGAGCCGTCGCTCGCGAAGCAGAGTGTCCAGCTCGGCCATGCGCCTGCCGCGCACCGCCTCAAAGTCCTCGATTTCCTCCTCCGGAGCGAGGCTGTTGTTTTCCTTTTCTTCCACGCGCACACCGCCCTTTACCTGCCCTACGCGCCGCTTGGACGGCGCGTAGGGCCGATTTCAGATTCCGAGATATTTCCTCTGCCCGTCCGTAAGGCTGTCTATGCTTATGCCCAGAGTGGCGAGCTTGCGGCGGGCCACGTCGTCGTCGATCTCGCGCGGCACGGCTATCACGTCCGCGGGGACCCTGCCGCGGTTTTCAACCAGATATCTGGCCGACAACGCCTGTATGGCAAAGCTCATATCCATTATCTCCGCGGGGTGCCCGTCGCCGCCGGCGAGGTTGATGAGCCTGCCCTCGGTCAGCACGAACAGGGTGCGCCCGTCGTCCATGCGGTAGCCGGTTATGTTCTGCCTGGCCTCGTACTGCTCCTTTGCGATCGCACCGAGCGAAGCCACATCCACCTCGATGTCGAAGTGACCCGCGTTGCACATTATAGCCCCGTCCTTCATCAGCGCGAAGTGCTCCGGCGTGATAACGCCGCTGCAGCCCGTGACGGTGACGAACATGTCCCCCGCCTTCGCCGCGTCGGCCATGGTCATGACCTCGAAGCCGTCCATGTGAGCCTCAATGGCCTTTACGGGGTCGACCTCGGTGACGATGACCCGCGCGCCCAGGCCCTTGGCGCGCATGGCGACACCCTTGCCGCACCAGCCGTAGCCCGCGACAACGACGCGCTTTCCGGCAACGATGAGGTTGGTTGTGCGGTCGATGGCATCCCAGACGGACTGGCCCGTGCCGTAGCGGTTGTCGAAAAGGTGCTTGCAGTCGGCATCGTTGACCATCACCATTGGGAAGCGCAGCTCGCCCGCTTTAGCCATGGCGCGCAGGCGCAGTATGCCCGTGGTGGTCTCCTCGCATCCGCCTATCACGTTCGGTATCATATGCGCAAATTTCGTATGCATCAGGTGAACAAGGTCGCCGCCGTCGTCAATGATTATCTCCGGCGAGCAGCTGAGCGCTGAGTTCAGGTCGCTTTCATACTGCTCCGGCGACGCGCCGTGGTGGGCGTATACCTCCAGACCGCCGGCAACAAGTGCCGCGGCAATGTCGTCCTGCGTGGACAGGGGGTTTGAGCCGGTAACGTGCATTTCCGCGCCGCCCGCGGCAAGCACGCGGCAGAGATAGGCCGTCTTGGCCTCAAGGTGCACGGAGAGCGTTACCTTTATCCCCTCAAAGGGCTTCGTCCTTTCAAAATCGGCCTTGATGGCGTTGAGCAGGGGCATGTTCCCCGCGGCCCACGCAATCTTTCTCTCGCCCGAGGGGGCAAGCCTTATGTCAGTTATGCTGCTCATAATAAAAACCTCACTTCTTTAATTTTTTCCACACCGGCATTGGAAATTGCCAAAAATTTATAACTATTATAATTTTACCACTTTTAATTTTCAAATACAACCGTCTGCGACATAAAAATCCCATACTGTGAGTTATAATTCACAGTATGGGATTTGTCAGTAATACGCTTACACGCCCACAAGCCTGAGAACGAGCCACACAATGCCGGCGCAGCCGGCGCCCATTGCCGCGAATACCGGCGGCGGCAGCCGTGAAAGGAGGTTCCCCGCAGACGCCACCGAGCCGCGGATATAGTCGTCGGCAACCCTGCGCGCTTCCTTGAGCACGTCGGACGGATCTGCCCCTTCCTTTCCCAGATAATCCTCCTTGACTATGAAAATCGCCTGTTCAAAGATTTTCGGGTCCGGCGACTTTACCACTATAACACGCTTGGTAGTTCCTTTAACCACTTTTCTGCCCTCCTGCCTCGGTCTGTTTTCTATTTGTTCCCAGTTTAACCGCTTAGGCAGCGCATTATTCATGCCGGGCTTATATATCCTCGTTCTTTTCAGCCTTGTGAATAAACTCAATTTAGGCGACATGCTCTACTCCCTGTTATCTATTCTCACAGCCAGCACCGTCATGTCGTCACCGCAGCCGTATTGCTTCAACGCAGTCTGAAGTGTCTCGCGGGCCAGCGCTTTTGTGTCTTTTCCATCGTTATCGCTGAGGATCGCCCTGAGCCACGCGTCATTGGTACCGGCAATGACGCCATCGCTCGCTATCAGGGCAAGGCATCCGGGCTTAAGGCGCATCCGCACCACGTCCGGAGCCGATGTATCTCCTGCCGTGAGTCCCGCGGCAAGGCTCTCGCTTCGCACCCGTCGTATAGATTTTCCGCTTTTTACATAAGACGGGGCCGCGCCGTATTTATAAAAGCCTGTCTCGCCCGTAAACAGGTCAATGCACATCAGGTCTACCGTGGCAAATCCCCATTCTTCTCCGTTTTTGAGAAGCATCATGGAATTGAGCATCTTCACGGCCACCTCCGGCTCCACCCCGGAGCGCAGGAAGCGCTCGAGTATGCGCACGGCCGCGACGCTCTCGCGCGCTGCGTCGTCCCCGCTGCCCATGCCGTCGGAGAGGATCACGCACAGCAGCCCCCTGTCGGTCTTGAAATAGGTACCGCGGTCGCCGGAGACGCTCTCGCCCTTTTTCTTCATCGACGCTATGCCCACCGACACCGACAGGGGTTCAGCCTCCAGCAAAAGAAGCCGCCCCTCCGCGTCCTGCGCCGATTTCGGACGGCACAGGCGCACACCAACCACGCCGGAGAGCTTGTCCAGATAGTCCTCGTCCTTCGTCAGAAGCCCCATGCGCGCGCTTTCAAGGATGATATGCAGCCTGCCGCTCCTGTCCCGGAACACCGAGGCATCCGCGTCGATGTCCAGGCTGTCGAGGTAGCGCAGCAGCCTCCGCTGGGCGAGTACGTCGGGGCCATACGCGTTTTGCAGCTCCTCTGCCGCCTCGCGCAGTATTTCAGAGATATCGGCATACTGGCTGTAGGCCGCGCTGCGGTTTTCCATGAGCCGGTTTCTGAACCGCTGGCGGTATACGCGCGCGCGAAGCTCCCCGTTTATCGCGCCCACAAGCTCGTTGGGTCTGAGGCATTTTTCAATAAAGTGCTCCGGCACGTCGCTTTTCATGATTATCCCGCGGTTTTTAATCAGCGGCGTGAGGTCGTTGAACACAGACAGCGTGTCCATATAGTTCTTGTTCCAGCAATCGGACTTGTTCTTGCAGCGGCTGCAAACCGATTCCGAGGCGCTGTCGAAAAGCTTTGACAGGTCCTCGTCGTTGTCGTCCCCGCCGGCACAGGCATCCACGGTGTCATACAGGTCACGGAAAGCCTCGCTCATCTTGCTCAGCCGCCGCGCCGTGTATCTGCGCAGCCCCGACTCGCTCGAGGAGGTCTGCGCGGGCCGTAGAAAGGCTCCAGCGTAGTTGAGCACCTGCGACGGCAGGAGCATGAACACTACCGACGCGGCAAAGGCCTCGTACAGCGACTGGTAGTGCACCCCGCTTTTCCAGGTCCACACCACCGCCGCGGCGTTGGCCAGCACACAGCTTATCACGATGATCATACGGCTGTGCTTGGAGAACACGCCCGCGATAAGTCCGGAAAAGGCGTAGGCTGTGGAGTAATAGGGCGTCCCGCCGGCGGCAATGTCCATCGCTATGCCCAGCGCCGCGCCCGCCGCCGCGCCGGAGAGCGAGCCTCCCTTGCACGCTGCCGCCATGACGATAAGCAGCGCGGCAAAGCGTCCGATCGATATGACCCCGCCTAACTCAAGGCGTGCCAGCGCAATCATCAGGCATGCCAGCAGGATTATAACCGATATCCCGTGCCGCAGCTCAGCCGACTCCGTGTCCCGCTCCTCCAGGGACAGCGCCTCACGGAAGAAGTAGGCCGATCCGCCGGCGAGAATGGTCTCCGTCAGCAGCGGCATGTATACCGGCGTGGCGCTGGAGGTATCGATCGTGCCCAAAAAGCCTGACAGTATGGTAAAAAAAGCTGCCACCGCCGGCATAAACCATAGCCTTGAGTACACCTTCAGTTCCTGAAAAACATACGCGGCTGTAAACACAAGCACGACGGCGGCCACGTATTTTATTCCATGCTCGAAGCCGAAGCTGAACAGGTATCCAGCCGCCGCGCCCAATGTGCACATCAGCCCGCCCACTTTGGCCCCCGCCTGCGCCACAGCCGCTATTCCGAACGGGCCGCATCGGTCGAGTATTGTGGCGCTCGCCATGATCATCCCCAGCAGAAAGTTCAGCAGCCATCCCAGCACCAGGGCGAGCTGCGGCTTCTGCTCAGGGAGCTGGCCGCTTATGAGCTGCCTGCGCAGCTCAGAGGCCTTTAACTTTAGTTTCACTGTGATTCCTCCCATAAATAAGTTTACATAAATTATAAATTTTGCATTATGGAAAACCTGTCACAGTGTGCTGTAATAATTTACTTTATTTGAGCAGGAAATGACGGGAAAACTATTGTCATCATGCGCGCGTTTTTTCGCGGCACCATTTTTGCCTGATACTAATTTCTCCGCTGTTGAATATAATTAGTACAGTAAGTTTTACGGAGATTTGCCAAGGGGAAAAAATAATATTGAAAATAATGCCAAAAGTACTTGAAATCCGAAAAAAGAAATGTTATACTAAGCGTCGCGTAATGTCCGCGGCGTCAAAGGCTGCGGTATATGGCGCGATATCCGGGTGTAGCGCAGCTGGTAGCGTGCTTGGTTCGGGACCAAGAGGCCGTGGGTTCAAATCCCGCCACTCGGACCACGGCTCCCCTGAAATCCCTTGATTTCAGGGGAGTTTTTGCTTGGTGCAGTTTTGTGGGATCGCCGCGTCTTGGCCATTTGACCCACACGTTGACCCACACGGGAAAATAATCAGAGAGGTCAAAAGAGTGCCGGAGAGCATACCGCCCTCCGGAACTCTATTTCTAACTGCATATCCTTTTAGTGGACACCTCAAAACAGCAGAGAGGCAATCCTTTCGTTTCACCGAGCAGCCCCGCGCCCTACTGTCAGTTGCCTATTTCCACCATTATGAATGCTCACTTCAATCTCTCCAGTCTGGTTCTGTACCTGAACTCATCAAACACTTTTTGATATTTCAGCACATCGTACATCTCCTCAAGAAGCACGGACGCGATCATTTCTTTGGCTTTGGCAGAACCGTGAATGTCTGAAAGGCGGACAAAGTTGTTCTTCACATAATCTGGATCATCGGCTATCGCTGAAGCGATGGGCTGTCCGTTCTCATCGCGCCCTGCAATCTGATTATCAACGACCTGAAGTATCAGTGCTTTTAAATGCGGATTGTAATCATCCTGCGTCGTATGCTTTCTCATGTCTGTCTCCTCGTTTGTTTAATGTATAACGTTGAAATCCGGCACTATCTGGCGGGCTTAGAAAAGATCCCGAACCCGCCTCGCAACATCCTCTGCAAGGAGTCCTTGCCGTTCCATAGACCTAAGCTGCTTTTTAAAATCCCCCGGCATGGATAACAGAACATCATCATCCAGCGACAGCAGCATTTCCTTAAAACTGTCTGCGGCCTCATCTACCGTGTCCGGCGTCTGTTCGTCACAGTAATCCAGCAGATTTTCTTCCAAGCTGTCAAGAAGCTCCGATCCCTGCCGCCGCACAAGGTGTATGCCCAGAGCTGCGGCAAGATTTTTCAACAGCGCGTATGTCCGATTATTTATCACTTGGATTTCCGCAGGCACACCGTTTTCCAACATCCGGTTTCCAATCGCAAGAAGCAGCTCCTCCGCGCCCTCCTCATAAAACGATACGATTTCCGTAGGGATGACCAGTTCCGTCCTCTGGTCCACCGCCAGAAGCATATAGGAAAACAGCGGCACAGCAGCAGTATTGTCCTCGTCCTCAAAAGCGGCTTGGGGAAACATGACCACATCGCATTCCCAAATGCCGGATCTTTTTTTCTGCTTTTTCAGCCGTGCCGTCAAAAGCTCGTTCCGAAGCGTCGGCTCCGGATAGATCGCCGGGCACTGGGGAGGAAGCTGGAACGTTCCCCAATCAAGCCCCTGCTCCCCCGGTGTCAAAAGCGGGATCGCTCTGTCATGGGCTGGGCCGTCTGTAAACCCCAAACTGTATTTGCTCTCCACCGCAAGTTTCTCGCTTACCTCCAGTGCCGCTGTCAAAGCCTCACACAGCAGCAGAACATCAGACGCCTCATGAATCGGCCACGGATAGCGGGCAGGCATGTATTTCATGAACTTCGGGAAGGTATTTTTACCACGGAAGATAATTCCGCGAGCTTTACCATAGCTGCGGACAGCCGCTAATTCCTGCGGACTCAAAATGTCTTTTGTTCCGAGTAAGCATTGCAGGCAATACTGCGACAGCATGAATTCCTGCGCCTGCAACGCATTCATTGGCACATAGCTCAACTTCTGCAAGCGGCAATAGCTGTCCAGCCCCTGCTCCCCGATATAAACAGCCAGTGCGATATGTTCTCCAAGACAGTCCATAACACAGCAATAGCCGATTTCTCCATTTGAAAGGGAGACCGCAAAGAGTTCACTGTCATACAGACGCTTCCAAAGCTTCGTTTTACGAAACGCAAGCGCAAGGTCATAAAGCTGGTCAGGGTACATAAACTTCACTCATTTCTTTGTCAATTTGCTTATCAGTATACCACAGTCTGTCAAAATTGTATAGGGGATTATTTCTTACCCGCTTTGTCTTGTGCAGGTCTTGCCTATAATAATCGAAACCGAATGTGGTTGCCAAAAAAAGAAAATTTCGGCAAAAAGGCGCCGGAGAGCATAATCACTCTCCGACCTTGTTGTTTTAGACGACCTGCATCATAAACCCGCCTATTTTCTCCGCCGCCTCTTTCTGCATATCCTTCGTCACATTAGTGTATACGTCTAATGTAAACTCAGCCGAGTAATGCCCCAGCATCTTTGACACCGTTTTCGGGTCTACCCCGTTTTGCAGCGCCAGCGTAGCGAAGGTTCTGCGTAGGTCGTGGAAGCGGACATGTTCCTCAATGCCAGCTTTCTTCAGCAGTTTCTTGTGTATCCGAGCCACGCAGTCCGGACCATACATCCCACCAGTCACCGGCGACGGGAACATATATGGGTTAAGTGGGTGTCTCTGGTGTTCTTCCATAAGCAGGCGTATTGCCTCATCGTCAATATATACTATCCGTATTGAGTTCTTCGTTTTTGGCTCTGTGACACGCAGCTCTCCCTTTCCCCTGCTGACAGATTTGGAAACTGTCAGGCACTTCTCCTTGATGTTCAAGTCTGTCCAGAGTAACGCCAGCAGTTCACCGCGCCGCAGACCGGTGGTCAGCTCCAGATAAAATATGGGCAGAACACCGTGCTCCTCCGCTGCTTTCAGATATGCTCCCAGTTTTTCTGGCGGGATAATCTGCATCTCCTTTTTCTCCTTCGGCGGGAGCTTACAGCTTGCGGCAGGGTTGTATGGAATCAGGCGCTCCTGTACCGCCTGCTCCAAGCACTGACGCAGCATCGCGTGTAGGCCACGTATGGTTTTGTTGCTCAGGCCAAGGTTCTCCATACCCTCGTAGCGCTGTACTCTGCCGGATTCCCGCGTTTCGTTGTAAAATTTCTGTATATTCAGCGTGGTTAGTTTTCGGAGCTTGATCTTACCGATGCGTGGAACGATGTGTTTTTCGATGTAGTTGCGGTAGTATTCGGCTGTGCTCTCGCGTACTGAGGGTTTCGCATAATTTTCAAACCACAGCATTGCCCATTGGCCTACCGTAATATCTGCATTTTTTGCGGCATCTACTTTCTCGTTATCCTCAACTGCGGCTTTGAGCTTCTCCTTGACCTCGGCCTGCGTCTTACCGAGGACATTTTTGATGATGCGTTTGCCAGTGTCGGGATCGTAGCCTGCGGTGTATCTGCCCTCCCAGCGACCGTCCTTACGTTTGCGGATACTGCCCTCGCCGTTGGCTCTGCGTTTTGCCATAAAATTCAGCTCCTTTCCAGCAACACAACATATCAGCAATTTTGGAAAATATCCAGCGGTTTTAGGACGAATTATCACTTTGTTATCATTTAGCGCCGGGCAGTTCACTTTGTGCTGGGCTTTCCTTGAATACAGCGGCGCAATTTTTGAGTAGGGCAATAGAAGGTGCAGACTGCGAGCAGCCTGCACCTTGCGTTGTGATTCGCTGGATTACTTGGTGGAGCCAGGTACCAGCAGTTCCTTGAGGAAAGCTGTTGCTTCCGGTGCTTGGTCTGGGTGGTCGGGATATTCGTCAGCCAGCAGCATGGAGTTGGTATCGTTGTGGTCGTCGTAGGCCACATCGACGTGCAGCCATTCCCCGTCAGCGTATACAAGGTTCCACGTGTGGTTTGTGGTGCTGACCGTGATGCAGGGGATGTCTGCCGCAGTACAGAGGAATTTGAAATCCTGTGCATAGGAGCCACAGGCAGCCTCCAGCTCCTCACTGTGTTCTGCGAAGGCCCGCGTAATACCTGCCGTGGACTTTCTTTCATAGGTCAGCAGAGTGCAGAGGTAGTCATGGAGGTATTCCACCTTTTCGCGATCTGAACTCATTTGCGCCGCCTTTGCAATCACCGGCTGAATGTACTCCAGCGGAGCTTCATAGACTTCAGGCACCTCTGCTGACACGGCGAAGTAGTCAAGGTATTCGTAGTAGTTGCGGAAGTTGTCCGGCACATGATGCTCGTATCGTACCATGCCGGACAAGCGTCCCAGCACATTGACCACCGCGCTGTAGTCCGCGCCTTTTGCAACCATGGTGTATGCTGGGTTCTGGCTTGTACCGTCAAGCATGGCTTGACGTATAGCGTTATACAGCTCCCTGTCGTAGTAACCGGTGAACACGCTGGGGGTGGCCTGCAGTGAGAAGTCCTCGCGGCTCCAGTGGTCGGCACTGACGGTGTAGGTGCTTTGTGTTGTGGTCGGCGTAACGGTGGATGCAGGCGTTGGTATTACCGCGAGTGCTGGCGCCGCAGGCGCGTCCTCGCTGTACGGCTCGTTTGGCGCGA
>JAMPGF010000129.1 GCA_023664105.1 Butyricicoccus sp. | reverse complement strand
GCGGGCGCCTGGGACGGCGCGGGGGTGTCCACGGCGGGCTCGGCGCTCGAGCCGCAGCCGGCGCACAGGAGAAGCAGTATGGCAAGGGTCAGAGCCGCAAGGCGGCGGAGAAATTTTTTGTTGAGCATGATGTATCCAGTCCTTTTGAAAAAACTTTTTATTATTATAGATAATTTTAGCACAAGCTGTCAATATATACAGGAAAGATTATGCAGTCAAAGCCACTTTTTCGATTCAAAGAAAAGATTTTCAGCGAGTTTTTCCGCGCAATGGGGCCATAATGTAATAGGACGTTTTTTGCGTTGCAACAGAAAAAATGAGGGGAAATGGGATTATGAAAGGATCGAGAAGAACGCCGCGGCGGGTGCTGACGCTGCTGCTGACGGCGCTTTTGTGGCTGTGCCCGTCACTTTACGCGTCGGCAAGCGCTCCGGATACGCTGGTGCCGCTGGGCAGTACGGTGGGAATCGAGCTCAAGCTTGACGGCGTGATGATTGTGGGGCTGTCACAGGTGGAAACCGGCGGCGGCAGCGTGCAGCCCGCGCTCGACGCGGGGCTGATGCCCGGGGACATCATTACCTCCGTGGGCGGCAGGGAGATCAAAAGCGCCGGGGACTTTCTCAGCGCGGCGCAGCAGCTTGACGGCGGCGACGTGGTGGTGACGGCGCTGCGCGACGGCAGGAGCGTGCAGTTTAACGTTACGCCCGCGAAAAACGCCGAGGGCGGCTATCAGCTCGGGATCTGGCTGCGCGACGGGGTGTCCGGAATCGGCACGCTGACATATTATGACCCCGCCAGCGAGAGCTACGGCGCGCTCGGCCACGGCATCAACGACACTGACACGGGCGAGCTCATCCCCGTGCACCAGGGCGGCATCATGGCCGCGGAGGTGGTCGACGTGGTCAAGGGCGCGGGCGGTACGCCGGGCGAGCTGTGCGGCAGGGTCGACGGGGAGCATATACTCGGCAGCATAGTGCTCAACACTGACTGCGGCGTGTTCGGAGAGCTGGACTGCGGCGCGGAGGGCAAGGAGCTGCCGGTCGCCTCGGAAAGCGAGATAGTGCTGGGGCAGGCGAGCATTCTGTCCAACATCGAAGGCAGCGAGGTCAGGGAGTACGAAATCGAGATTTGCCGGGTCTACCGCAACATGCAGGACAGCAGGAGCGTGATGATTTCTGTCACGGACCCGGAGCTTCTGGAGGCCACGGGCGGCATTGTGCAGGGAATGTCCGGCAGCCCGATCATCCAGAACGGCAAGCTTGTCGGCGCGGTTACGCATGTGCTGGTGAACGACCCGACGCGCGGGTACGGGATCTCGATAGAGAAGATGCTGCAAACGGCGGATGACGCGGCGTAATACTAAACCCTGATAAAAAGCTCAAAGAGCTTTTTATCAGGGTTTTAATGATGAGACAGCCGTTGGCGTCTTCGCCGCCTTACGGATATCCATGCACAGCAGACGGCGCGACGCGCTTTGCGCGGCGCGAGCGTGCGAATTGTCCGCCTGCGGCGGACAGCGAGTGCGCAGAGCGGAGTGAAGCCTTCTCGAAAAAGTGGCAAAGCCACTTTTTCGACACGCTCAAAAAAGAGACGGCATTGCCGTCTCTTTTATACTTTGGGGGGGGAGATAATCTGAGAGGCTCTCAGCTATCGCCCAGCAGCCACTCGATGTGGTCCCGCGCCGTGGAGTAGAGGCCGTCGAAATCGACGTGCGGGTTGTAGATTTTTTCCAGCTCGTCGTGGAGCTCCTTGGCCTCGGCGAGGGTCTCCGTGCCGCCGTCGAGAAGCTCGACGCTGAGCTTTTTCGCACGGCGAAGCTGCGCGCGCCGGGCGGTGAGGTTCTCGCGCGGGGCCATGGCGTCGAGCCGCATGTGGCGGTAGACCTCGCCTCCGTACTTCAGGTGCGAGTCGACCGCGACAAAGCCCAGCGACAGCTCGGGGATCAGCACCGCCTCAAGCTGCTCCGGGTCCAGCGGGTCGGGGCACAGCACCAGGGAAAGCGCGCTCTCCTGCGCCAGGTCCGCGATGCCGGAGAGGTAGAAGTGCGCCATGCCAAGCTCGTTATCGAGGGTGCACACGCGGTCGCACAGGCTCTCCACCGTCCCGCGCTGGAATACGCGGCCCTTGCAGCTTATGGCGCTGAGGAAGCGCTTTTTGACGGTGCCGCCGGCGCCGCCGGCACCGCGGAACTCGCGGGATGCCATGCCGGAGAGCTTGCGCGCCAGCTTTTCGCGCTCAGGCGCGCCCCACAGGCCGGGCAGCTGCTTCGGCGAGACCGCCGCCGCCGCGGCGAGAAGGCCGTAGGCGCGCTGGTAGAGGGACTTGTAGCGGCGGTTGAGCTCGACAATGTCGTCCAGCTCGCGCTCGAGCGCGCCGGCGTCGTAGAAGGTGCCCAGGTCGAGATAGAGCGAGGCCGCGCCTGGGAAGGTGCTCTCAA
Source organism: Butyricicoccus sp. (assembly GCA_023664105.1). Lineage (GTDB taxonomy): Bacteria > Bacillota > Clostridia > Oscillospirales > Oscillospiraceae > JAMPGF01. Next base: position 2,492 of record JAMPGF010000129.1, on the reverse strand, counting down.
TGACATGGGGCGCGGTGCCGTCGGCGTAGCCGGTGCGCAGGGTGGGAAACCACACGCCGTCAAGGGAGTCCGGGTCGCCGGAACAGTGTATGTATTCCACGGGGAAGCCGGCGTCCTCCGCCGCCGCGCCTATCTTTTTCATGAAGCTGGACTTGCCGCAGCCGGGGCCGCCCTTTATCACCCACAGGAAGTCGCCCCCCGCGGGGTCGGTGAAGCCGTCGTAGAGGGAGTAGAAGCCGTAGCGCGAGTTCGCTCCCAGAAAGTATCTGGTGACATTTCCGTTTTCCATATTTCCAAAAATCCAACCTTTCCGCAGTTGTTTTCACTACAAACTATGCCGCGCCGCGCCCGTTTGCCAATGGCGCGCGGGGGCTTTACAGGGACTGAAAACCGCGGTAAAATGGAGAAAAAAGGCCGGAGGGAATAGAATTGATAAGGAAAGCGACTGAAAACGACATTGGCCGCGTGGTCGAGATATATGAAAACATTTTCCGTGCGCAGGAGCGCGGCGAGCTGGGCACGGGCTGGGTGCGGGGGATCTACCCCTCGCGGGAGACGGCGCTGGAGGCGCTGGAGCGGGGCGAGCTGTTCGTGCTCGTCGACGGCGGCGTCGTGGCGGCGTCGGCGAGGATAAACCGGAGCCAGGGCGAGGAGTACCGACGCGCCGCGTGGAAAACGGAGGCTCCCGATGAGCGCGTGATGGTGCTGCACACGCTGGCGGTGGACCCCGCGCTGCGCGGCAGGGGCTACGGCCCGCGGTTCGTGGATTTTTACGAGAAGTACGCGCTGGAGCGGGGCTGCCCCTGCCTGCGTATGGACACCAACGAGCGCAACGCCCTCGCGCGGCGGCTGTACGCCCGGCTGGGGTATGCGGAGGCGGACATTGTGCCGTGCGTTTTTAACGGGATACCGGACGTGAATTTAGTGTGTCTGGAAAAGACGCTACTCTGAGGTTTTTGCATTTTCCCGTCTTGGAAGCAGCGAAAACCTCGCCACCTTCCTTAATCTCCGCATACTCAGGGTGAAATTGAAGATCTCACAGAAGAACAGAACGAAAATATACCCCTTCAGCGCCCAGCGGGGGAGAACGGCGATGACAAGCAGCACGCCGATGGCGGCCTCGGCGATGTTGTAGCACATCGAGTGCATCATCTGTCCCAGGCCCTTGAGACAGCCGTCGGTGACGATGTCCATGTACATTATGGGCGCGAGCAGCGCGAAAATCTGTATGTACGGCCCGATGCTGCCGTCGTTGTAGATCAGGTCGCCCAGCGGCGCGGCGGTGGAGAAGATAAAGCCCGCCGTCAGCAGGGAAAAGCCCAGCGCCGTGCGCAGCAGGGCCGAGACGGTGCGGTCGATGTAGTCCCTGTTCCCGCTCACCTGCGCCTCGGTCAGGTCGGGTATCACCAGCTCCGAGAGCGCGATCAGCAGGCAGGTGGGGAAGCTGATTATGGGAAAGACCATACCCGTTATCGTGCCGTAGCCGGCAAGGGCCTCGTTTGCCGACAGGCCGGACGAGCGCAGCTTGCGGGGCACGAGCAGGTTTTCCAGCGTGGTCAGCGAGGTGCGCGCGTAGGCCGAGAGCGCCAGCGGCACGGCGATGCGGAACATGCGCGAGGTGAGGCGGAGCGAGCAGCCGCCGCTCTGGCGGTGGCGTATGCGGTCGTGGAGGTACACGCCGGCAACAAGCAGCAGGGATGCCGCGTCGGCCAGCGTTCCGCCCAGGGAGACGGCGGCGCAGGCGAGCTCAAGGTCGTTTGCCGGGGTACGGGAGAGAAGAAGCATGACCAGCGCGATGCTTATGACCTGCTCGGCAAACTGCACAGCGGCGGATTTCCACGCCCGGCCCGAGGCGATGAGGTAGCCGTTGAGCACCGATGCCACGGAGATGAAGGGCATACGGAAGGCGATGATGTGCAGGCTCATGACCGTGCGCGCGTCGCCGACCCAGAGAAAGCCGATGGGCTCGGCGCAGAGATACAGCACCGCGAAAGCCGACAGGCCGAAAAACAGCGCGTAGAACACGCAGCGGCGTATGGCCCTGCCGATGCTGCCCCAGCTCTGGGAGCCTATTTCCTCGGAAATAAGGCGGGTCGTGGTGAAGCGTATGCCGGAGATGGCGAAGGTGGCGCACAGCATGTTCACCGAGGCCACGAGCTGGTAGAGCCCGATGCCGGAGGCGCCGATGCGCCCGACCAGCCAGACCTGGAAGGCCATGCCGATGCACCTCATGACGATGGACGAGCACGTCATCACCGCCGTGTCCAGCGCCAGCTTGCGCCAGCGGCCCGACAGATTCAAATCAGATTCGTTGTGAGGATCCATAAAAAACCTCCGCAAAAGAGTACAAGGTGACTTGTACACTATATGCGGAGGTTTTGCGCTGCTATTCATGCGGGGATTGGGCGGGGAGCGGTATAGCTGCTGTTTCCCCGATAAACTGGAATTTTCGTTACTGTTACCTTTTTAGAAAATCACTAAATTCTTTCAAT
>JAMPGF010000128.1 GCA_023664105.1 Butyricicoccus sp. | reverse complement strand
CAAAACTACATTTTTTCCTCGGCGTTTTCTGACATTTTATCACCGGCGCTGACACGGTACCTGCTGGAGGTGAAGGCACCGGAGTACAAGAGGCGGCTGTTTGGCAATGCGGGAGGGAGATAATATACGCCAGAATACAGATCATACTTTTTTATGATATATGCCATAGTGTGCAGGTGTCTGTGCATGTAAAAAGAGCGCCGAAAGTTTAGCAAAAGGGCGCGCAATGTGAGCGAAAGGGCTCATGGTATATGTCAAAAATACTTGCTATAATCCCGCCGCGCGGATATAATAGCTTCGAGGTGAGAGTATGAGCAGTAACAACAACACGCTAACCCCCTCCGCCCGTGAGCGGTCATATGAATACGGCCTGCCGGAATACCTCCAGCACGATCTGGACGCATACAAGGACGGACTCAAGAACGGCTCCAACCTCATGGACTGCCTGTGGGGTGAACTGTACGGGAGCATCAATGTCGCAGAGATCAGCGACGGGGTTATCTCGCCCGAGCACGCGGATTATTTGAGGCAGAAGTTCCTGTGGGGAGGCAGCACATGATCGACTTCACAAATTGCAGGCGTCTGCCGTACAAGGCATACAACGGCGCCAACGGCAAGAAAATCGCCATTGAATACTCCGGTGAGCAGTATATGCTCAAATTCCCTCCCTCCGGCAAAGACAAGCCAACTGAGCTGTCCTACACCAACAGCTGCATCAGCGAGCATATAGCAAGCAGCATCTTTAACATGCTGGGCGTTACGGCTCAGGAAACCGTGCTGGGCACCTTCAAGGTCAGCGGCAGGGAAAAGCTCGTGTGCGCCTGCAAGGATTTTACTTCCGGAGGAAAGCAGCTCTTTGACTTCTGCTCAATCAAGAACACGATCCTTGACTCCGACACCAACGGAAGCGGCACAGAGCTTTCCGAGATTTTGGAAACCATCGACAAGCAGCAGTTCGTATCCCCTGACCTGCTATTAGAGCATTTCTGGGACGTATTCGTTATCGACGCTCTGCTCGGCAACTTCGACAGGCACAACGGCAACTGGGGCTTTCTCTACGACCCGGTTTCAAATACCAGCTCCCTTGCGCCTGTGTTCGACTGCGGAAGCTGCCTGCTCCCACAGGCCGACGAGAAGATAATGTCCGATGTCTTGGGAAACCCTGACATGCTCTCAGCAAGAGTGTATCAGTTCCCGACCTCCGCTATAAAGCTGCATGGACGCAAGATAAACTATTATGATTTCCTGACCGGCACAGACGATCCCGACTGCATCAGAGCTGTAGGGCGTATTTATCCCCGGATAGATACGGACGCAATAGAAGCCTTTATTGAGGACATGGACTGTATATCTGAGCTGCAAAAGGAGTTTTACAGCAGATATATCCGCGCAAGATGCGATATGATCCTCACGCCCGCATTTGGAATGGACATGTCGAACGGGCCAAAGCTTACCATGTAAACCCAAATACCACACGCCAGAGGGCGCCGCAGAAATGCGGCGCCCTTTTCGCGCAGACAGGAGGAAAATACAATGAACACAATAGACCTTGAGCGCCGGAAGCCATCTGATGCTGACCCTCGCAGGCTGGAATATGCCGGCCAACGAACAGCACAGGAGATATTCCAGGAATTAAAATACTGCTTGGAGAGCGCCGGTTATCTCCCCGACGAATACTTCCTCATGGACATGGAGTGGGAGAACGGGCGCGAGATCCCCCGTGGTGCGGACATATTCTGCACCACGGACTACGGCGAAAGCGAGGGAATATATCTCGACGTATACCTCAAATGGTACGACAACGGCAAGCCCATAACCAAGAACTTCATCACCGGCAAAACCCTCGGCGAAAGCGGCAGCGACCTCGACCGCATGTTTCTCATATCCTCCGCTATAACCAAGGCTTTCCACGGCGACGGCGCTGCACATGCCAGGTACATGCAGGTGGGCGGTGTAAAGGATGACAGCGGCGGCGCTGTTCTGCATCTCAGTCAACAGGAGCAGCGCGTCATCGTCGAAGCCTTGGTGGAGCAGCGTGAGCGCCAGGAAAACGCCATGTCCCAGACCGAGCAGCTTCTCCGGCGCATGACCGGGAGCATCACCGAGTATATCAACGAGGTAGGAATGAGACCCCTTCGCATGAGCGACTACGACAAGGCTGTCCTCGCCATCCATGACGGCGAGCTGTCCGCCTTCAAGGAGCTGTACCCAAAAGCACTTGACCGTGCCGACGAGCTTTTGATCGAATCGGCGGGACGCCCCGGCAGCGTGGGATGCAAAATGACGCTCCTGCTGATGGTGGATGCCGAGCAGTTTTCAGAGGAGGCATACCGCGCGGCGTGCCAAAGGGCCATAGACATCTCAGACAGCGAAAAAGTGAAATTCCTTATGGAGCAGGCGGGGCACCATGTGGAGGGGCTGAATATGTCCTTCTACGGCGACATGGCCTGCTATGCCTGCTCCGAGCACCGCGCTATAGCTAAGGAGATAATAAACCGCTGCACTCCCGAGCAGATCTCTGCCGCACGCCCTGAGCTTATACAGCCCTTTGCCTCAGACGGAGATTTTCGCACGATGTCCGAGCTTGTAGACAAGGGTATCTCCGGCGGCCCCTCCGCGTGGAGAACGCTGCACATGCTCACATATGAAAGCCGCAACAGATGGATGGCGGAGCAGCTCCTTCAAAAGAGAATGTGGGTATCCTCCGATGACTACGAAGCCCTCCACGCCTGCATAAAGAACGATGCCGTGGGCGTGGCAAAGCGCCTGCTCGACGGCGGTATGGACTTAGATGAATACCGACAGTGGGCGCAAACGCGGCAGTGCTCCGGTCACGAGGAAACGATCAATACGCTCTCGGACTATTGGCAGGAGCTGAGTGCTCCGACCGGTCCGCAGATGGGAGGACCTGTGCTTGGGTAGTGCGCTGCTGGCAAAGGCTGCCGCCGTTATCCTCAGCAATGAGGATCTGCGCAGGAAAAGCGGCTGGGTGCTGGTCGCCGTTCTCTCGCCCGTGATCGTGCTGCTTGCCTTCTTCTGCGCCCTCGGCGCGGGAGGCGCAGAGCACAACAACTTCGCCATACAAGCCTGCTTCTATGACTCAGGCTTCTCAGACGAGGCACCCGATGAATTCCGCGCCCACATCGGCGAAATGCAGTCGGCATTTTCCCTTCTGGATTCGGCGGTGGCATCTGTGAACTCCGGCACGGAGGATGGCAGCAGTCTTGACTCACTCAGGGTCAAGGCTGTTTTTTATGCCCTCTGCTTTGGTGAGGACGCTCCCTCACAGGATACCGTCAACAGCTTCGTCTCCTGCTTCTATACCACTGAGGAAAGGATACGCTATGTGGAAGTAGAGCAGGAGGACGGAAGCGTTACCACAGAGGAAGAAAGCTACACCGTGAACATACCTCTGTCTGAGGAGGCAGCATACGCTAATCTCCGTGACCTGCTCGGGCGCGCGGTCACGGACGATGACCGCGACAACACACAGCATATCTACTCCCTGATTGCAGCACCGTCTGCAAGCGAGGGCAGCGGCGGCAGCTATGACGGCTCGTACCAGCGCGGCGGCGCGGCAAACACCGAGATAGATATATCTGACTATGTTGACCCCTACAGAAAGAACGCGGCTGATCTTGCGGCCTACGCAATCCACGCCTGGGAATCCGGCTGGGGCTATGTCTGGGGCACCTTCGGCTGGGTGCTGACGGAGTCTGCGCTAAATTCCAAGCTGGCGCAGTATCCCGACGTGCTCGGCAGCAGGATGGATTTCATACGGGCAAACTGGCTCGGCGGGCGCACCACCGACTGCGTGGGGCTTATAAAGGGCTACGGCTGGCTCGACCCTGACACCTTGAATATCGTCTACTCTACAAACGGTATGCCGGACTTCAGCGCCAACCAGATGTGCTACACGGCGTCGGAGTCCGGCAGCATAGACACGATACCCGAGATACCCGGCCTTGCGGTCTGGATGGAGGGGCACATCGGCGTATACATCGGCAACGGCGAGGTGATAGAATCCATGGGAACAAACTACGGCGTAGTAAAGACGCAGCTTTCCGGACGCGGCTGGGCGCGCTGGCTCAAGATCGCGTACATCGACTATGACTGATGAGGAGGAAAACAAATTGAAAACCAAAGCTAATTTTTTGTGCGGGAGTGGTATTCCGTAATGAACCGATTCAACATTCCGCTTGTGGCGAAGGGCCTCACCGCCTACGCCATAGAGCGTCAGAACGGGTTTGAGCGCCATCAGCCGGAGGGCGCTCCCCCGTGGAGGGAGCAGCGGCGCTTCTGGACGGACGCTATTCTCCAGGGCATGGTCCGTCTGGACGGTTTCGAGCCTGACCCGAAGCTGATGGAGCAGTATGATCGGCGGCTGGACGATGCCCGCGGCTGCTCCGCTGTGGAAACGCTCCCGCCAAAGGAGCAGGCTGCGCTGGTCAGCGAGCTTGGTAAATTCGTTTCCGCACTGGAGGCAACGGGCGACGACAGGCGGCGGCAGGTCGCTGTGGTCGGTGAGCTTTTGGATGACATGTTCATGCACTTCTCCTGGGGATACCGTGAGAACGGTATCTGCCAGGCGAGGGAGCAGGCCGAAAGCGCGCTGCTGCGTATGACCGCGCAGATGCCGATCCGCTTCACTCATATCGTGCTGGGCGGAGATAGCGGGCCGCACTGGGCGAGCGGCTTTGTCTCAGGCTGCATGACGGATGCCGAGGCAGTCAGGCAAAGCTCTGTATATCAGGAGGCAGTCAGCAAATATCCGGAGATGGAAAACTGGGCGGCACTCTGCGTGACCTATGTGGGGCGCGGCCTGCCCTCCGCGCTGGGTACGGTCGACGCCTCGGATTTTGATCTGGAGATAATGAACTGTCAACGCCGATTTGAAATTGTAAGAAAACGCCGAAGAAATTTTGTAGTTT
>JAMPGF010000127.1 GCA_023664105.1 Butyricicoccus sp. | reverse complement strand
CGGTCAACGCGGTCGGGGCCACCTGGAAGCAGACGGACGCCTTCGGCTACGAGGTGAACATCGCGAAGCTGGAGCAGATCAAGGCGGGGGGCGCTCATGTTTGACGTCGGCCCCTATGGCTACCTCGGGGGGCTCGGCCTCCCGGAGGCCGCCCCGCCCCGGTCGCGCTGGTCGGGATGGGGCAGATGCAAGGGCCGCCCCCTCTCCCGGCACCGTGAGCCGAAGGGCATCACGGAGAAGAAGCGGAAGGCCGCCCGGGCGAAGAAGGCGAGCCGACGCCGCAACCGCCACGGATAGAAAGGAGCGAAGCATGGCAACAGCAGCAAGGGCAGGGCGGAAGCAGCCCTCCATCCGCACCCTCTGGGCGATCGCGAAGTCGCCCGAGCTGGGCATGACGGACGAAGACCTCCACGATGTCGTCTACCGGGAGACCGGGAAGGAGTCCATGAAGAAGCTAACACAGGGGGAGGTCAACACCGTCGCCCGCGTGCTCCAGAACATGAAGGACAGCCTGTAATGTTACGATCTCGACACCCGAGGCCGACGTCATGCTGGGCAAGGACAGGGTCATCACCCTCGGCGCGGTCTCGGTGACAGTGAGGAGGGCGTGACGTGAAGCGGTTCGACAACTTCGGGGAGTATATGTTCGACCTCCTTTTCGGCCCTCTCAAAAAGGGCAAGCGGGCGGTCAACCAGTTCTTCATCTTCTTCAAGGTCGTCGGGCGGCAGTTCGACGATGTGAAGCGGGCCTTCTTCCGCGTGCGGGAGGAGTCGGATGTGGTGAGCTGCTCGCCGGTCATGCTCCCCGTCCATGGGCAAGATCGGGATATGCCCAGACTTGAGGGGGAGGACGTCGAAGCATACAGGACGCGCCTCTCCATGAAGGGCATAATCTCGGAGTGGGGCGGCACCCGGCAAGGCATCCTCTACACCCTCACATCTCTCGGCTACGAGCAGAGCCGCATCGAGCCGCTCGTCTACGACATCCCGGAGAAATGGGCCGAGTTCATCGTCTTCCTCAAGGGGGAGAAGCAGAGCGGCGTCATCAACCTCGATGTCATCGACAAGGAAGTCCGCAAGGTCAAGGAGGGGAGCAGCCGTCCTTTTTACGGCCTGGAGGCCGGGAACGTCATCGAGCTCCGCTCCAGGCTGGAGCCCGGCTTCTCCGACTATCCCCGTTGCGGGGAGCTTCTTTGTGGCGTCTGGCCGACCATCGCGGCAGAGGGCCGTCTGTTTGCTTCCGAGCTGGAGGCGGCGGGCGGCGACGAGTCCGGCGACGCGGAGTTCCCGAAGGTGGGCACCTTCGCGGCCTCGACGGACTTCTGGGCCTTCGGCCCCTATGTCGGCTACTTCGGCATCACCTCGCAGATCGGCGCGGGCTCCAGGCAAGAGAGCGGCAGCAAGGACTATTTGAGGTGCTCGGGCTCGACCATGATCGACGCGAACGGCACCTTCATCATCACCGAGGCCGGAGTGGCCTCCAGGGCGGAGATCGGCGTCGAGGACTATATGCGATGCTCCGAGACGACCTACCTCGCCCCCGACATTAAGACCGAGGAGGGCTTCTTCTAATGGCGAAAACTATCTACGAGAACGGCATCCAGAAGATTGGGCAGCGGCTCGTCGACTCCATCGACCACGCGACCTATACTTTGAACGGAGTGCCGAAGACCGTCCCCCTGTTCCGCACGATGGTCGAGGGCGGCAACGTCCGCATCTACGTCTACTTCGACGACACCGTGGTCGGCGACATCTCCAACGTGGAGCTCGTCGACAAGGACGGCGACACCGTCATCGGGGCCGGGGACAAGGTCTTCACCAAAACCACGGGCAAGGGGCTTTATGTGGCCTTCAAATATCAAATCAAAGAAACGGAGGTGGAAGCAAGTGTTGCTCCCGTATAAACTCATCGGATGGCTCGACCATGTCAAGGACATCATCACGGGCGAGGTCATCCAGGAAGGAACGCCGGTAAGTCAGAGCCGGATGAACCACATGGACGACGGCATCTTCGTGAACCGCGAGGCCGTCATCCTCCATGAGGCGCAGATCGCGGACGCCGAGAAGGAGATCAAGGTGCTCAAAGACGCGACCTTTAACAACATGGTCAACAACGTCTTTCTCATCAATTTTGACTCCATGGCGTCGGTCGACATCATTTCCGGCATCTTCGACCCGAAGGCGCGGAAAATCTATGTATAGGGTCGCTTGCACCCGTAAAGAAGCAAGCTGCATCCTGGGCAATTTCTTCGGTGAGCTCCGCCCAGTGTGCGAGAAGTGCGAGGGACGCGCCGACGACATCCTCGCGCTGATGACGGAGACCGGCCTCGCCCTCACCGGCAGCGCCGAGCTCCTCATCGAAGGGCACAGCGTTTTCACGGGCGGCCCGGCCCAGGCGAGGCTCACCGACTACGGCTTCGAGTTCTCCGGCGACATCGAGGAGATCGCTCGCATCCGAGGAAAGAGGTGCTTGCGAATTGGCCGAGCCGTCAACCCTGCAAAAGAAGGCTGAACAGTTCCTCGAGAAGGACGTCTACCCCTTGCTCAAGAATTTCCCCGTCGCGGAAAAGTTCTCCCTTAACCAAGAGATCAAACAGTCCTGCTATAAGCTCATCCGGGCCGCGGTAATGGCGAACAACCTCACCAACGTCCGCAAGCGCCTCGCGTGGCTCGACGAAGCTGACGCGGAGAAGACTCTGCTCCTCGTCCTTTTCGGCGTGGCGAAGAACCAGAAGTACATCACGCAGAAGAAGCTCTACGAGCTCCAGGGAAAGCTCAACGAGATCGGGCGCATCATTGGAGGCTTGCAAAAGTTCTTCATCGCAAAAAGTCAAAATCAATAAGAAAAAAGTAACCACCTACTTAGGGTTATCTCTGTATGGCGTCCAACCGTGCGAACCGTGGGTACAATTCGGCCCGCAACTGGAACAACAATTCCGCGTCGAATCGGAACGCGAACCTCGGTTTCCGCCCCGCCTTGTAGGTTATTTCGTCCGGCCCGGCCACGGCTCGGCTGGCGAGTCCTTGTTATACTTCAAGGGAGAGGTAATCCTTCGCCTTGTCTTTGACGGCGTAAAAACAGTGACGGCCCCGTGCTCGCCCTCTCGTATTGGGAGGCATGGGCCACCGGCTACAATGTGGGCAGAAGCCCGCGTCATTCGTTGCTAAGCCGTTCTACACTGGAAAGGATACCACGATGACGAAGTTCCCCATTTTGATCTACAACACGAAGAACGTCAAGAACGTCTTCGTCCCTCCCCCGGCTCCGCCCTCTCCCTTCGAGAAGGTGGTCGGATGGGATGCAATCCAGGCGGGCTATAAACAGGCCCTCCGTGGGCAGCGCAAATTTACGCGGGAGGCGGTCGACTACGACCTCCTCTCCGAAGTCAACAACGTCGACCTATGGCGCAGCCTCCAGAAGATCGACGCGGCCACCCGGGCCCCGGAGGAGTACGCCCCGGGGAAATACCGGCACCGCATCATCACAGAGCCGAAGGAGCGGAGCTTGCACATCCCACCCCTCCGCGACAAGATCGTCCAGCTCGTCATCCATGAGGAGCTGCAAAACATTTACCGGCCTGTTTTCGTGGAGAGGTCGTTCGCCTGTCAGTATGGCAAGGGCCCCATCCGGGCCGCCTTCAATGTCCAGCATGACATGAGAGTCGCCCGGATGCTCTACGGCGACGAGGCCGAGGTCATCAAGATCGACGTCAAGAAATTCTTCTACTCTATCGACCGCCGAGTATTGAAGAAGCTCCTCGCGAAGCGGTTCAAGAAGCTCAAGAAGAAGCACCCCGACCTCTACCGGGACTTTCTTCGGTTTTATAGGCTTCTTTGCAAAGTGATCGACTCGAGCCCGGAAGGCGAGACCGGCATCCCTCTCGGGAATGTCAGCTCTCAAGACTTCGCGAATATCTACCTCAACGAGCTCGATCAGTTCTGCATCCGCTACCTCGGGGTAAAGCTCTATACTCGGTACATGGACGACGTGGTCATCATCGCGCCGAATAAGGAGATCGCCCGGGAATGGCTGGGGCAGATCAAGGCGTTCCTCCATGAGAGGCTCCACCTTGAGACCAACCAGAAGACCAAAATTTTCAAACTGCGGCAGGGCGTGAACGCTTACGGCTTCAAGATCAAGGCGACCCACATGATGCTCCGCACCGAAAGCAAACGGCGCGAGAAGCGGCGCATTAAGAAGATGGCCGAGAAATTGAAGAACGGCGAGATCAAGAAGGCGGCGGTCGTCCAGGCGGTCAACTCGTGGCTCGGGTTCGCCCGCTGGGCGTGCGCCTACAATCTGGCGAAGAAGATATTCGCCCCCTACCGCTTTATCAAAGTGGAAGGAGTGCTCCCTTATGGCGCAATTTCTCGGAACCGTCAAGCTCGGCGGGTTCTACAACAACGGCTCTATCCTCAAAAGGCCGACAAAGCCCTGGCGGCCTGACAGCGAGCCCATTTCCGGCATCGGCGTCGGCGACATCCCGCAGATGTCCGGCAGCATGGCAAACTACACCCTCGGCGATACCCCGGCCTCGGATGCTTATAAGCTCCAGTGGCACAAGATCAAGGACGGCGACAAAACCCTCCTCATTTGCGACCGGGTCATCCTGGTCTCGGTTTCGTGGGACGATCTCAACGGGCAGGGCTACGTCACCGGCAAAACTATCACCATCGACGGCACGACCTACAAGTGCCGACTCCTCACGGGCGGCACTGGCCCCCGCAGCTCGAACGACTGGTACTCCGGCGGGACGCCCACTAATAACGAGTGGGACAGGTTCATCACCCGCGAGGAGGTCATCACCGGCCTCCCGGCTCCCGTCTCCTCCGACCTGGACAGCACGCTCAACGCCACCGACAAGAGCAGCGCGCATAATGCCTTCTGGAATTGGGTGGGCGTCTATTCCTGGTGTCAGGAGACGTACTCGGCGAACGCGTCCTTCCGTGCGTACCGTGGGTACTCTTCGGCCCGCTACTGGTACAACAATTCCGCGTCGTATCGGTTCGCGTCCCTCGGTTTCCGCCCCGTCCTTGAAGTCCTGAACACTGACCCT
>JAMPGF010000126.1 GCA_023664105.1 Butyricicoccus sp. | reverse complement strand
AAGCGCCTTGAGCGACTGGCGCGACGCGCCCGTAAGCTCGCGCAGGTCCGGCACCGGGGCCTCCCCGGCGGCGCACAGCAGCTCCAACAGGGCGCTTTGCATCGGCGCGCGGGATTTTTTTGCCCGCGCCATATCCATGGCCTCGTCCGCGGACAGGAGCAGCCGGGCAAATTCCTCGGTCTTGTCCGAGGCGCGGCGCTGCCCGTCCGGCCGGAACCAGAGCCCCGCCGGAAGCATCGCGCGCACCGCCTCGTAGACCGTGCAGAAAAAGCGCTCCCGCATCCACAGGGCGAGCTTTATCTGCTCCGGCGTCAGCGGCGGCGTCCCGTCCAGCACGCGGTCGATGCACTTGAGCTTTTCATATTGGCAGCTGTCCGACACGCTCAGCACCACGCCCTCGGTCCATCGGTTGGCGCGGGAAAAGGGCACGATGACCCTCATTCCCGGCTGTACGCGGCCCTCAAGCTGCTCGGGTATGCGGTAGTCATAGGGGCGGTCGACCCAATATGTAACGTCCGAAACGGCGATTTTGGCGAAGCGCTCAGCCAAGGACGTCCTCCCCCCTTAAAATTATCTGTATTGCCCTTACTCCTCGTTCCCGGCCTGCTCGCCGCTGACTATCAGCAGCTTTCCGGCGTACACCTCATTTATCGCCTGGGAGACGGGCTTTTCGTCCATCGGCTCGCCGGCGGCCTCGGCCTCGGCGGCTATCACTCTGGCCCTTCTGGCGATGAGATTTACAAGCTGGTAACGGCTTCCGACCTTTTTCACGAGGTCGGCTACTGGCGGATAAAGCATCATGGTTTTCGGTTCTCCTTACTGTTTGTTGATTTTTCTGCGCTCGGCTTCTATGATAGCGTTAAACTCGCTGACCGCGCGCTCAACGTCGTCGTTTACTATGCGGTAGTCGTATTTTTCTGCCTCGAGGCACTCGCGCCGGGCAACCTCAAGGCGGCGGCGTATGACCTCGGGGCTGTCCTTGCCGCGCAGGATGAGCCTTTTCTCCAGTTCCTCGAACGAGGGCGGGAGCAGGAACACCATCAGCGCGTCCGGCCGCTGCCCGCGTACCTGGAACGCGCCCTGGATCTCGATATCCAGCAGCACGTCGTTTCCCGCGTCAAGCTCGCGCTCCACGGGGCCGCGAGGCGTGCCGTAGCGGTTTTCCACATACCTCGCGTGCTCTAAAAATTCGCCCTTTTCAACCATTTCGGCAAATTTCCCGTGGCTGACAAAGAAATAATCCTTCCCGTCGACCTCACCCTCGCGCGGGGCGCGCGTTGTGGCGGAGACGGAGAATTTCAGCTTGTCGCGCCTTTGCAGCAGGCCGCTTACTATGGTGCTCTTTCCGCAGCCCGAGGGGGCCGAGAGCACAATCAAAATCCCTCTTTCACTCATCCCCGCTCACCTCCGTGTCGTTTTCCGCTTCGGGCCTGCCGGACATCCTGCCGGCAATGGTCTCCGGCTGTATGGCCGAGAGGATGACATGCCCGCTGTCCATTATGATGACCGCGCGCGTGCGCCGTCCGTAGGTCGCGTCGATGAGCTGGCCGTGGTCGCGCATATCCTGGATTATGCGCTTGATGGGCGCAGAGTCGGGGCTTACTATGGCGATGAGCCTTGATGAGGAGACCATATTCCCGAAACCGATGTTGATTAGCTTCATGCCGCATCCCCTCTCATTCTATGTTCTGGACCTGCTCGCGTATTTTTTCAATTTCGCTTTTCAGCTCAATGACGGTCTTTGCAATGGAGCTGTCGCTGCATTTTGAGCCTATGGTGTTGGCCTCGCGGTTGAATTCCTGAACGAGAAAATCCATCTTCCGGCCTATGGGCGAGCCGGCGTCGAGCATACCGCGCAGCTGGGAGACGTGGCTGCGAAGGCGCACCGTCTCCTCGTCCACGGCGACCTTGTCCGCGAAAATCGCCGCCTCGGTCAGTATGCGCTGCTCGTCAATGGATTTGCTCTGGAGTATCTCGCTCAGCTTTTTTTGCAGGCGCGCACGGTATTCCGCGACGGTCTCCGGCGAACGGCGCTCGACCTCGGCGACCAGCAGCTCGATCGTGTCGAGCCGTCCGGCTATGTCCTGGCGCAGCCTCTCACCCTCGGCGCGGCGCATCCCGTCGAACTTCTCCAGCGCCTCGGCGCATATCTCCGCCAGCGCCCGGAGCGTCTCGTCCTTGTCCAGCTCCTTTCTCTCCACACTGAGCACGTCGGGGAAGCGTGCGATATCCCTGGCCGTCAGACCGTTTTCAAGACCCAGGGTTTCGGCTATGCGCGCCACCGCGTCGGCGTAGCCCTTTGCCAGCGCGCCGTTGACGGCGACAGCCATGTCCTCCGCGCCGGAGCTGACAACGTTTACAAACACGTCCACCTTTCCCCGGGAAATGCGCCGCTGCACCTCGGACTTTATCGCCTCCTCGGCAAAGAGGAAACTTCTCGGAAGTCTCACGCTGCAATCCAGATAGCGGTTGTTCACGCTCTTGAGCTCAAGGGAAATCTCAAGCGCGCCGCAGCTGCCCTCGGCGCTTCCGTAGCCGGTCATGCTTTTTATCATCGGTTCACCTGCCAAAATATTCTGCCCGTCCGCTTTAGTCGGCGGTTCTGACGTTTACGTATATCTCATACTTGCCCACCGCTCCGGCGCCCGTACTGCCGTCGATCTCGATTTTCACCGGCGCGGAGACTATTCCCGTGGCGCTGCCGAAGGCGGACATGTCCGCGACGGCGCGCACGTTCACATCGGATATACTTTTGATGACATCCTCAGGCCCGCGGATGGTCACATCAAGGGCGGGCGTCATGACCTCGGCCTCGTAGCCCTCGGTCATGTTGACGCAGGAGAAGTTTGTGACGGTAAACTGCTTTTTCTGAAGGCCGATCACCTCCAGCGTCACCTCGACCTCCTTCGGGCCGCTGAGTATCTCGGTGTTGTTGGGAATGACAATTTTGAACGTACCCGTGTAGCTGTCCTCCTCAAGGTCGGTCAGGTCGATGGTCGCAAGGTCGATGTTGTTTATTCCCGCGAGCACCTCGGAGTCGCCGGAGAGGACTATGCTCTTTGTCTCAATGTCATACTTTACGTCCTCTGCCGTCGCGCCGCCGCCAGGCAGTATCCTCAGCGTCAGGTCGACCTCCTTTATGGAGATTATCGGCAGAGTGACCATGACGATCTCGGTCTCAAGCTGGATGGAGTCGTCCTCGACCTCGTTGCCCTCCGCGTCGCAGAGTATGTAGCTGCTCTCAAAGCTCAGGGTCTTGTCCACATCCTCGCGCGAGACCTCCACATAGGCGTGGTCAACCTTTTCCAGCGCGTTCTGCGGACCGGAGATTATCACCGTGCCCGGCTCGAACACCATGGGCTCGACGCTGAAGCCCGGCGCGGTGCTGCCGTTGAACACTCCGATGACCTCCACCGACTTGGTGCTGAGCTTATCCACGTCAAAGCTCACGCTCTCGGGCGAGCGGAAGGTGACGGACAGGTTGCTTGAGTCCACGCTTGAGGGGTAATTTATCTTGTACGCGCTGTCGTAGTGCCCCGTGGAGGTTATCGAGCGCAGGTCGATGACCGCGGTCAGGTCCGCCGCGTCAATGCCGGAGATGGTACGGCGGCTGCCGGATATCTCCACGCGCACGGAGTTCGCGCCCTTGTCGGTAATTACGAGCCCGCGCGACTCGCGCATCGTGCTCTCGCCGTCGAAAACGACCTGTATGCCGCTGAAGGTCTGGGCATAGTCGGTGGCCTCCGTGCTGGTGACGTAGACCCACAGGAGCATGGCGCACAGAAATGACAGCAGCAGGCGCAGCACCCTGCTCCCGGCCGGTTTTTTCGTGCTGAAATTATCGTTCATCTTTTCTCACCCTGAATATTGAAAAAAACTTGCTCTTTTTAACGGTCTCCGTATCCGCGGGGAGCAGCTCCTGCCGCAGCAGCGTCTCCGCCGTCTCCCGGGACAGGTGGCGCTTGAGCATGCCGTCCGAGGCTATGGATATCGAGCCGGTCTCCTCCGAGACTATCATGACGACGGAGTCCGAGCGCTCGCTCATGCCGATCCCGGCGCGGTGGCGCATGCCCAGATCCTTGCTCAGGTTCATGTTGTTCGACATCGGCAGCATACAGCCCGCGGCGGCTATGCGCCCGTCGCGCACTATCACCGCGCCGTCGTGCAGGGGGGCCTTGACGAAGAAGATGTTCTTCAAAAGCTCCGCCGTCACCTCCGCGTCGAGGAGCGTGCCCGTGCTTATCGGCTCGGTGAGCTGGTTGTCCCGCTCAAAGACGATCAGCGCGCCGGTGCGCGTGTCGGACATGTCCGAGCAGGCCAGCACGGTCTGCGTGATGGCGTTTTCCATGTGCATGGAGGAAAACTCGCTGCCGAACATGCCGCGCATCCTGCTGCTGCCGACCTTCTCCAGCAGCCGCCGCAGCTCCGGCTGGAAGAGGATGACAATGGCGATAAAGCCCAGGGCCACCGCCTCGCGCATGATGAAATTTACCATGTGCAGCTTCAGTGTCTCCGACAGCACCATGATAAGCAGCAGCACCACTATCCCCTTGGCGACCTTGATTGAATTTGTCTTGATGATGAATCCGATGAGCCGGTAGATAAGCAGCGTGATTATAAGTATATCGAACACGTCCGACACGCCTATAGTCAATATGTAGCCCCATCCCATCAAAAGCAGTTCCGTTACTCCGTTCATAGCCATTCCTCTTATGTCAGCGGTATGTCCTCATTACGAAAACATACCGCGGTATATTCTCATGGTATCATTATATTATAATACGAAATTTGCCCCATGGCAAACAAAGATTGACGAAACTTACGTGTTTTTTAGAATTTCAACAACTGTTTCCGCCGCCGAGACACATTCTTCGGCACTGTTGAACGGCGAAAAGCTCATTCTCAGCGTCCCGCCCTCCACCGTGCCCACGGTTTCGTGGGCCAGCGGCGCGCAGTGCAGGCCGCATCTGACGGCTATGCCGCGCGCGGCAAGGCGCTCGCCCAGGCTCTCGCAGTACATGCCCTCCGGCGCCATGGACAGCACTCCGCTCTGCCGCTCCGGGTCGGGGCAGCAGAACAGCTG
>JAMPGF010000125.1 GCA_023664105.1 Butyricicoccus sp. | reverse complement strand
GGAGGGCGCGCTGCTCGAGCACGCGCTCGTGCTGGGCGAGAGCTTTGTGCAGGGCCGCTGCCGGCCCGAGCCGCGCGCGGCGGTCAGCATCACGGCAAAGCAGCTGCCGTCCTACGGCGGCAGTATGGAGACCGCGGCGGACGACGTGCGGCACTACCTGTCAAGCGGCTTTGCCGTGGCGGTTCTGGCCTCGGACGAGCGGCGCTGCCCGCTTTTGCAGGAGTTCTTCGAGCGGCACGGCATAAGCTCCCGCGTGGTGAAAAGCATAGACTCCCCCTTCGCCGAGGGCGAGTGCGTCATCGCGCCCGGCGCGCTCTCCGGCGGCTTCGAGTACCCCCACAGCCGCCTTGCCGTGCTGACCGACGCTCAGCTTCTGCACGGCGGCTTCCGCGCGCAAAAGCGCAAAAAGCCCAAATCCAACCGCCGCGCGCTGGAGTCGTGCGCCGACCTGTCCGTCGGCGACCTGGTGGTGCACGAGCACCACGGCATTGGCCGCTTCGCCGGGGTCAGCAGGATGAAGGTTGACGGTGTGGAGAAGGACTACATCAAGATCTGCTACGCCGGTACGGACTGCCTGTACGTGCCCGCGACACAGCTGGACCTGGTGTCGAAATACATCGGCGGCGGCGAGGAGCGCCCGGTGAAGCTGTCAAAAATGGGCGGCACGGAGTGGGCGCGCGCAAAGTCCCGCGCCAAGGCGGCGGCGAAGGAGCTTGCCGGGGAATTAATAAAGCTCTACGCCGAGCGCAGGCGCCTGCCGGGCCACGCCTTCGCCGCCGACTCGGATTGGCAGAACCAGTTCGAGGACAGCTTCGGCTATCAGGAGACGGACGACCAGCTCCGCTGCATCGCGGAGATAAAGCGCGATATGGAGAGCAGCGTGCCCATGGACCGCCTGCTGTGCGGCGACGTGGGCTACGGCAAGACGGAGGTGGCGCTTCGCGCCGTGATGAAGTGCGTGCTCGACGGCAAGCAGGCGGCGATCCTGGTGCCGACCACGGTTTTGGCCCAGCAGCACTACCAGACTGCCATGCAGCGCTTTTTCGGCTACCCGGTGCGCATCGAGATGCTCAGCCGCTTCCGCACCCCAGCCCAGGTGAAGGCCACGCTCCGCGGCCTCGCCGACGGCGGCGTGGATATTGTGATAGGCACTCACAGGCTGATCCAAAAGGATATAATTTTTAAGGATCTGGGGCTTTTGGTGGTGGACGAGGAGCAGCGCTTCGGCGTCACGCACAAGGAGCGGCTCAAGGAGATGAGCCGCGGCGTTGACGTGCTCACGCTCTCGGCAACGCCTATCCCGCGCACGCTGAACATGGCCATGAGCGGCCTTCGCGACATGTCCACCCTCGAGGAGCCGCCCCAGGACCGCCTGCCGGTGCAGACCTACGTCATGGAGCACGATTGGGACGTAGTCTGCGACGCGATCCGGCGCGAGGTACAGCGCGGCGGGCAGGTGTACTACCTCCACAACCGCGTCGACAGCATCGAGCGAACCGCCGCGCGCATATTAAAAATGCTGCCCGAGGTGAGCATTGCCGTGGCCCACGGCAAGATGGACGAGGACACCCTCTCCGGCGTGATGGAGAGCGTCTCCGCCGGCGAGACGCAGGTGCTGGTTTGCACCACGATAATCGAGACGGGCATCGACATCCCCAACGTCAACACGCTGATAATCGAGGACGCCGACCGCCTCGGACTTGCCCAGCTGCACCAGATACGCGGCCGCGTGGGCCGCTCCAACCGCCGCGCCAGCGCGTACCTGACCTTCCGCCGGGACAAGGTGCTCAGCGAGATCGCGGAAAAGCGGCTGGACGCGATACGCGAGTTTGCGGAGTTCAACTCCGGCTTTCGCATCGCCATGCGCGACCTCGAGATCCGCGGCGCGGGCAATCTGCTCGGCGCGGAGCAGTCCGGGCACATGATCGACGTGGGATATGATATGTACTTAAAGCTGCTCGAGGAAGCGGTTTTGGAGGAGCGCGGCGAGAGGGTCGAGGTGCGCGCCCAGTGCCCGGCCGACCTCGCTGTGTCCGCGAACATCCCCGAGCGTTACGTCCGCTCCCCGGAGCAGCGCATGGACCTCTACCGCCGCATCGCCATGATACGCACGGAGGAGGAAGCGGACGACCTCACCGACGAGCTCATCGACCGCTTCGGCGACCCGCCGGGCAGCGTAAACAGCCTCATCCACGTAGCGCTTCTCCGCGGCGAGGCCACGCGCGCGGGGATAAGCGAGATCTCCCAGAAAAACGGCGCGCTGCGCTTCAAGCTCGAGAGCTTTGACTTCGCGCGCGTGTCCGAGCTGTACGCCCTGCCGGAGTACAGGGGCCGCGTGAAGGTCGAGGCGGGGCAGACGCCGCTGCTGAGCCTGAAATTACAGGGCGGCAAGCGCGTTATCGAGACGGCGCGGGAGTTCGTCGCGGCCTGGCAGTCAACGGAGCACGCGGCGGGCTGAAAATTTTGAACAATTTTCAAATTCTTCCTCCGTTCGCTTTACACTTGCGTCCCGCTGTGCTATGATTTTTCCCAAATCCTTCCCGGAGCTGATAACGTGAAAAAAATCAGGCAATACCTGCGCCAAAACCGACACGCGTACTTCGTGCTGTACGTCCCCGTGTTCATCGCCATGTTCATCGCCCTGGAGCGCCTCGTCCCCTCGGACTGCGACTACTGGGCCTCGTACATGCCGCTGGACGACGCCATCCCCTTCGTCCCCGCCTTCGTGCTGCCCTACTGCATGTGGTATCCCTACCTGATCGGCACGGGGCTTTACCTGATGGCGCGCGACAAGCCGCGCTTTCTGGACTACATGCGCTTCATCGTCTGGGGCTTCACGGCCGCGATGGCGTTCTGCCTGCTCGTGCCCAACGGGCAGGACCTCCGCCCGGCGGCATTTGAGCGGGACAGCTTCTTCACGCGCCTGATAAGCCTCATCTACGCCGCCGACACCAACACCAACGTCTTCCCCAGCATGCACGTTCTCGGCTGCGCGGCGGCGGTGTCCGCCGCGTTCAAAAGCCCGGCCATGCCGCGCCTTCGCTGGGCATCGCTCGTTCTGGCGCTTTTCATCTGCGCGTCCACGGTGCTGATAAAGCAGCACTCCTTCCTCGACATCCTCGGCGCGCTCGCCTTTGCCGCGCCGCTTTACATAGCCGTCTACTTTGTCACGCCAGGATTGAGGGAAAAGAGAGAAAAGAGGAAATGATGAGGAAAAGATTTAAAAATTACGTCGCCGCGATAAAGCTCTACGCCCGTGAAAACCGCCCGGTCTTCATCGTGTACACCGTCCTGCGCCTTATCGTGCTCGCGTCGCTGGTGCTCTCCGTCGTCAACGGGGACTACGACAGCGCGTTTATCTGCGTGCTGGTGCTGGTGCTGTTTCTCATGCCGGCGCTTATACAGGACCGCTTTTCCATCGAGCTGCCCTCCGCGCTGCAAATAATCATACTGCTGTTCATCTTCGCCTCGGAGATCTTAGGCGAGCTGAGCAACTACTTCGTCACCTTCCGCCACTGGGACACGCTGCTGCACACTACCTGGGGCTTTCTGTGCGCGGCGGTGGGCTTTTCCCTGGTGGAGATTCTCAACCGCAGCCGGAATATCCGCTTCGAGCTCTCGCCGCTGTTCCTGGCGATAGTGGCCTTTTGCTTTTCCATGACCATCGGCGTTATCTGGGAGTTTTTCGAGTTCGGCATGGACTGGCTCTTCCACATGGACATGCAGAAGGACACTGTGATCCACGCCTTTTCCAGCGTGAGCCTCGACCCGACGGGCAGCAACATCCCCGTCACCATCTCCGGCATTACGGAGACCGCGGTGAACGGGCGGGAGCTGGGCCTGGGCGGCTATCTTGACGTGGGACTGTATGACACCATGGAGGATCTGTTCGTCAACTTCATCGGCGCGCTGGTGTTCAGCGTGATAGGCTACGTCGACGTCAAGCGCCACGGCAGCAGCCGCATCGCGAAAAACCTCATCCCCCGCTCGGCAAAGGCGAAGGAGGAGGGGAATTGACTTGCGGAATCCGGGGAAAAGATGTATAATAGAAAAAACCGCCAAGAAGGGGGTAAAAGCATGAACAGGATAATCACCGTCAGCCGCCAGTTTGGCAGCGGGGGCCGCGAGCTGGGAAAGCGTCTGGCGGAGCTGCTGGGCGCGGCGTATTACGACCGGGAGATCGTGCGCGCGATATCGGAAAAGAGCTCGCTTGCCGAGAGCTATGTCGACCAGATAGTGGAGCAGCACATTGTCTCGTACTACCCCATAACGGTAGCCAACTCCCTTGTTTCGCTGCCGCACGACCCGCTGGGCCAGCTCAACTGCACCATCTACGCCGCGCAGACCGAGGTTCTGCGCGAGATGGCGGGCAAGTCGGACTGCGTCATCGTCGGCCGCTGCGCCGACCACATCCTGCGCGAGTTCAGGCCGCTGAACATTTTTGTTTATGCGGACATGCCGTCGAAAATGCGCCGCTGCCGCGAAAAGCACGGCGACGAGTACTCCGCGCTCCCCGACAGGGAGCTGCAAAGGAAGATCCAGTCCATCGACAGGGCGCGCTCGCGCTACTACGGCTCCTACACCGGCAAGAACTGGGGCGACAAGCTCAACTACGACATCTGCGTCAACACCTCCACCGGCAGCATAAAAAAGATAGCCGCCGGCATCGCGGCAATGCTGCACGAGGAGGAAGAATAGGATGACCGGAGGCCCGCAAGGGCCTCCGGGATCCTTATTTTTCCATATTATGTTGACAAGCGCCGGAACGTGGTATAAAATGAAAAAGCCCCTCGGAATGAGGAGGAGAGTACTGCCATAACGGACAGGCGGCTGGCGACACCCACCGAAAGGGGGTGAAGCTCATGCGATTTACTTTTCACATCGGTATCTTTTCTGTTACCGTTATCGTGAAGAAACGCAAAAACCGCCACTCTGCCAAGTGACGGTTGATGCGTGAGCTTTAGCTTATCACAATTCGTTACAAACAGAGCCAGCCGTTTATTCGGGCAGTACTCTTCTCCTGTTATTATACCCCTTTTCCCCGTTTTGTCAATACGGAAAAACGCGCGTTTCACGCCCGTCTCATAAAAAGCGAATAAGCTCAAGAAGTAAATTGGAATCAAT
>JAMPGF010000124.1 GCA_023664105.1 Butyricicoccus sp. | reverse complement strand
ACCCCTTCGGAAGGGTTTTCCCCCTCTGAGCGCGCCTTTGCCTACTTTCCCCGCGTGGGGAAAGTAGGTCGCCCCGCAGGGCGAAACCTGCCCCCCCGCGCCGGGACGGCGCGAAACACCTGCGCCCGCAGGAAAATAACCTGCGGGCGCAAAAAAGGGTTTTTGGATACTTTTCCCAAAAAGTATCAGTCGTCCACGCTCTCGTCCGTTGCCTCGGCGAATATCCTCTGCACGTCCTCGCCCGGCGCGGGGGTGACGAGCGTCACGACCACCGCCGCTATCGCTCCGGCGGCGAAGCCGGGGAGTATCTCGTAAATATTCGTCGAACCCTTGAGGAAGATCAGCCACAGGGCGTCTACCACGGCCCCTGCGATGATGCCGGCCACCGCGCCGCTGTAGTTAAAGCGCTTCCAGAACAGGGAGAGTATCACAACCGGGCCGAAGGCCGCGCCGAACAGGCCCCAGGCGTTTTCGACCATCGCCATGATGTCGCCGGCCCACTCGCTGTCGCTGGAGGCGATGAAAAAGGCCACAACCGAGATGACCGCCACGACTATGCGGCCCACCCAGCCGATCTCCCTGTCGCTGGCCTGGCCCTTGCGGATGAGGGGCTTGTACAGGTCGCTGGTGAAGGAGGACGAGGCCACGAGCAGCTGGGAGTCCGCCGTGCTCATGGACGCCGCGATTATGGCCGCGAGCATCAGCCCCGCGATGAAGCCGGGGAAGATCCTCTGCACCACGGCGATGAACACGCTGTTCCGCTCGTCCGGCAGCAGCATCTGCGCCAGAGATGTCCCGTCGGCAAAGACGAAGGTGCGCCCCAGTATGGCCACGGCCAAAGTCGAGCCCACGGCAAGAATGAGCCAGATTATCGCCACGCAGGAGGATTTTTTTATCATGGAGGGCTTTTCGATGCTCATGAAGCGCACGAGGATGTGCGGCATGCCGAAGTAGCCCAAGGCCCAGCCAAGGCCGCTGACTATCTCCGTCCAGTCGACCCTGAAGGGGTTGGAGCCGAAGGCGCTTATCCCCTCGCCGAAGACCTCGCCGTAGCCGGCATCGAAGTTGCCGACCAGCGCCATGACGATGGGCGTCGCCAGCAGGGCCGCCAGCATCAGCAGGCCCTGGAAGAAGTCCGTCCAGCACACGGCGTTGTAGCCGCCCAGGAAGGTATAGCACAGGATGACCGCCGAGAACAGCAGCATCGCCACCGTCTTGTGGTCAGCAAACCACGGCACCAGCGAGCAGAGCACCGTCTGCCCCGCAACGAAGGCGGAGGCGACGTAGATGGTGAAGCTCACGAGGAAGATCACCGCGCAGACTATTTTCAGCGCGGGGTTCTGCGTTGCGAAGCGGTTGGTCAGGTACTGCGGCAGGGTTATGGAGTCATTGGCCGCGCGGGAGAAACGGCGCAGGCGCCGCGCGGCAAAGATCCAGTTCGCCGCCGTGCCGATGGCGAGGCCGACGCCTATCCAGATCTGCCCGATGCCGAAGGCGAAGATGCTGCCGGGCAGGCCCATGAGCAGCCAGCCGGACATATCCGAGGCCTGCGCGCTCATGGCCGTGACCCACACACCCATCTTGCGCCCGCCGAGGAAGTAGGCCTTGTCGCCGAGTTCGTTCCTGCCGCGCAGGAAGAACACCACGCCGATAATAAGTACGACCACAAAGTAAAGCACAAAGGCTAAAACTTCTCCAACATTCATTTTCAATTTTCCTCTCTTTCCTTGATCCTTTTGATCAACTGCGGGCTACTATACCACAGCAAAATATAGAACGCAACATAGAACGGAGTATAGACGATTTGCTATACTCCGTTCCGGTAATTATCAATTTCTCATTGAATTTCAAGAGTTTTATACCGCACTGAAAACTATACTTCTATTTTACCCTTGAAAAATTTTTCCCGGCCATCCTCTTTTTTCTCCCGGAAGCCGTTCAAAAACATGGGGGTAAGCGTGGCGCTGTATTTGCTCAGGGAGTACTCCCCGCCGGACAGGCACCAGTCGTACATCAGCGCCCGCTCCCACATGGCGTAGGCGCGGCTTATCTCGTTGACGGACATGTCCCGGCGCAGCTCGCCGCGCTCCTGCCCGCGTATTATGATCTGCCGCAGGAGTCGGAAATACACCCTCTTGCGGTCGAGCAGGTGCTTCTCGCCCCTTGTGATGAGCTGGCTGGACAGCAGGCGGCTGAGCAGCTCAAGGGGGATGCCGTTGTCTATCATGGTGAAAAGCTCCCAATTCAGGTGCTCAAGGGCGGAAACGGCGTCCATTCCCTCGTCCATCGTCTCCATAAGCTCCTGGTACTTCTCGTCAAAGAGCACCGAAAGCGTTTCCAGCAGGGCGTCCTTGCCCTCGAAGTAGTGGTAAAAGGTGCCCTTGGAGGTCTCCGACTCGAAGATGATGTCCTCGACGGTGGTGTTCTCGTAGCCCTGCTCGTAAAAAAGCTTCCACGCCGCGGCGACTATTTTTCCGCGGGTGTTCCTCTGGTTCTTCCTCGGCATCTCGCAATCCTCTTAATAATGATAACTCTCGTTTGCGACGTATTCGTCGTACATTTCCCCGCTCACGCCGCGGTTTTTGATTATCTTCGAGTAAAACTCGCCGCTGCGCTTGACCGTGCGCTCCATGGTCTCGAAATTGGTGTTGACTATCCCGAAGCGGGCGTAGTTTCCCTCAAGCCACTCGAAATTGTCCGTAAAGCACCAGTGGTAGTAGCGCTTTATGGGCAGCTTTGTCTGGCAAAGCTGGCGCAAGTGCTCGTAGATAAAACGGCTGCGGAAGCTGTCGCTGAGGTCGCAGGTACCGTTTTCGGTGATGTAAATAGGCAGCGGGGCAAGCTCGTAGAGCATTTTGCAGCATTCGGCTATCCCCTCGGGGTAGATCTCCCAGCCCAGGTCGTTTTTAAAGCTGCCATCCGGCACCGCCGCGCCGGCGACGGATATGACGGAGCGTGAGTAGTAGTTGAGCGCGTGGAAGTCGCAGTAGCTGCCGCGGCGGTCGCGGCCCCGGTTTTTCAGCGGGGTTTTGAATTCGCCCGTCACCATCGCGCACGTCAGCGCGCCCTGGAAGAGCTTTTCCGCCTGCGCGCAGACGGCCCGGTCCACGGGATTCCGGTCGTTTTTCGGCGCGAACACGCGCATATGGTTGGCAAAGCTGACCTTCGTGTCCTTAAAGCCCATGCTCCGGCGCATGTCGTGGATAAGGCGGTAGGCCTTTATGTGCGCGCAGGCAAGGTTGCTCATCACGTTCGCCGCCGCGCCGGGGCTGCGCCTGCCCGGGGGCCACGCGCCGGACATGTAGCCGCTCAGGGCGTAGACATTCGGCTCGTTTACCGTGATGTATTCGCTCACGAGATGCCCCAGCGCGGCGACCATTTTCTCCACGTAGCGCAGATAGGCCATCACGTTCCCGTAGTCCTCCCAGCCGCCCTTTTCCTCGAACCACATGGGATTGGTGAAGTGGTGCAGCGTCACCAGCGGCTTTATGCCAAGGCCGATAAGCAGCATCAGCTCCTCCTTTATGTGCGCTATCGCCGCGGCATCAAAAACGCCCTCCTCCGGCTCCACGCGGGCCCACTCGATGCCGAGGCGGTAAACCTGTATTCCCATTTTGTGCATGAGCAGCACGTCCTCGCGCCAGCGGTTCCAGTGGTCGGTCGCCTCGGCGGGGTCTGAGCCGTCCTTTATGTGTCCCTTGTTGTACCAGTCGTTCCAGGTATGGTTGAAGTCGCCGCCGTCGATCTGAGTCGCCGACGAGGCCGCGCCCAGGAGCATTCCCGG
Organism: Butyricicoccus sp.; assembly: GCA_023664105.1. Lineage (GTDB taxonomy): Bacteria > Bacillota > Clostridia > Oscillospirales > Oscillospiraceae > JAMPGF01. Next base: position 1,393 of record JAMPGF010000124.1, on the reverse strand, counting down.
CCTGAGCCTGAAGGAGTTTTCATTGTTTTCCATGTCTCGCCCCTTTTTTAACTTACAGGATCATCAAGTGCTTCGGCGCCTTCGTGAGGTTGACGCAGCCCTCGTTGGTGAGATAGAGCATATCCTCGATCCTCACGCCGAATTTGCCCGGAATGTATATCCCCGGCTCGGCACTTATGACCGCTCCGGCGGGCATGGGATTCTTGTTCAGGGGACTGGCGTTCGGCTTTTCGTGAATGTCCAGCCCCAGGCTGTGGCCGAAGCCGTGGCCGAAATACTCGCCGTAGCCCGCCTCGGTGATGACCTTCGCCGCCGCGCTGTGTATCTCCGCGCCGGGCACGCCCCCGCGGGCAGCCTCAATCCCAGCGAGCTGGGCGCGGAGGACGGTGTCGTAGACCTTCTTCATCTCGTCGTCCGCGTATCCCACGGCGACGGTGCGCGTCATGTCCGAGCAGTAGCCGTTTTTCAGGCAGCCGAAGTCCATGGTCACGAAGTCGCCGGCTTTCACCGCCGCGTCGCCGGGCACGCCGTGAGGCATGCTGCTCTTCGCACCGGTGACGCATATCGGGTCGAAGGAATTGCCCTCGCCGCCGTGGAGCATCATGCGGTAGGTCAGCTCCGCGGCTATCTCCCGTTCGGTTATGCCGGGACGGATGATGCCCAGCACCTCGTCCAGCGCGGTCTCGGCAATGCGCTGGGCCGCGACGATGGAGCGCACCTCGTACTCCTGCTTTACCGCGCGCAGCTCTCCCAAAATTTCCCCGGCGGGTACGAGCTCACAGCCAAGGCTCTTTTCAAGCTCCTGCCAGCGGCCGTAGGGCACGCCGCGCTCCTCCGCGCCGACCTTTTCGCAGCCGGACTTTTCCAGCGCGGCCTTAATGCAGCCGGTCAGCGATCGGCCCGCGCCGTGGAGCTGCAGCTCCACGCCTTCGGCGTGGGCGCGCGCGGCCTCGATATAGCGGCTGTCGGTGAACATCCACGCGAACTGCCGCGTCACCAGCACCGCGCCGTCACTTATGAGAAAGCCTGCGGCATAGCGGATATTCTGCTCCGTGAGCAGCAAAAGCGCGTCCAGGCCGCGTTCACAGAGCTTTTCACGAATTGACTCAATGTTGTTCATGATCCTTCTCCTTCTTACTCTTAATTATGCCCGCGAGACGGAAGGGAGCTTCCGCCCAGTAGCGCAGGCGCAGAAAAATATTTGTGAATTTAATTGGGCGCACCAGCACCGCCGTGGCGCCCAGGGCCTTGGCGCACAGCGTATCCGTGTAAATCTGGTCGCCTACCACCGCGGCCTGCCCCGGCGCGGCACAGGAAGTGGTACCGTCTGACCGGAGTACAGATAATCAATAGTATTGTATCACAGCAGGCCCCGATGCACAAGAAAAGAAAC
>JAMPGF010000123.1 GCA_023664105.1 Butyricicoccus sp. | reverse complement strand
CCCGGGCGCACAGCGTCGGCGCGCCCGTGTAGCCGGCGCATCCGCCGGCGATGAGAATTCTCCCATAGTCGCCCTTGTGGGACAGCGGATTTCTTCGCGGCAGCTTCATCTCCCCGTCCGTCATGGCACTCACTCCGGTGCCGCACTGCTCCAGCAGGCTTTGCGGGATACCGATGTCCCGCACCTCCACGGCGCCGCAGCAGGTGCAGCCCGGCTCGGCGAATTGGCCGGCCTTCGCCATGGAAAAGGTCACCGTCACGTCCGCGCAGACCGCCGCGCCCATAATGCGCCCCGTGTCCGCGTCCACGCCGCTGGGTATGTCCGCCGACACCACCGGCGCTTTTGCCGCGTTTATAAGCCTTATCGCTTCCAGCGCGGGCCCGCCGACCTCGCGGTTGAGCCCGATGCCGAAGATGGCGTCGATTATCACGCCCGCGCCGTTGAGCCGCGCGGCAAGCCCGTCCTCGTCCGGGTCAAAGTCCTCCACGGCCCCGCCGAGCGCATTCAGCCGCCGCTCCATCTCGCGCGTGTCCGCCGTCATGCTCGTTCTTCTTCCGCACAGCAGCACGCGCACCTCAAATCCGGCGCGCAGCAGGTACGCCGCGGCGGCTACGCCGTCGCCGCCGTTGTTGCCGGAGCCGCAGAAAATGTACGCGCTTTGCCCGCGCGCAAGGCCCCGCGCCGCTTCGGCAAGGTGCCCGGCCGCGTTTTCCATCAAAGCCGTCGACGCAATGCCCAGGCCGTTTATCGCCGTGTCGTCCGCCGCGCGCATGAGCGCGCTGTTGCTTAAAATCATACCCCCGCCCCCTTTCGGCGCTTGTCTGAGTATATTTAATATTTATTTGCCATAGCGTATATTATATCTCCGGCGACAAAATTAGTCAATTTTAAACTTGATATTCCAGCGCTTTGCGGTTATAATCGTAAAGTCACAAGCAATGATCGGGAAAATGACGATATCCGCCCACGCCAGAGAGGAGCCGCCGCCGGCTGAGAGCGCTCCGTGGTGCGTCCGTCCGGTTCGCCCGTGAGCTCCGGCCAATCCCCGGCGGGTACGCCCGTTACCGCGTAAGAGCGCGGCGCAATGCGCCGAATGCGGGTGGTACCGCGGAGACCGTGTCTTCGTCCTGTTTGGATGAAGGCGCTTTTTGTTTTTAAAATGCACAAAATTTTCACCAAGGAGATTGAGATATGAAAGAACTACTCAGCCAGCTCAGGGAGCGCTCGCTGGACGCGATTGCAAACGCCCAGGAGCCCGAGGAGCTGGAAGCTCTGCGCATCAAATACCTCGGCAAAAAGGGCGAGCTGACGGCCATACTCAAGCAGATGGGCAAGCTCTCAAGCCAGGAGCGCCCCGTGATAGGCCAGCTCGCCAACGACGTGCGCGCCGCGCTGGAGGCCATGATCGACGAGCGCAAAAAGACCATCAGCGCGCGTATGCTCGAGCGCCGGCTTGAGTCCGAGACGCTGGACGTGACCATCCCCGGCGCGAAAACCGAATTGGGCCGCCGCCACCCCATCTACAGCGTGCTCGACGAGATCGAGGACATCTTCGTGGGCATGGGCTTTGAGATCCTGGACGGCCCCGAGGTCGAGCTTGCCGAGTACAACTTCACCAGGCTCAACGCCCCCGCCGACCACCCCTCCCGCGACTGGACGGACACCTTCTACTTTGATGAGGACTCCAAGATCCTGCTTCGCAGCCAGACCTCGCCCATACAGATCCACGCCATGGAGACGCGCCCGCTGCCCATCCGCATGATCGCTCCGGGCCGCGTCTACCGCAAGGACGAGGTCGACGCCACCCACTCGCCCATGTTCCACCAGATCGAGGGCATGGTCATCGACAAGGGCGTGACCATGGGCGATTTGAAGGCCACGCTCAACCTCGTCGTGCAGAAGATATACGGCGAGGACACCGTCACGCGCTTCCGCCCCCACCACTTCCCCTTTACCGAGCCGTCCTGCGAGATGGATATACAGTGCCACAAGTGCGGCGGAAAGGGCTGTCCCACCTGCAAGGGCGAGGGCTGGATCGAGATCCTCGGCGCGGGAATGGTGCACCCGAAGGTGCTCGCAGGCTGCGGCATTGACCCGGACGAGTACTCCGGCTGGGCCTTCGGCATGGGCCTCGACCGTCTGGCGCTGGGCGAGTTCAAGATAAACGACCTGCGCCTCATCTTTGAAAACGACATCCGTTTTCTCAAACAGTTTTAAGGAAGAGGGGGAAAAATAATGAAGCTTTCAAGAAACTGGCTCAGGGAGTTCGTCGACCTGAGCATAGAGGAATGTGACGACCGCGCCTTTTCCGAGGCCATGACCCTCTCCGGCTCCAAGGTGGAGGTCACGGAGGACCTGGGCGCGGAGATAAGAAACGTCGTTGTCGGGCGCGTACTGTCCATGGAGCGCCACCCCGACTCGGACCACATGTGGGTCTGCCAGATAGACGTGGGCCGCGACGAGAGCGTACAGATCGTCACCGGCGCGTGGAACATCCATGTTGGCGACCTCGTCCCCGCGGCGCTGCATAATTCCCTTCTCCCCGGCGGGAAGAAGATCACAAAAGGCAAGCTGCGCGGCGTTATGTCCGACGGTATGCTCTGCTCCCTCAAGGAGCTGGGCCTGACCGCCCACGACTACCCCTACGGCGAGATCAAGGCCGCCGCCCTGCTGAACGACTACCACCCCATCGACCCGGAAAAGCCCTCCGTTTCCCCGGAAATAAAGCCTGGCGACAAGCTTTTCGGCAAGGTCGTCTGCGCCGGCGTGGGCAAGCTCGACAGCGCGGGGGACGGCAAATGGCTCTGCTCCCTGAGCTGGACCCACGAGCTTGACGGCACGTCCGCGCCCACCGGATCGGCCATAGTCACCGACTGCCAAAACCTCCACACCGGCGACCTTGTCGCCTATGACATCTCCCGTGAACAAATCTGCACCCTTGCCGACCTGCGCGCCGAGCAGCGCGAGTTCCCCCACTGCATTGACGACGGTATTTTCGTCCTCCGCGAGCCGTGCAAGCCCGGCGACGATATCCGCCCCGTGCTGGGCCTGGACGACCATGTCGTCGAGTTTGAGATAACGCCCAACCGCCCCGACTGCCTGTGCACCATCGGCCTGGCGCGCGAGGCCGCCGTGACCTTCGGCAAGGAGCTCAAGCTCCACGAGCCCGTGGTTAAGGCCGAGGCCGGAGGGGATGTAAACGAGCTGGCAAAGGTCATCATCGAGGAGCCGGAGCTGTGCCTGCGCTACACCGCGCGCATGGTGCGCAACGTCAAAATCGAGCCCTCTCCCGAGTGGATGCGCCGCCGTATCCGCGCCGCGGGTATGCGTCCTATCAACAATATCGTCGATATCACAAACTATGTTATGCTGGAATATGGCCAGCCTATGCACGCTTTTGACTTCGCCTGCGTCGACGGCGGCGAGGTACACGTCCGCCGCGCCCGCGCCGGGGAAACTATTCAGACCCTTGACGGCAACGACCGCGCCCTGAGCGAAAACATGCTGTGCATCTGCGACACTCACAAGCCCGTGGGCGTGGCCGGGGTAATGGGCGGCGCTAACTCCGAGATCGTGGGAAACACCGCAATGGTGCTGTTCGAGTCCGCCAACTTCAACGGCGCATCGATCAGGCGTACCGCCACGGCCCTCGGAATGCGCACGGACGCATCCTCCCGCTACGAGAAGGGACTGGACCCCGCCAACACGCTTAAGGCTGTACAGCGCGCCTGTGAGCTTGTGGAGCTGCTCGGCGCGGGCGAGGTTGTCGGCGGCATAATCGATGTCGCACCGTCCGAGATAAAGCAGACCACCGTAAAGCTCGAGCCGGAGAAGGTCAACGCCCTGCTGGGCACCGACATAGACGGGGGCACGATGCGCAAAATCCTGCTCGACCTGGGCTTCGGCCTTGACGGCGACACCGTCCTTGTCCCGTCCTGGCGCGGCGACGTGGAGCACAACGCCGACATCGCCGAGGAGGTCGCGCGCTTCTTTGGCTACAACAACATCCCCACCGCCTTCTCCGGCGGGGGCGTCTCCTGCGGCGCTTACAGCGAGAGCCAGCAGTTCCAGCGTCTGCTCGGCGGCGTGTGCCGCTCGCTGGGGCTGGATGAGATAATCAGCTTCTCCTTCACAAGTCCCTCCTGCTTCGATAAGATCCGCTTGCCTGAGGACTCTCCTTTGCGCAACACGCTGAAGATACTCAATCCTTTGGGCGAGGACACCTCCATCATGCGCACCAGCGCCCTGCCCTCCATGCTGGAGGTTCTGGCGCGAAACTACAACTACCGCAGCAAGGCCGCGCGGCTCTATGAAATGGGCAAGGTCTATTTCAAGCGCGCCGACGGCCTGGCCGACGAGCCGACGGTGCTCAGCCTGGGCGCCTACGGCGAGGACGTGGACTTCTTCACGCTCAAGGGCTGGGTGGAGCTGCTGCTCAATAGCGCGCGCGTTTCCGGCAGGGTGCGCTTTGTGGCTGAGCACGACAACCCCTCCTACCACCCTGGCCGCTGCGCAGTGGTGTATATAGGTCAGGTTCGCGCCGGTGTGCTGGGTCAGGTGCACCCGCTCGTGTGCGAGAATTACGGCGTGGACCGTGAGCTGTACTGCGCGGAGCTGAGCTTTGACGCCCTGTTTGAAAAGCGCGCGGGCCGTCCGGTTTACAAGCCGCTGCCGCGCTTCCCGTCCACGGCGCGCGATTTGTCCGTGGTCGTGGCCTCCGCCGTGACGGTGGCCTCGCTGCGCGACACCATAGTTGCCAACGGCGGGAAGTACCTGCGCTCGGCTGACTTTGTGGACGTTTACACCGGCGCGCCCATAGCCTCGGGGCTGAAGTCCGTCACCTTCTCGCTGACCCTCGGCTCCGACGAGCAGACGCTGACCGACGAGCACGCCGACGAGGCGATGGCCGCGATCCTCCACGCCCTGAAATCCTCCCACGGCGCGGTGATAAGATAATTAAAAGTTTCGTCAGCTTTTTCAAAGGTTGAGGGGTACAGGGGCGCGTCAGAAGAAAGGTCCTCCATTCCGCTTCCGGCGTTGCCGAAAGCTCCATATCCGTATCTTCCTTCTTCCTTCTTCGCGGCGAACCCGCTTCGCTGGGCTTCGCCGCGAGTTGCGGGGGATCATTGGGTTTCCCGTCGGCCCCGCTGACGCGGGGCCGCAAAGAAAGGGCCGCCCCTCTCGGGACGGCCCTTTCAGCGTGTCAAAAAAGTGGCTTTGCCACTTTTTTGAGAAGGCTTCGCTTCGC
>JAMPGF010000122.1 GCA_023664105.1 Butyricicoccus sp. | reverse complement strand
TGGCCCTGAGTATTGACGCGTCGCTCAACCGCACGGCTTACGCCGCGCTCGCCGGGCGGCGCGGGGCGGTGCTGCTCATGGACTATGCGGCGGGCGAGATCCTCTGCATGGCCTCCGCGCCGGGCTATGACCCGAACGTGGGCTTTGACCCTGACGACAGCCGATACGAGGGCGCGTACATCAACCGCTGCCTGAGCGCGAGCTACACGCCGGGGTCGGTGTATAAGCTGGTCACGCTCGCCGCGGCGATCGAGAGCATTGACGACCTGTACGAGCGCAGTTTCTACTGCGGCGGGAGCGAGGACCTCGCGGGTATTTCCGTAAATTGCACGGGCTTTCACGGCTGGCAGACGATCGAGCAGGCACTGGCAAACTCCTGCAACTGCGCCTTCGCGCGCCTCAGCCTTGAGCTGGGCGCGGATAAGCTGGCGGAGTACTCGAAAAAGCTTGGCTTTACAGGAGAGCTGGAGATTGACGGCATAAGCACGAAAGCCGGGAATTTTGAGAAAGCCGCGTCCGGGTCGGCGGATCTGGCGTGGTCGGGCATCGGGCAGTACACCGACCTTGTGTGCCCATACGCCATGCTGCGCTATTGCGCCGCGATAGCCAACGGCGGCGAGGCCGTGGGGGCGACGCTGCTATGCGATAAGAGCGCGGGTACGGAGCGGCTTCTGAGCTCGGATACCGCCGATAAGATAAAGCAGATGATGAGCTACAACGTGGTTTATTCCTACGGCGAGTGGAATTTCCCGGGACTTTCACTCTGCGCCAAGTCCGGCACCGCAGAGCGCGGTGACGGCACCAGCAACGCGTGGTTCGCGGGATTTCTGGATGACGAGCAGCACCCCTACGCCTTCTGCGTCGTGATCGAGTCCGGCGGCGGCGGGCTGGCTAATGCCGGGGCGGTGGCGAATACGCTTTTGCAGGCGGCGGTGGTTCGCGCGAACGATTAACGGAGAAAGATATGACAGACATAAGCATTAAAAATGTGATAAAAGCCTACGAGCAGGGCGACAACGTCCTGGACGGGCTGAGCTTTGAGATTCACGCCGGGGAACATGTCGGCATCCTCGGCAAAAACGGCTGCGGAAAAACGACGCTGTTCCGCATTCTCTCGGGCGAGATTCACGAGGACGGGGGGAAAATCTCGGTCGCCTCGGGCAAGCGCTTGGGGCTTATCTCGCAAATCCCGAAATACCCGGAGCGCTTCACCACTGAGGACGTGCTCAAAACCGCGCACGAGCGGGTGTACGCCATCGGGCGGCGCATGGAGGCGCTCAGCGTGGAGATGGAGCGCGGGGCGAGTGATGAGCTTTTGCGGGAGTACGGCCGGCTCAGCGCCGACTTTGAGCGGCTGGGCGGCTACGACGTGGATCACGAGCGAAACCGCGTCGCCAACGGGCTGGACATTCCCGCGGATATGCGCGCGCGGCTTTTCTCCCAGCTCTCCGGCGGGGAGAAAACGCGGGTCAACCTGGCGCGGCTTATTCTGGAGGACACGGATATTCTGCTGCTGGACGAGCCGACAAACCACCTCGATTTGCACGCGACGCAGTGGCTTGAGCAGTATATTTTAAAATTCCGCGGGACTGTGCTGGCAATATCGCATGACCGATGGTTCCTCGACACAGTGGCGCACAGGTGCATCGAGATCATGGCGGGGAAGGCGGAGTTTTATTCGGGCAATTACAGCTTCTATGTACAGGAAAAGCAGCGGCGCTTTGACGAGCAGATGAAGAAGTACGAGAAGGACCAGGCTAAGCTGGAGCAGCTGCAAAGGGCCGTCGACCAGATGCACCTCTGGGCCTTTATGGGAAACGACAAGCTGCACAAGCGCGCCTTTTCTATGGAAAAGCGCATGGACAGGCTGCGCCAGACCGAACGCCCGGCGCAGGAGCGCAAGCTGCGCGCGAGATTCGGAGAGCGCGAATTTTTCGGTGACGAGGTCTATGTGCTCGAGGGGGTGGCGAAGTCCTTCGGGGAGAAGAAGCTCTTCGAGGGCGTGGATTTGATGATAGAGGGCGGGGAGAGAATCGCGCTCATCGGCGACAACGGCACGGGCAAGTCCACGTTTATCAAGCTGCTGATGGGCGAGGAGACGCCCGACGCGGGATATATGCGGCGCGGGCCGACGGTGAAAATTGCGTACCTGCCGCAGATAATCCGCTTCGAGCACCCGGAGCGGAGCTTGCTGGACACGATGCTGTATGAGCAGAACTGCACGCCGCAGGACGCGCGCGACAGGCTGGCGTCGTTTATGTTCACGGGCGAGGACGTGTTTAAGAGCGTGGGCACGCTCTCCGGCGGGGAGCAGAGCCGGCTGCGGCTTTGCATGCTGATGAAAAACGACATTAATTTTCTTATCCTGGACGAACCGACGAACCATCTTGATATAGCCTCGCGCGAGTGGATCGAGGCCGCTATCGCCGACTACGGCGAGGCGCTGCTGTTCGTCTCGCACGACCGCTGGTTCATCGAAAAATTCGCCACGCGAATATGGGAGCTGCGGGACGGAAAGATACGCGACTACCGGGGGAGCTTCACGGAGTTCTGCGAGTTCCGGGAGCGGCAGAGGGCCATCGAGCAGGCGGCGGCGCGGCGGGAGGATAAGCCGAAGGCGCAAAAGAGCGCGAAAAAGGCCGCGCCGCGCACCGAGCGTATTCTTTCCAAGCTCGAGCGGGACATCGCCGCGCTGGAAAAGGAGATCGCCGCGCTGGATGCTCAGGCGGAGGAATTTGCCTCGGATTACCAGAAGCTGATGGAAATCGGCGAGCATCGCGCGGAGCTTGACGGGCAGCTCAATGAGCTCTATGTCCAGTGGGAGGAGCTTGCGGAACAATGAAAAAGCTTTTCAAATATCCGAGGATCACGGCGGCAGCTTTGCTGCTCATTGCAGCGGGGGTGTTTGCCTTCGCGCTGATTGGCTATACCTTTTCCGTGATGGCATGTCTGGGCTTCGCGGCGGTACTGCTGCTCTATGAGCTGTTCGCGCGGCGGGGCTGGCGCAAATTAAAGCGGGCGCTGGCAGTCCTGCTGTGCCTGGGCTTTGCGCTGTTTATCGCGCTGGAGGCGCCTGTAATCCGCGCGGCCGGCGGGGAGCCGGGGTATCTGGCGGATTACCTGATCGTGCTGGGCGCGGGGGTACGCGGGGACAAGCCGTCGCTGTCGCTGAAAAACCGGCTGGACGCGGCGCTGGAGTATTTGCAGGAAAATCCCGGCTGCACGGCGATAGTCTCCGGCGGGCAGGGGCCCGGGGAGGATCTGAGCGAGGCGCAGGCGATGTTCGACTACCTCACGGCGCGGGGGCTCGAGCCGGGGCGCGTGGTCATGGAGGACAGGGCCACGAGCACGCTGGAGAATCTGAGCTTTTCCTGCGAGCTGCTCCGCGAGCGGGGCGTGGAGCCGGAGAGCGCGCAGCTGGCGGTGGTGTCCAGCGAGTACCACCTTTACCGGGCGGAGTACCTTGGCCGGACAATGGGGTTGGAGCTGCACGGCGTTGCCGCGCGGACGAGCCTGCCGTTTTTGAAGGCGAATTACTTCATCCGCGAGGCGTTCGCGGTGCTGTATACCTGGGTGTTTTACTGAAAAAAGGAGGCGGCGAAATGCCGTCTCCTTTGGCGTATGAGGGTTTTTTTGGGAAATTTGGTGTTGCAAATGGCGGGCGGGGCGTATATAATGGACTTGCCGGGATAATAAAAGGCAGGGCATGGGGCGCTACCAACACCCCATACCCCTATGCAGGAGACACAACCTCCCACACAACGAATATTTCGCGCCCAGCTCATTATACCACGCCGCCCGATTTTTTCAAGAGGGGCGGGCGTGTAAATGGGCTTGTGTGTCTATGCGTGGTGTAGGAAAAAATTTCCTGCACCGCGCTTTTATTATCTCAACGGCGGAGTTCACGGGGGACTACGCTCACCTTGTCCCCCGTGGATTTCCCCAGGTTGGGATGGTTTTTCAGCCATTGAAAATAAGCAGAAGGAGGTATAAACCACAGCGCAAAAGCGAATACCCAAAACAAAAAATGACAGGAGAGATAAAAATGAAAAGAAAAGCATTAACCCTTATCCTGGCCCTGATACTGTGTCTTAGCTGCGCCCTGCCCGCGTCGGCTGCGGGCCAGAAATTCACCGACGTGCCCGACGGCGCCTGGTACGCCGAGGCCGTGAACGCCATGGCCGAGGGCGGCGTGCTCAACGGGCGCGGCGACGGCACCTTTGACCCGGACGCGCCCGTGACGCTGGCGGAGCTGTCAACGATCTATTGCCGGCTGAACGGTGAAGAAGTCACAGCTGAAGGCGGCCATTGGGCTGGGAGCGCATTGAAAAGAACGGGACTTGGGAGCGAAAGAACAGGCATATATGACGAGGGAGACGGTACTTACCCCTACGCCGATAACCCCGCTTATCGGGCCGACGCCTTTTCTTTGATGGCTGGGTGGGTGTATGCTTGGGACTTTGAAAATCAGTCATTGGGTATTATGCAGGGTTTGGGTATAGGTAAGGGCCCCTACAATCTTGCTGATTATGTCCCAAGCTATACCGACTTCGACGAGAGCAAGATCCCTGACCGCGATGAGTACTATGATGCACATAATTATGAGGATATGCATGGTGATTTTTACTACATCAAAAATGGCCATTACTTCATGATGAGGGAAATTGACCATGCCTATGATCTTGGCCTGACCCACGGCGTTGACGCAAACTTCACCTGCAACGCTTTCGGCACCCTGACCCGCGCCCAGCTTGCGCAGATGTGCTACAACATGGGCTGGATCAAGGCGGGCTCTTACGCTGAATTTAGCAACTCGATATTCAATCTATTCTATAAGCGTGATATTTAAGCCATTCTGTTTAGGCTGATGATCTACCCACAAAGGACGGCAGGGACACCCTGCCGTCCTTATAATGTCCTCCCCTATTGCAGCGTCCGGGCTATAAGACCGCGCAGCAGCTCGCGGTGGCGGCGCTCGTTTTCGGCGTGGGCGCGGTAGAGCGCGCCAAGCGGGGAGATCTGCGCGGCGCTGAGATAGCTCTGCTCCGAGACCCCTTCCGCCTGCCACGCGCGGCGAAGCGAGCTTAAAAGCGCGTCGCTGCCCGGCGGCGCGGGACGGGGCGTGAAGCTGTCGCCCGTCAGCAGGTAGTACTCCACACTCAGCGCGCCCATGTGGGCGCGCTCCTCCGCGGCAAGAAGATTGAGCAGCGGCGACGCGCCCTTGAAGCGCCGCGCGAGGGCGGAATACATCGCCGCCGCGTTCACCGCGCTGCGCATGAACGCGCGCAGGCGCTCACACTCGCCGG
>JAMPGF010000121.1 GCA_023664105.1 Butyricicoccus sp. | reverse complement strand
GCGGGCGCGGCCGCGCACAGCGCCAGCAGCAGCGCCAGGCACAGCGTAATGATCCGTCGTGTTAGCTTCATTTGCGATCCCCTCCTTGTTTTCTCTCCCCATTTTCCCACATTTCCGCCGAAAAGGCAAGGGCGTGCGCGCTGTTTTTGCCGCTCGAGGAAATATGTCCTCTCACCCATACGCCCACACGCCCCAAAATTTGCAGCAACATATGCAACAAAAAATGATTTTCAGCAAAATATACAGAAACGGGCCGGCTGATTTGTCCAAATCAACCGGCCCGCTCTGTGAAAAGCCTCGCAGATCTCAAGGAGTCTGCATGTTTATTTTTGTTTTGCGTCCGCGGCGCTCTGGCAGCCTCCGCAGCCGGCGCAGCCGGAGCAGGAGCCGCCGCAGGGGGATCTGCCCTGCTTTTTGTCTCTTATGAGCGTCCGCGCCGCGAGTGCCACGATCACCAGCACCAGCGCGCACACGACGATCGTGCCAAGGTTGGCTGCAAGCCAGGCAAGCATATGCCCCGCCTCCTTTTTATACCCTCACACTCTCCTTGCGCTTCGTGGACTCCTGATAGGGCCGCGCGAGCATGTACACGATAAGCGCGATGAACAAAACCGCGAAGATAAGCCCCACAACATTGACCGCGCCGCTGAACAGCAGGCCCAGCTGGTAGATGATCAGCGCCACAATATACGCGAAAACGCACTGATAGCCAATGGCGAACCAGGTCCACCTGGGGTTGTTCATCTCGCGCCTGATCGCGCCGATGGCGGCGAAGCAGGGGGCGCACAGCAGGTTGAAGGTCAGGAAGGAGTAGCCCGCCAGAGCGGTCATTCCCTCGAAATCGAGCACGCCGAACACGCCGACAACCTCTTCTTTGGCGACCAGACCCATTATTGTGGCAATAGTGGCCTTGATGCTGGCAAAGCCGAGAGGCGCGAAGATCCAGCAGACGGCGTTGCCGATGATGCCCAGGACGCTGCTTTCAAGCTCCATATCCGGGTCGAAGCCGAAGCCGCTGCCGGTATCGCCGAAGTGGGAACCGGCCCAGATGATGATGCTGGAGAGCAGGATTATCGTTCCGGCCTTCTTGATGAACGACCAGCCGCGCTCCCACATGCTGCGCAGGATGTTCGATACGGTGGGCCAGTGGTAGGCCGGCAGCTCCATGACGAAGGGCGCGGGCTCTCCGGCGAAGGGCTTTGTCTTTTTCAGGATAAGGCCCGACACGACTATCGCCGCCATGCCCAGGAAGTAGCAGCTCGGCGCGACCCAGGGGGAGCCGCCGAACAGCGCGGCGGTGATAAGCGCGATGATGGGCAGCTTCGCCCCGCAGGGGATGAAGGTGGTGGTCATTATGGTCATGCGCCTGTCGCGCTCGTTTTCGATGGTGCGCGAGGCCATGATGCCGGGCACGCCGCAGCCGGTGCCGATGAGCACGGGGATGAAGGACTTGCCCGAAAGGCCGAACTTGCGGAAGATACGGTCCATGACGAAGGCGATACGCGCCATGTAGCCGCAGGACTCGAGGAAGGCCAGGAAGATGAAGAGCACCAGCATCTGCGGCACGAAGCCCAGCACGGCGCCCACGCCGCCGATGATACCGTCAAGCAGCAGGCCCTTGAGCCAGTCCGCGCAGCCGATGGCGTCCAGCGCGCTCTCCACCAGCACGGGGATGCCGGGCACCCACACGCCGTACTCGGAGGTGTCAGGCGCGCCCTCAAGCGAGGCGTCGACCATGTCCGCCACGGCAAAGCCCTCTTCCTCGAGGGAGTCGGCGTAGGTGCCGAAGGCCTCGTCAAAGCCGCCGAAGTCCTCATCCTCAATAGCGCCGAGGATGTCCTCCGCGCCGATGACGCCGGCGTTGGCCGCGGCGGTGACGGTGTCGACCAGCTCGGGCGTCCACACGTTGTCGACGGCGTACTCGGTCATGGCTTCCTCATACTCGCCCGCGCCGATGCCGAACAGGTGCCAGCCGTCGCCGAAAAGCCCGTCGTTGGTCCAGTCAGTGAGCACGGTGCCGACGGTGGTCACGGAGATGTAGTACACGATGAACATGACCACCGCGAAGATGGGCAGGGCCGCGAAGCGGTTAGTGACCACGCGGTCGATTTTGTCGGAGATTGACGCCTCCCCGGCGGCTTTCTTCTTATAGCTGCCCTTGAGTATGCCGGCGATGTATATGTAGCGCTCGTTGGTGATTATGCTCTCGGCGTCGTCGTCCAGCTCCTTTTCCGCGGCCCGGATATCCTGCTCGATGTGGTCGAGCAGGCTCTGCTCGATCTTGAGGTCCGCGAGCACCTTCTCGTCGCGCTCGAAGATCTTTATGGCGTACCAGCGCTGGCGCTCGCCGGGCATGGAGTGCAGCGCCGCCTCCTCAATGTGCGCGATGGCGTGCTCCACCGCTCCGGAGAAGGTGTGCATCGGCACGGTGCGCGTGCCCTGCGCGGCCTCGACGGCGGCCTCCGCGGCCTCCGTCACGCCCGTGCCCTTGAGCGCGGATATCTCCACAACCTTGCAGCCCAGCTCGCGGGCGAGCTCCTGGGTGTTTATCCTGTCGCCGTTTTTGCGCACCACGTCCATCATGTTCACGGCCACGACAACCGGGATCCCCAGCTCGGTCAGCTGGGTTGTCAGATACAGGTTGCGTTCCAGGTTTGTGCCGTCGATGATGTTGAGAATGGCGTCGGGGCGTTCGTTTATCAGGTAATTTCGCGCCACGACCTCCTCGAGAGTGTAGGGGGAGAGGGAATAGATGCCGGGCAGGTCCATGATGACCACGTTGTCGTGCCGTTTGAGCTTGCCTTCCTTCTTCTCCACCGTGACGCCCGGCCAGTTTCCGACGAACTGGTTTGAGCCGGTCAGCGCGTTGAACAGCGTCGTCTTGCCGCTGTTCGGGTTGCCCGCGAGGGCAATTTTGATTTCCTTTTCCATAGCTGTTTACTCCTTCATTTTTTACCGGACTTCGCTTCCTGCCCGTGTTACTTTTTCTTATAGGAAAAAGTAACCAAAAGAATTTTAAGCTCGCACCAAATTGCTGCTGTTCGTTACCGTGGATGCCCGGTAACGTTACTGCATCCGCAATCGCTGCTGCCGACGCACCGGATGGAGGTACGCGGTTATTCCACTTCAATCATTTCCGCGTCGGCCTTGCGCAGCGACAATTCATAGCCGCGCACCGTGACCTCGACAGGGTCGCCGAGGGGCGCGACCTTGCGCACGTAAACCTCGGTGCCCTTGGTTATGCCCATGTCCATTATCCGGCGCTTGACCGCGCCCTCGCCGTTGAGTTTGAGAACCTTAACTGACTCGCCGATTTTTACCTCTCTGAGTGTTTTCATACTCTGCCTCCTTAAACCATGATCTTTCCGGCCATCTCGCGGCTGATTGCGACGCGGGACTCCTTGACGTTTACGATGAGGTTCCCGCCGATGGACGAGACTACCGTCACGCCGCCGCCGGCCACAAAGCCCAGGTCCTCAAGGTGCTTTTTGACCTCGGGACTGCCTCCGACCTTGCGGATTATGTTTTCCTCGCCGATATTTGCAAATATAAGCGGCATCATTTTCTCCCTCCGTACCTGCCCTGAACGGGACGATATCGAAAAAGCAAAGGTTAGAGTCCTTTAACCAACTGCCAGTTTAATATCCCTAACTCATTTTGTCAACAGTTTTTTTCATCTCCGCGCAAGATTGTTAAATGTGACTAATTTTCGGTTAAATAGCTTTAACTTTTTGATGATTGCATTTTCTTTGCCGATATGGTAAACTAAAGAAAACGCATCCCGCGCCGGGGCGGGGCTTAAGAACCAGGATGGTAGAGGCAATGAAGATTCAAAAATCCTCTGAGGATTATCTTGAGACAATGCTCATGATGAAGGAAGAGCATGGGTTTATCCGCTCCACGGACGTGGCCGAGCATCTGGGAGTGACGAAGCCGAGCGTGAGCTACGCGACGAAGCGCCTGCGCGAGGCGGGGTACATTACGATGGACCGGGACGGCCTGATAACGCTGACGGAGCCCGGCATGGAGATAGCCCAGCGGATGTACTCGCGCCACAAGTTTCTCAGCAGCGCGCTGATGTCCATCGGCGTGAGCGAGGCCACCGCGCTTGAGGACGCGTGCAAGATTGAGCACGACATAAGCCAGGAGACGTTTGAGGCGCTGCAAAGACTGGCGGAACAGAATAAGGACAGATAAAAGAAGTCAGGCATTAAAGCCAAATTTCTCGAGGCGAAGCCCAGCGAAGCGGGGCCGCATTTTTTCTTGCCTTTTTATGGGAGCCTGCTATAATACGTATGTATCGTTCAAGGAGGAGAGAAAATGCAAAACGAAAATCAGCAGGAGATGGAGCGCTCGATCCGCGCCTTCGTCGATAGGGTAAAGACGGAGCATCCCGGCACAATGTGCGCGTTGACAAAGCCGGGCTTTGTGGAGTGTGACGCTCAGGAGCAGACGCTCATACTGTCCTACCCGGCACAGAGCTGGGAGGCGAACACGCGGGGCCGGATGCAGGGCGGGGTAATCGCATCGCTGCTGGATTTTACGGGCGGCTGTCTCGCGATGTACTGCAGCGGGGCGATGGTGCTGACGGTGTCGCTGCAAACGTCCTACCTTCGCCCAGGCCCGACGGAGGGAAAGGTACTGGTAAAAGCGCGCATGACCAAGACGGGCCGCACAATGCTCCACGTCTATGCCGAGTGCTGGAGCGAGGACGCGCCGGGGAAGCTCATCGCCACGGGGAATATGGTGTATATACGGGGGTAGGGGGTAAAACAGCAAGACCGCTTCAAAGCTGAAGCGGTCTTGCTGTTTGGCTTTAGAGACATTATCAGCTTATCTCGCCGTCGGGTGAGCAGCTTATGTAGGTGTAGACATCGAGCGATGCAACCCCGATTTTTGACAGTATTGCCGTTACCGTGGCGGTGCCTCCGGATGTCGTCATTTTCTCGTTGCTGTATGTCCAGTCACTGGAAATGCTCTTGCTGACACTTGCGCTGTTGACCCATGAGCTGCTGCCGTCATAGCCGAAACTGGCGGTTATGGAAACAGTGGCAATTTGTGTGCCATTTTGTTTATATGTATCGGTTTTTGTGGCTTTTTTCGTTTCCGTCGTGCTGAAAGCGGAGATTGATTCATGTATGATAACCGTGCTTTCAACCGTAATCCCGTTTCCCAAAGCCGTAACAGTGGTGATTACTTTCTCCGGCAAATATTCAGCCTGCGCCGCCGGGGCAAGCATGGAAACAAGCATTAACGCCATAAGGCACATGGAAATAATGCGCTTTTTCATCTTATTGCCCCTCCTCTGTTTCATAAATAATTATGGTGGATTCCTTTGCTATGAAAAGGCCTTCTGGCGGAGGGCATAGCAAAGTGCCCCACCGTGT
>JAMPGF010000120.1 GCA_023664105.1 Butyricicoccus sp. | reverse complement strand
GCGATCGTCAATAAGGAGGATGCGGGGGCGGTTTGCACGGCGCTGACGCGGGGCCAGACCTCGCTGAATGCGCGCAGGGTGGTTTTTATGCTGGTTTCGTCCATGGTGATCTCCCCTTTGCCTCATATTATGCCGCTTTTGAGGGAATTGTGAGGCTTGCAATCTGTGTTGAGATATGCGATAATAGCTTTAATAGCTGACACAATTCGACTTTTGAGTGAGGGGGACGCTTATGCCCAGATTTTTCATGGCGGGAAGCAACATCGGAAAGGGCGGCGCGCTTATCTGCGGCAGCGACGCCGAACACATAAAGGTTCTGCGCATGAGGATCGGCGACGAGCTGATCATCTGCGACGGAGAGGGCAGCGACCACCGCTGCCGAATTAAGCGCATTTCAGACGGCTGCGTGGAGACGGAAGTCCTCGACTCCGCGCCCTCTCCGGCGGAGCCGTCGGTTAAATGCACGGTGCTCGCCGGATTTCCCAAGGGCGAGCGCGCGGACTACATAGTGCAAAAATGCACCGAGTGCGGGGCAGCGGAGATCGTATTTTTCCAGTGCAGCCGCTGCGTGGCGCGGCCGGAAAGCATGGAGAAAAAGCTTGCGCGCTTCCAGCGCATCGCTGAGGAGGCCGCGAAGCAGTCCGGGCGCGGGGTCATCCCGAAGGTGTCCGCCGTGCCCGACTTCGCCGGGGCGCTGGACATCGCGGTGAAGGCCGGGCTGCCGCTGATGATGTACGAGACCGGCGAGCGGGTGCCGCTGAAGCAGGCGCTGTCCGGCGCGGGAAGCGTAGGCTCCGCCGCGATCATCACCGGGCCCGAGGGCGGCTTTGAGCGCTTCGAGGCCGAGCTGGCGCGCGCGCTGGGGATACGGATTTGCTCCATGGGCGAGCGTATCCTCCGCTGCGAGACCGCCCCCGTCGCGGCACTGACCGCGCTGATGTACGAGACGGGGAACATGTGATTAAAAAAGAGGGAAGCCCTTTTAGGGCTTCCCTCTTTTTTCCGATAACCGCGCAGGAACGCGCGCGGGCGCCGGGAACTGCAGCGGGGCGAAGAATGGGGAAAGTGTGGATCGGGGTTTTGGTAAAGATTGTAAATTTCGTGCGGAAACGTTGAAATAGCTGGGTTTTTTGCCTGTTGAAAAACCTGTTGAGAATGTTGATAACTCTGGGGCATAGGCGTTTTTCCGGGCAGCAAGGGGGCGAAAAACGGGCGGTTCAGCAGATTACATAACGCCGGGTCGGTATACATAACGGCTTCGCGCCGCGCAAAGGAAAAATTTTTCGGGGCGAAACTTTGTGCAAAAAATCATCTTGACAAGCATGCCCGCGAGAGGGAAATGCAGGATGGGCTGCAATATTACGGAAGGTAATCGGAGGCGGGTTCCCAACACCGCCGGTTATCGCGCTCCCGGCTGCGGAAGGGCGTTCGCCTCGTCGCGGAGAAGGCGGCGGTAGACGGTAAAGTACATGGTGACAAAGCAGGCCAGGCCGCCGATGAGGTCGGAAATCGGCTCGGAGAGGAACACGCCGTTGACGCCAAGGCCCAGGCCCGGCAGGAACAGTACCAGGGGCACGACGATGATGACCTTGCGCAGGAGCGAGAAGAAAACCGCCTGCTTGGACTTGCCGAGTCCGACAAAAACGCTCTGGCCGGACATTTGCAGGGACATGAGGACAAAGCCGCAGAAATAGATGCGCATAGCGGGCACGCAGACGGCGAGCAGTTCCGGCTCGTTGTTGAAAACAAGCGCCAGAGCGCGGGGGAAGAGCATTATTATGAGCCAGGTGCAGGACGCGTAGGCCATGCCGGTGATGACGACGAAGCGGATGCCCTGCCGCACGCGGTCATAGCGGCGCGCGCCGTAGTTGAAGCCGAGGACGGGCTGCGCGCCGGAGGTCAGGCCGTGCACGAGCATGAACACAATTTCGCGCACAGAGTTTATCACCGTCATCGCGCCGACATAGAGGTCGCCGCCGTATTTTTGCAGCTGGGTGTTGCAGAATATCTGCACGATGCCGTTGGTGGCGTTCATGACGAAACCCGTCACGCCCAGGGCGATGATGCGCCCCACGATGCGCGGGGAGGGTATCATGTTTTTGAGGCGCAGGTCCAGGATGGCGTGGCGGCTGGTGAGAAACAGCAGGGCCCAGGCCGCGGAAAGCGCCTGGGAGATTACCGTTGCCATGGCCGCGCCGGCTATGCCCATGTCCAGCAGGAAGATGAACGCGGGGTCGAGGATGATGTTCGCCGCGGCGCCGAGCAGGACCGTGAGCATCCCTATCGACGCGAAGCCCTGGGCGTTAATAAAACTGTTCATGCCAAGGCTGATCATGACGAAAAGGGTGCCGAGGATGTAGATTCGCGCGTAGTCCGCGGCGTACTGATACGTATCCTCGCTTGCGCCGAAGAGGTAGATTATCCGCTCCATGTAGATGAGAAACAGCACCGTCACCGCCGCGCCGATGATCAGCAGCAGGGTGAAGGCGTTGGCCATGATTTTCTCGGCGTAGTCGGTTTTGCCCTCGCCGCGGGCGATGGAGCACAGCGGGCCGCCGCCCATGCCGCACAGGTTCGCCAGCGCGGCGATTATGGACACCACCGGCATCGTCAGGCCCAGGCCGGTCAGCGCGTAGCTGCCCACGCCGGGAATGTGGCCTATGTACATGCGGTCAACGATGCTGTAGGCCACGTTCACCAGCTGGGCAAGCGCCATGGGCACCGCCATGCCGATTATGACGCGCCACATGGGGCCTTTTGTGAAGTCGTTTTTGGTTTGGCTGCTCTGATTAATCAATTTTTTTCGCTTCTTCCATGATTTCTGATTCAGGCTGCGTCAATCAAATTGCACCTTCCAGTTGTCGTCTCCGTAGGCGTTAAAGCACATTTTGATTTGCTCTTCATTACATTTCTCTTCCGCTAAAGGCGGTAATTTGTCCAATGGAAAATACCCGCTTGCCGGGGTCTCCAGGTTTTGGGTAAATGAACCGCCCGTAGCCTTGCACAGATAGAAAATTTTAACAATTCCGTAGGCGTAGGGCGGTTGGTTATGCTTATCCCTGTCCTGCACAGAAATTACTCTCTGCACGACCACATCCAGGCCCGCTTCTTCTTTTGCTTCCTTTACTGTGTTCTCCGCAGGAGACATATTATACTCACACCATCCGCCGGGCATGGACCATTTCCCATCGTTCTCACAAACAAGAAGAACCTTCCCTTCATCAAAAATTGCCGCGCGTGTGTCGACCTTTGGGGTTTGGTATCCAACATCCCCGCAGAACAGGCCGGTGATCTTTTTTAGCGGAATATCTACGCGCGCGGCCATCATTTCCGCCGCTATTTCACGGATACGCCGGTATCTTTCCCTATCAAATTCATCTTTGCCGTAAAACAATCCCGCCTGGGCAAGGCTTTGCAGCTCCTTTGCCCACTCAACAATCCGGTCTGTCATATATTCACCTTACTTTTCTCCGCGAAGGCGGATTATCTGGTCGCGGAGCTGTGCAGCTATCTCAAACTCGAGCATCTTCGCCGCCTCGCGCATCTGCTTTTCAAGGCGGGCTATCTCGGCCTTGCGCTCGCTCTCGGTCATCTTCAGCCCGGCCTTGTTCTTCATGCGTGCGGAGGGCGCGGAGATCTCCATGAGCTCGCGCACGTCCTTGATTATGGTTTTCGGCACTATGCCGTGCGCGGCGTTGTAGTCCATCTGCTTTTTGCGGCGGCGCTCCGTCTCGTCTATGGCACGGCGCATGCTGCGCGTGACCGTGTCGGCGTACATGACCACGGTGCCCTCGGCGTTTCGCGCCGCGCGGCCTATGGTCTGGACAAGGCTCGTCTCGCTGCGCAGAAAGCCCTCCTTGTCAGCGTCGAGTATCGCGACGAGGCTGACCTCGGGCAGGTCGAGGCCCTCGCGAAGCAGGTTTATGCCGATGAGCACGTCGAACTCGCCCAGGCGCAGGTCGCGGATTATCTCCATGCGTTCGATCGCGCCGATGTCGTGGTGCATGTAGCGGCAGCGGATGCCGGCGTTGGTCAGATATTGGGTCAGGTCCTCGGCCATGCGCTTGGTCAACGTCGTGACCAGCGTGCGCTCGTTTCTGGCCGCGCGGGTGTTTATCTCGCCTATCAGGTCGTCGATCTGCCCCTCCACGGGGCGGACGGAGATTTCCGGGTCGACCAGGCCTGTGGGGCGGATTATCTGCTCCACCGTCTGCCCGGCGCGCTCGCGCTCGTAATCGCCCGGTGTCGCGGAGACGTAGGTGGCCTGGTGTATGCGCTGGCAGAACTCGTCGAACTTCAGCGGGCGGTTGTCGAAGGCCGAGGGCAGGCGGAAGCCGTACTGCACAAGGCTCTCCTTTCGCGCGCGGTCGCCGTTGTACATGGCGCGCACCTGGGGCAGGGTGACATGGCTTTCGTCCACGAAGAGGATGAAGTCGTCGGGGAAATAGTCCAGCAGCGTCATGGGCGGGGTGCCGGGGGCGCGTCCGGAGATTATACGGCTGTAGTTTTCTATGCCGGAGCAGTAGCCCAGCTCCTGCATCATCTCGATGTCGTAGGCCGTGCGCTGGGCTATGCGCTGCGCCTCGATGAGCTTGCCGTTTTCCTGGAAATATTTCACACGCTCGTCGCACTCGCGGCGGATTTCGCGCACGGCGTTTTCCATTTTCTCGTGGGTGGTGACGTAGTGGCTGGCAGGCCAGACGGGGATGGTTTTCAATCGCATGGTCACGGCGCCGGTGACGGGGTTGATTTCGCTAATGCGGTCAATTTCGTCGCCGAAGAACTCCACGCGCAGGGCGCTTTCCTTCCAGTAGGCGGGCCAGATCTCCACCGTGTCGCCGCGCACGCGGAACATGTTGCGCTCAAAGGCGATGTCGTTGCGCTCATAGCGGATGTCGATGAGCTTATGCAGCAGCTCGTCTATGGGCACGGTGTCGCCCACGCGGAGGGTGACCATCATTTTCTCAAAATCCTCCGGCTCGCCAAGGCCGTAGATGCAGGAGACGGAGGCCACGACGATAACGTCCCGCCGCTCCAGCAGCGAGGCCGTAGCCGACAGACGAAGGCGGTCGATTTCCTCGTTTATGGAGCTGTCCTTTTCGATGAAGGTGTCCGTGCTGGCGATGTAGGCCTCGGGCTGGTAGTAGTCGTAGTAGGAGACGAAGTACTCCACGGCGTTGTCCGGGAAGAACTCCCGGAACTCGCTGCACAGCTGGGCGGCAAGGGTCTTGTTGTGCGCCAGCACCAGCGCCGGGCGCTGGACGCGCTCGATGACCTTGGCCATGGTGTAGGTCTTGCCGCTGCCGGTGACGCCGAGCAGCACCTGCTCGGTAAGCCCCCGCTCCAGTCCCTCCGCCAGGGCGGCTATCGCCTCGGGCTGGTCGCCCGTGGGCTCGTATGGCGCGTGTACCTTGAATTCCATGGCTGGTGTCTCCTTGTGTTGTTTATTACAAAATTTCATTATAGCACTAACGCGGCATGGATGCAATGCCGGAGGCGCGAAAACGCACGCCCGTCTCATAAAAAGCGAATAAGCTCAAGAAGTAAATTGGAATCAATAA
>JAMPGF010000011.1 GCA_023664105.1 Butyricicoccus sp. | reverse complement strand
CGGGCTGCTTAGATAATTGCAGTTCCATAAGCAAGCAAAACAATTATCATGGCCAATTTCAGTATACCCCTGCTTCTCAGGCATTTCAAGTAGTTTGCGGGATTTAATTTGAAACAAACTGTTAAATTTCTCTGGCCTTATCTTAACGCCTGTGCCAGCTTCGCAAAATTCGTTAAGGCTGAGCGCCAAAGCCCCCAGCCTTATCTTAATGGCATTGGCACTTGCCGGGGGTACATACCAGCCACAACCGTTTCGCCGGTTGCCGATATGCACACCCTTCTTTATGCAAGGTTGACTAACGATAGGGTATTTCGCGGCTTGCGCGGCGCGACCGGGGCTCTGCCCCTGGACCCCGCGGCCTTTGCAAAGGACGGCAAAACTTTTCCTTTTTTGAGCGCGTCAGGGCCCGTCCATTCCCGACAGCTGTTCTTCGATGCGGAAATCCTCATTGAGCTCATTGTAAATAATGAGCTGGGAAAGGAACACGATGTACCAGAAGCCGAGCAGAGGTACCAGCAACACCGTCCATGGGGCCAGCAGGATATAGATGAGGTAGTAGGCCGTCCGCAGCGCGGTCACGCCCAGCACGCGCCAGAGGCGCTTGGCGGTGAAAAGCAGAATGTTGCGCAGGCGGTTGAGCGTTGTCTGACGAAACAGCACAAGCTGATTCCAGTACAGGCTCCCGAGCAGCAGAAACAGGGCGAAGGAGAAAATGAGCAGCGGGACGGTTCCGGGTGTCAGCCCCGTCTCCGACCAGAAGAACATCGCGCCCATGAAGCAGTACATCCCAACCAGCACCCCGGTCACCGCGCCGGGAAGCAGGCTGTCACGCCAGTTCTGCCGCCAGCTTTTCGCGTAATCGGCCCACCAGCGGCCCGACGCGTCGCGCAGTGCGCGAAGCACACCGTCGTAGAGCCCCGCAAGAAAGGGCCCCCAAATCATCCCGCCAAGAATTGAGCAGGGGATGAGCACCAGCACGCTGCTGGAGAGTATGGAGATAACGATCCCCGCCGCCAGCGGAAGCGCGCCCGCTACGGTCAGCAGATTGAGCTTTATCCAACGCATCGCGTGCATGGAGAGCAGCTGCTTATAGCGGTTGAAGCCGCTTTGGCGGATATCAGGGTCAAAGCCGGCGTCGTCGTCATGAACAAAAAGGCCCACAGTCAGCACTCCTTTTAATCAGTTTCGGCATAGTGGCAGCCATCAAGAAAGCTGAGCAGGATGGCCTCCTCGTCGCCGGAGTAGACATCCCGGCAGGCAAGCTCCGCGCTGACGGCGTAATTGCCGTACACGGTGAAGGCGGCCGCGCCGCGGCTGTAGGGGTTAGTGTCCGAGCCGCATTCATACAGCAGCAGGGTGTAGTCCTGACCGTTGCAGCTCATCTCTCGCGTCTCGGTGACGTTGTAGGTCTCGTTCTCGCGCGCGATCCACTCGCCCACGGTCTTTCCGGCAAAGTCCCCGTCGGCGCAGCCGAACAGCAGCAGGTACAGCTGCGCGTCATAGAGCTCGACCTCTTTCCCATCCTCGTTGACATAGCTCACGCTCTCGCCGGCTGTCCAGCTTGCATAGTACAGGTCGTCGCCCGTCAGCACGGCGTTGTTCTCGCGCAGGGCCAGCCCCTCGCCGGGCTCCTCAACGCCGAGAATCGTGCCCAAAATCACCCAGTCCTCGCTCCACTCGCTCCCGTCAACGGCCCGCTCGGGATAACCGCCGCAGGCGCAAAGGAGCATAAGGCACAGGGCGAGGAAAACGCAGATCGTTTTTTTCACGATACCGCCCCCTTCGTTATCACGTCCCAAAGCGCGTCACACTGCTCGGGGTAAGCCGAGGTCTTATCCGTCCAAAAGCCGCGCCGGGACAGGAAGAGGCCGGAGAGCAGCTCCTGGCTGTCGCCCTTAAGCTCTTCCCCCAGAAGGGGCTCGCTGTACCCTCCCAGGGATAACGTGTCCAGCGCGGGGCAGTCCGACCAGGAAAGGCACACCGGGCCGCTCCCGCCGTTTTCCGGGAGGGAGCCGTCCACAAGGGCGAGGACGCTGTATGTATCCTGAAAGCCCTCGGGGTCGTCGAGCAGGAAAAAACAGCTGTCGCAGGCGTCGATATCGGCCATGAGCCGCGTGCCCTCGGCGTAGGCGTACATGAGGTCGTCGCTGCCGGTGACGTACTGGTTGACACGCACCGTCACGCGGCCGTCGCCATTGCAGTCCGTGCCCAGGGCCGACAGCGCGCCCTCCAGCGCGGCGGCGGTGTCCTCCGGCAGGGCTGCGGAGCCGACGTAAGCGATCTGGTAGTCGGGCCTTACCTCGCCGAGGCCCAGCGCGCGGGCGAGTATGCTCACCGCCGAGAGCAGCAGCACGACACCGAGAACAACATGCCACTTGTGGTAATCCCACCAGTTGGCGCGCTTTTCCTCCGGCGTCAACTCCGCCGGCTCGTCGGGCCGCACGTCGCGGTATTTCCATTTGAGGTATTCACTTGCCACGGAAAAGCACTCCCTTCGTGCGTTACACATCATCGCGCGTGGTGCCGCCGGGCGCATAGGTCACCGGCAGGCATATAAGGCTCGGCAGATCGCTCTTGTCCTCTTTCAGGAGGATGTCCACGCATTTCTCCGCCAGCAGGGGAATGGGCTGTATGACAGTCGAGCAGACAAGGCCCTGCCCGGTGTGCGCCCCCGTGCCGTCGAAACCGATTATCTGCACGTCCTCCGGCACACGAAGCGAGAGTCCTTCGAGTATTTTCTTTATCTCCATGGCCAGCGTGTCCGTACAGCAGAAGATGCCGTCGTAATAAAGCTGCCCGTCCTTCATGTGCGCGCCAAGGTAATCGCGGAAGGGCTCGAGCCCGTCGCCGTCGTAGAGATACAGCGTGTCATATTCCAGCTCCTGGGCGCGGCAGAAAGACTCAAAGCCGTCGCGCCGCTTGTCCGACTCGCCGGCGACGGCGGAGCCGATGCGCAGGAACAAAAGCCGCCGGCAGCCCAGCTCCGTGAGCTTCTGTGCCGCGATGTGCCCGCCGCCGAAGTTGTCCGACGAGACACAGGGCACGTCGGAGCTGACATAGCGGTCAAAACTGACGAAGGGGACGTTTCCGGCCAGGTTCAGCCTTGGATTATAGGTCAGGCCGATTATGCCGTCGACCTGGTTCTGCTGGGCCATGCGGATATAGCGCTCCTCCGCGTCGGGGTCAAAGTCGGTTACGGACAGGAACATCCGGTAATTTCGCGCCGTAAGCGCGGTGCACAGACCCTGGGCCAGAACGCCGAAGAAGGGGACGATTATGTTCGGCAGGATCACAGCAACGGAGTAGGTTTTATTGGTTTTCAGCCCGCGGGCGTAGCTGTTGACCTGATAGCCGAGCCGGTCCGCGGCGTCCATGACCTTGCGCCGGTAGTCCTCGCCGACGGTGTCGAAGCGGTTGAACACCTTTGAAACCGTTCCCAGCGCCACTCCAGCCTCGCGCGCGACATCCTTCATTGTGGGGGCGCGTCCGCTTGTTGTTCCGTTCAAAAACCCACCGCCTCTTTCCGTGAAATTTCTGTGAAACGCCCGTGAAATGTTTCATGGGCCTGTGACCATTATAACTGTGAAACGTTATTTTGCAAGAGGTATTTTTAAAAATGTAAGCCAAAAAGCGATTATTTCTGTTTCGTACAAAATTTGTTCATTTTTTTGGCAATAACGTAGAACTGACGAAAGCGTCCCAAAATATCTTGACATATATGGCACAACGGGCGTATTATTTAACTATCATCGCGTGGAACGTTTCAGCAAGTGCCTGAAGCATTTATTTTTGCGCATGCGTGAAACGTTACATTTAAATCCATCCTTTCAGTGGGGGAAAGGAGGCGCCGCGAGGCAAAACTTTTATTTTGATTCAGCAAATAAATAAAAGGGAGTGAGTCAATTTGAAGCAAGCGCATACCCCCGCGCCGCGTGTCGTGGCGCCGCAGAGCAGAACGCTGGGCCGCCGGATAATGGATAACTGGCAGCTGTACCTGCTTCTGCTGATCCCCGTCGTTTTGACGATCATCTACAAGTACATCCCCATGTACGGCATTCAGATTGCCTTCCGTGACTTCAAGGCAAGCCGCGGTTACATGGGAAGCGAATGGGTGGGCCTGTACTGGTTCAAGAGGTTCTTCACCGCGCCCACCTGCCTGCGCATGATCAAGAACACGGTGCTCGTAAGCCTCTACGGCCTGCTGTGGAGCTTTCCTATCCCCATCATCCTGTCCCTGATCATCAACCAGCTGCGGTTCAACCGCTATAAGAGAGTTGTTCAGACAGTCCTCTACGCGCCGCACTTCATCTCCGTCATGGTCATCTGCGGTATGCTGAGGATCTTCCTGAGCCCCTCGGGCGGCCTGGTCAACCTCATCTTCGGCACCAGCATCGACTTCCTCACCGAGTCGTCCGCCTTCCGCACCATCTACGTAGCCTCCGGGATCTGGCAGGACGCCGGCTGGGGCTGCATCATCTACCTGGCCACGCTGGCCAACGTTGACCCCGGTCTCTACGAGGCGGCGAAGATCGACGGCGCGTCCGTGTTCCAGCGCATCAAGAACATCGACCTGCCGGAGCTTCTGCCCATGGCTATACTCAATCTCATCATGGCCGCCGGCGGGCTGATGAACGTCGGCTTCGAGAAGGTCTGGCTGCTGCAAACCGACCTGAACAAGGCAACCAGCGATGTCATCGCGGTGTATGTCTACCAGCAGGGTATTGAAAGCGCCAAGTACAGCTACTCCACGGCTGTCGGCCTGTTCAACACGGCAGTGAACATTGTCCTGCTGCTCATCGTCAACAAGATAGCGTCCAAGGCTTCGGACGTTGAATTTGTGTAAGGGGGTGCCGGAAATGAATAAATCCAAGGGCATGTCCCAGCGCACCAGCGATATTATCCTCGTGGCGATCACCGCGATAGTGCTTGTAATTGTGGCCTATCCGCTGTATTATGTACTTATCGCCTCGGTGTCCAATCCCTACGACGTTTACGCCGGCAAGACCTTCCTGCTTCCCAGCGGCTTTACGCTGGACGGCTACGCGGCGGTCTTCAAGGACTCCAACATAGTCTCCGGCTTCCTTAACTCCGTGAAATACACCGTCATCGGCACCATATTTTCTGTTGCCATGCTGTACAT
The DNA here is from genome assembly GCA_023664105.1 of Butyricicoccus sp. Taxonomy (GTDB): domain Bacteria; phylum Bacillota; class Clostridia; order Oscillospirales; family Oscillospiraceae; genus JAMPGF01. Next base: position 23,201 of record JAMPGF010000011.1, on the reverse strand, counting down.
CACGGCCTATCCCATGGCGCAGCGCGACCTTCCCGGACGCAAGGCGCTGAGCATTTTCTTCCTGATAACCATGTACTTCGGCGGCGGGCTTGTGCCTACCTACCTCGTTGTCAAGAGCACCGGCCTTGTCGGCAGCATGTGGTCCCTCTTCCTGCCCGGCGGCGTCGCCGTTGGCAACATGATCATCGTGCGCAACTACTTCCAGAACAGCATCCCCCGCGACCTTATCGAGGCCTCGCAGATCGACGGCTGCACCAAGTTGGGCACCTTTATCCGCGTGGTTATCCCCCTGTCCATGCCCATCATGGCGGTCATGGTCGTGTTCTCGATGGTTGCCTACTGGAACGACTGGTTCACCGCGCTCATTTACCTGGGCGGCAAGGGCTCGCCTCTGCCCCTGGTAATGCGCAACATACTGATAAAGAGCTCGGCCTCCGCCTCCCAGGCGGCGACGATCTCCGGCGGCTACGCGGAGCTGAACAAGCTCACCGAGCTGCTGAAATTCTGCTCCATGATCGTGGCGGCGGTGCCTATGCTCATCGTCTACCCCTTCGTGCAGAAGTATTTTGAGAAGGGCTTCATGGCCGGAGCCGTCAAGGGCTGAGGAAGGAGGAAGCAGAATGAAAAACAAAATCACAGCGCGGCTTTCCCTTGTTTTGGCCGTGCTCATGCTCGTTTCGCTGCTGTCCGGCTGCTCCAGCGGGTTGGTCAACAACGTCAACACGGGCGAGATAAACCCCAACACCGACCAGACCGAGTTCGACATCATGGGCGGCATCTCCGCTCTGTCCGGCGGTTATGACAACCACGAGGTGCTCGACGCCCTCCAGAAGAACGCGGGCATCAAGATCAACTGGGAAACCATGTCCGACTCCCTTGCCGAGCAGGTCAACATCCGCATCACCGGCGGCCAGTACCCCGACGCCTTCATGGGCGTGGGCTTTTCCAACTACGACCTGGCCCGCTACGGCGATGACGGCACCTTCCTTGACCTGGAGCCGTACTTTACCCCGGAGATCATGCCCAACCTGTATGCCGTTCTTGAGGCGCACCCGGAGATAAAAGCCGCCATCACCATGGAGGACGGCGGTATCTACGGACTGCCCAGCGGCGAGCAGATGACCACCGCCGGCATCGGCGTCCCAATGGATGAGGCATTTTCGATCTACTCCGTCCCCCAGTACAGCATGATAAACAAGGCGTGGCTGGACGATCTGGGGCTGGAGATCCCCACCTCTCTGGATGAGCTCCACGACGTGCTGAAGGCCTTCAAGGACAACGATATGTCCGCCAGGTACTACGGCAACGCCGCCGGCTCCACCCTGCCCATGACCACCGGCTTTGACGAGTGGTGCTGGGGACAGAACATCTTCTACTCCGGCTTCGGCTTCACCAACTGGCCCAACGATGTTATCAACGACATCCACCTCAAGAGCGACGGCACCGTAGAGTTCGTCTGCGCCACCGACGCCTACCGCGACTGCGTGACCTATTTCCACGACTGGTACGCCGAGGGGCTGATCGACATTGAGATGTTCAGCCAGAGCGACAGCCAGCTCATTGCCAAGTGCCAGCAGGGCTATGTGGGTGTGTCCACCTGGTGGTACATCGAGGAGCTCATGGGTGAGTACGCCGAGGACTATGTGTTCCTGCCCCCGCTGAAGGGCCCCAAGGGCACCCAGTACGAAAATACCTGCGACGTGACCATCCGTCCCGGCTCCCCCATCAGTTCCGGTCAGCTGTGCATCACCAACAAGTGCCAGAGCCCGATAAACCTGCTGAAGTTCTTTGACCAGTGGTATGTGGGCGAGACGGTCATGCAGCTGCAGTACGGCCCCATCGGCGTGTTCTTCACCGGTCAGGACGACAATGGAATGTGGCTGTCCATTACCGATGACGAGGCCAGGAGCCAGTTCAACAAGAGCGCGGGCGAGCTGCGCAACAACTACGAGGTCTATGGACCCAAGCTTATCCTTGCCGAGTATTACAACGAGATCTTCTACATGGAGGATCGCGCCATCGAGCGTCTGACCGACCTGGACCAGTCCTGGATGCCCTACGTGCAGGACACCACCTTCTACCCCGTGGACTGCGTGTTCACCGGCATGGAGATGGAGACCATCGACTGGCACAAGTCCGACTTTGAGACCGCGGTCAGGGAACAGGAGGGCCTGTGGCTCAAGGAGGGCGGCCCCACTGACACCGAGTGGGAGAAGTATAAGGAGTACCTCTCCACCAAATGCGGAATGGACGACCTGATTGAGGTCTACCAGAACGCATATAACCGCTACGCGGAGGCAAACGGCTGATTAACACAAATCACTCTTGTAAGAAGGAAGATGCCCTATGGTGAGCTCAAAATTACAGAAGGCCCGCGATTTCGAGGCCCAGTACAGCCCGCACATACCCGAAACGGAGCGCCCGGCGTTCCACGCTACTCCGAGTATAGGCTGGATGAACGACCCAAACGGCTTTTCCTTCTACAAGGGGGAGTGCCACCTGTTTTACCAGTACCATCCCTATTCCAACGAGTGGGGCCCGATGCACTGGGGACACCTGAAAACGAAGGACTTCCTGCGCTGGGAGCGCCTGCCCGCGGCCCTGGCCCCCGACATGGACTACGACGCGGCGGGCTGTTTCTCAGGCGGGGCGGCGGAGCTCGACGACGGGCGGCAGCTGCTTATGTACACGGGCGTTCAGCGCGGGCACAACGCCGAGGGCTTTATCCAGGACATCCAGACCCAGTGCATCGCCATAGGCGACGGCGTGGACTATGAGAAGTATGCTCTCAACCCCATACTGGACGCGAAGGACCTGCCCGAAGGGGGCAGCGCCGTGGATTTCCGCGACCCCAAGGTATGGCGGGACGGGGACGGGCGGTTCTGGGCGGTTATCGGAAACCGCGCCGCCGACGGCAGCGGCGCTATATTGCTGTACCGGAGCGGGGACGGCCTAAAGTGGGACTTCGTCCGCACGCTTGACCGCAGCTGCAACCAGTACGGCAGGATGTGGGAGTGCCCGGATTTCTTCCCGCTGGACGGCAAGCAGGTGCTGCTGACAAGCCCGCAGGAGATGATGCCGATAGGGCTTGAGTTCCACGCCGGGAACGGCACGGTATGCCTTATAGGCTCCCACGACCCCGAGGGCGGGGGCTTCACGCGGGAGAACGTGCAGGCGATAGACTACGGACTGGACTTCTACGCGCCGCAGACCCTGCTCACGCCCGACGGGCGGCGGGTGATGATAGCCTGGATGCAGAACTGGAGCACCGTCAACGCCAAGCCCGCCAACTGCCGCTGGTTCGGCCAGATGACCCTGCCGCGGGAGCTGTCGGTCAAAAACGGGCGGCTGTACCAGACACCGGTGCGTGAGCTGGAGAGCTGCCGCACCCGCCGCGTGCTTCATCGCTGCATTCCCGTAAGCGGCGAGGTCAATCTCCCCGGCATAAACGGGCGCACGGTGGATATGACGGTCACGGTCCGTCCGGCGGGCAGCGAGATGTACCGCTGGTTCCGCGTCCACGTCGCCAAGGACGGCGAGCACGACACCATAATCCGCTATAAGCCCGACGAGAGCACGCTGAAAATAGACCGGACGCGCAGCGGGCTGCCTCAGGATATCGTGCATACCCGCAGCTTCCTGGTCAGGCCCAGGGGAGCCGAGCTGAAGCTGAGAATCATACTCGACCGCTTCAGCGTGGAGGTTTTCGTAAACGACGGCGAGCAGGCCGCCAGCGCGGTGATCTATACCCGCCAGGAGGCGGAGGCGATCAGCTTCGAGGCCGGGGGCCAGGCGCTGGTGGACGTTGAAAAATACGACCTTGATTTCAGCGCAAAAGCCTGAATTTGCGCCGGAAAAAGGCAGTTAATGCTTGACACGCGCCGGGGCTGTTTGGTATAATTTATTCTGTAATCCAATGGCGGGGAGCCACTCCACTTCATGGCTTGCCGTACATAAAAAAAGGAGGAAAAACCCCGCTTATCTCGCGGTGCGGCAGTGTGGAGACCTGCCGTAATGCGGTGCACTCTTCGGGAGTGCCGCGAGGCAGTCGGGCGGAGGCCGGGCTGTCAGAGATGTAAAGTATGTCTGAAGTATTGTTGAAGGATCTGAAGAAAGTCTATGACGGCGGCGTCACTGCCGTGCACGATGTCAACCTGAAGATCGCGGACAAGGAATTCATCGTCCTGGTCGGCCCTTCCGGTTGCGGAAAGTCCACGACCCTGCGCATGGTTGCCGGTCTTGAGGAGATCTCCGGCGGCGAGCTGTACATCGACGGCAAGCTCTGCAACGACGTCGAGCCCAAGGACCGCGACATCGCGATGGTTTTCCAGTCCTACGCGCTGTACCCGCACATGAGCGTTTACGACAACATGGCCTTCGCGCTGAAGCTGAAGAAGGTTCCCAAGGCCGAGATAGACAAGAAGGTCCGTGAAGTGGCCGCGATACTGGACATCACCCAGTATCTGGAGCGCAAGCCGAAGGCCCTGTCCGGCGGCCAGCGCCAGCGTGTCGCCATCGGCCGCGCCATGGTGCGTGACCCGAAGGTGTTCCTGATGGATGAGCCTCTGTCCAACCTGGACGCGAAGCTCCGTAACCAGATGCGCGCGGAGATCATCAAGCTGCGCAACCGCATTAACACCACGTTTATGTACGTCACCCATGACCAGACCGAGGCCATGACGCTGGGCGACAGGATCGTCATCATGAAGGACGGCTTTGTCAACCAGATCGGCACCCCGGAGGAAGTATTTGACCGTCCTGTGAACCTGTTTGTCGCCGGCTTCATCGGAATGCCCGTGATGAACTTCTTCGACAACTGCAATCTGCTGGTTGAGAACGGCAGGTACTACGCGCAGATCCGCGAGGCGAAGATCGAGCTCAGCGAGTTCCAGCAGAAGGCGCTCAAGCAGAACGGCGTGCAGGCCTGCGACATTATCTGCGGTATCCGTCCGCAGCACATCAGCGTAGGCAGCGGCGACCTGAGCGCGAAGATAGTGGTCAACGAGATGATGGGCTCCGAGGTTCACCTGCACGCCGACAGCAACGGCGACGAGGTGGTCATGGTTATACCGACGGTCGACCTGGAGACCGATGTTTCCATGGGCGCAACCGTTAAGTTCTCCACGCAGCCGAAGCTGATCCAGCTCTTCGACAAGGCCACCAGCAAGAACCTCATCTGGTACGACGAGGAGTCTGCCAAGGCGAATTCCCCCGTCTGCAAGAGCTATAATTTCTGATAACCGCGGAGGTTATTGCGTAAGTTTTATACTCTGCCAATGGAAGAGCCCACCCCCGAAAGGGGATGGGCTCTTTCCGGGCCGGGGTGAAGTACGAAAGGAATGAAGCTATGCCCCTTTATGATTACCGTGACGCCCAAAAGAAAGCGCAGAAGGAGTTTCGCGCCTGCACCTCGAAGGGTGAGTACCCCTATCTTCCCGTGCTGGAGGACTTCGTGTCCAGGGAGGAGCTTCTGCACAACGTCGACCTCGGCACCATACAGATACCGCTGGAATTTATCCGCGGCACGCTGACCGGAGGCCGCACCCAGGCCTTCGCGCGCAACTTCATGCCCCTGATGGACGAGGACTCGGAGTTCGCCGTGAAATGGAAGGCGCTGTGCCAGTCCCAGATCGAGGAGGGCATACGCGACCCTATTAAGGCCTACGAGTACATGAACCGCTACTACGTCCAGGAGGGCAACAAGCGCGTGAGCGTACTCAAATTCTTTGAGGCGGACAGCATGTATGCCCATGTGCTCCGCGTAATGCCCAGCCGCAACGGCAGCCGCGAGGTGGAGCTCTACTATGAGCTTGTGGATTTTTACCAGTACAGCCGCGTCAATTTTGTCGAATTCTCCCGTCCCGGCAGCTACGCCAAGCTTCAGAACATGGTAGGCAAGGCGGCGGGGGAGCAGTGGAGCGAGGATGAGCGCAGGTATTTCTCCAACGCCTACTACTACTTCCGCCGGGCATACAATGCCAACGGCGGGGAGAAGCTGCCGCTGCCCGTGGGCGACGCGCTGCTGGCCTACCTGAAGGTTTACGGCTACCCCAGCCTGCTGGGCAAGAGCGCCGCGGAGATAAAGAAGATGGTTGCCGCGGTCTGGGAGGAGATAACCCTCCAGCAGGAGGAGGAGCCCATCGCCGTGAAGCTCGACCCCGCCGACGCGGAAAAGCAGAGCGGCAGCCTGCTGTCAAAGGTCCTGCCGAAAACGCAGAGCAAGATAATGAAGATCGCCTTTATCCACGACCGCAGCCCGGAGGCCTCCGGCTGGACCTACGGTCACGAGATGGGCCGCGCTCAGCTCGAGGGAACGTTTAAGGGCGAGGTGCAGACCTCGGCGTACTTCAACGCCCTGGAGGGCGACCCCCTCGCGGTTCTGGAGCAGGCCGTGGAGCAGGGGAACAAGGTCATTTTCACCACATCCCCGCGCCTGCTGCCGTCCAGCCTCCGGGCCGCGGTGGAGCACCCGGAGACGATTTTCTTAAACTGCTCGCTGAACATGTCCCACCGCTACGTGCGAACCTATTATGCCCGGATGTACGAGGCGAAGTTTATCTGCGGCGCGATAGCCGGGGCTCTTGCTGGCGGAAATCACATCGGCTATATCTGCGACTACCCCATATTCGGACAGGTGGCGAGCATAAACGCCTTTGCCCTGGGAGTGCAGCTGACAAACCCGCGCATGCAGGTGCATCTTGAGTGGTCCTCGGTGGACGGGCACGACGCCGCGGTGTGGCGCCTTGGCGAAAAGGGGATAAGGCTAATTTCCGCACAGGACATAGCCCGTCTGGGGACGTGGAGCGTGGGCAGCTACGGCCTGTCACTGACCGGAGATGACGGACAGGTCAACCTGGCAACCCCCGTCTGGCAGTGGGGCAGGTATTACGAGGGGCTGCTGCGGGAGATACGCAGCAAGAGCTCCCGCAGCGAGTATCAGGAAAGCCATAAGGCGCTTAACTATTACTGGGGCATGTCCTCCGGCGTGGTGGAGCTCAAATGCTCCGACAAGCTGCCGGAGAGCACGAAAAAGCTGGCGTCCCTGCTCCGCGGCGCGGTGTGCAGCGGAAGCTGCCAGCCCTTCCGCGGTCCGCTGTACGCGCAGGACGGCAGGCTTATCATAGACGGCGAGAGCACGCTCAGCGCCGAGCAGATAATAGAGATGGACTGGCTCGCGGACAACATCGTCGGGCACATTCCTGCCTACAACGAGCTGAGCGAGACGGCGAAGTATACCGTAGGCATCGCGGGCGTCGACCCCGCCGCCAGAGAGGGCGGAGCCGAGGGCAGGTGAGGATATGCGCGTGCTTGCCGTGGGAGACATCCCGTCACAGTATTATTACGATTACTACGCGCCGGGTAAGCTGGATAAATTTGACCTTATTCTCTCCGCGGGGGATTTAAAAAGGGAGTATCTGGAATTTTTGACCACGATGTCCAACCGCCCTCTGGTTTATGTCAGGGGGAACCACGACGATGCCTTTTCCAAGGCGCCGCCGGAGGGCTGTATCTGCGCCGACGGGCGCATTGTTGTCTGCAACGGGCTGCGCATCTTCGGACTTGGCGGTTCCTACCGCTACCGCGACGGGGAGAACATGTACACGGAGCAGCAGATGCGCCGCCGCGTCCTGCGTATGATGCTTCAGCTGAAAAGGCACCGGGGCTTTGATATACTGCTGACCCACGCCCCGGCCCGGGGCATCAACGACATGGAAAATCTGTCCCACCGTGGCTTTGAGTGCTTCACGGGTCTGCTGGAAAAGTACGAGCCGGCATATTTTGTGCACGGCCACATCCACCGCAGCTACGGCCCCAACATCCCCCAGCGCAGCACCTGGCACGGCACGACCGTCATCAATGCCTGCGACCATGTCGAGTTTGAGCTGTGAATTCCGATAATTGCGAACAGCAAACCTGTGAAACCCCCAGGAAAAAACGTGAAGCCTTTGAAAAAGGCTTCACGTTTTTTATGGCAAGTGTGCCCACATTATACTAATACTAATTTCAAATTAAAGAATTTAATTTGAAATTAGTATTAGTATTACATCTCCGGCTTTTACAACCCGGTCAGGCCCCATTCCCGCAATCACGGCCTTTCGCCAAATCAGGCCGAACTGCAATTTCCTGGCAAATCTGTTTGTCCACTTTATTGACTATGGTCCAGTCCTGGCAGCAGGACAGAACACCGCGGAGGCGAAATTACCCCTGGAAAATCAACGAAAAACCTGCCGCGGGGCGGGTTTTTCCGCGTTTTTTGGCGCTGATTTATGCCGCAGGGCTGATAAAAAATGACGGCAAACCCGGCAAAATTTTAGCAGGATGCACAATAAAAAAATCTCAAATTCTCTTGAATCTGCTTTTGCATGGTGCTATACTAATACACAGTGATAAAGTGAAAGGGATTATAGGGAAAAATGCAAACCGGCGGGGGAGAGGCAGAAATGCCCCCCCCCCCGTTGCGGCGTGAATGAACGTGACGGACGCACGGGGGCAATTCCTGTTTTTGGATGGGCCGGGGCTCTTGCAATTTGCGCGGTTTTCATTCATAATAGATTCAAACTTATCCGGCGAACAGGAGAGTGGACAATGGACTTTTTGACAAGCAACTCCATGCTGCTTATGGAGAAATCCGCGAATTTCCTCTGGACAAAGCAGGCGGCGATCCTCGACAACATGGCTAACGTCGAGACGCCTAACTACAAGGCGAAGGTAGTCACCTTCGAGGAGAGCATCCGCGACAAGCTGCGTGCCGCCGCGCAGAACAAGGACGCAAAGCAGTCCGTGCGCGAGATTATCGACGGCTCGGACCTGTACGTCTTCGAGGCGCCCGAGGCCAAGCGCATGGACGACAATAACGTCGACACCACCGAGCAGATGGTCGAAATGGTGCGTAACGCGTACCAGCAGCAGTACGTGTACAACGCGATAAACAAGAGCTATTCGATTTTGCGCATGGCTGTGCGCGGCCAGTAAGGAGGGCGGGATAAATGGCATTTCTGAGCAGCATAAATATAATCGGCTCCGGCCTCACCGCGCAGCAGCTGCGCCTTGACGTGGTGTCGGAGAACGTCACCAACGCCCAGACCACCCGCACCGAAAACGGCGGCGGCGCGTACCGGCGCAAGATGGTCGTGTTCCAGGCCCAGAGCGGGCGCGACACCTTCCGCGACGCTATGGCCCGTGCGGCCAACGGCACCGTGCGCAACTCCATCGTCGCCCCCACCGCCGGCGGCGTGAAGGTCACCCAGATCGTGGAGGATGAGCAGTCCCCCATGAAGCTGGTGTATGACCCCACGAGCCCCGACGCCAATGACGAGGGCTATGTCGAGATGCCCAACGTGGACATCGTTCTTGAGATAGCCGACGCCATGGCCGCCTCCCGCGCCTACGCGTCAAACGTCACGGCCTTCAACACAATGAAGTCCGTCATTTCCAGCGCGCTTGAGATAGGCAAATAATTCGCGATAGGGGAGAGGCAGCATGAGCATTACGAGCGAGGGCATGGGCCTGACCAATACCATACAGGGCATCAGCCCCCTGAAAATAAACGACCGCATCATCGGAACGCCCAAAACCGGCGGGGCGGGCGACGGCGCGTTTTCTTCCGTGTTCAGAACGGCCCTCGAGACCGCCCGGGACGCCATGAGCGGCACCGAAAAAACCGAGGACGATAACTTCGTCGTCTCGATTTTCAAGGATGCGATTCAGAACGTGAGGGAGACCGACGCGCAGTTCGTTAACGACCAGTACCTTCTGGCCACCGGCCAGCTCGACAACCCCGCCGAGATAGGTATTTCCGCGTACAAGAACGAGATCGCCGTGGACCTGCTCATCCAGCTGCGCAACAAGGCGCTGGATGTGTACAACCAGCTCACAAGCCTGAGCATTTAAACGCCCGGCGCTCTTGTAGAGAAATACACGGGAAGCGGGGTGATTGCGCTTGAACAAGGAAAAGCTGAAGGGCGCGCTTGACAAGGTCAAGACGTCTGTTGGCAAGATTTCAAAAAAAATATGGATCATACTCGCCGCGGCTGTGGTACTTGTGGTCGCGGGCATAATAGTTTTTTCGGAAACGCAGCCCTACAGCACCCTGATTACGGGCGCGAGCGCGGAGGAGACGGCGACGGTCATGTCCTGGCTGGACAGCCAGGGCTACACCGACTACCAGGTTGAAGGCACGGGGACGATCCTGGTGCCGGATTCCAAGGTCGCCAACCTCAAGGCGCGGCTGCTCCAGGAGCAGTACGCCACCTCGAACGCGCGCTTCAGCGCATATTTCGGGCAGATCAGCCCCCTGAGCACACAGTCCGAACGCGAGAAGACCTGGCTCACGGCGCTCATGGAGGACCTGAGCAACACCATCAGCTCGTTTGAGGGCGTGCAGGAGGCCGTCGTGAACATAGACCTCGGAGAGGACCGCACCTATGTGCTGGACTCGAGCAATGTGCTCGACGCCACGGCCGGCGTCAAGCTGACGATGCGCGAGGGGCAGATCCTCAGCGACACGCAGGCCAACGCCATACGCAATTACCTGGCCCACTGCGTCGCGGGACTGAGCATCGACAATGTGTTCATAACCGACACCTGGGGCAACAGCTATAACAGCTTCGGCACGGTGAGCTACGGCAAGGACAGCTCCGCGCTCAAGCTCCAGCTTGAGCAGCAGTGGAGCAACATCATCCGCACCCATATTATGCAGCTGCTCGTGCCGATGTACGGGGAGGAAAACGTCACCTGCGCGGTCAACTGCATCGTCGAGGTCGGCGAGAGCACTATCGAGGACTACGAGGTCCGCCTGCCGGAGAACGCGGTGTGGAGCTCCAGCGGCGGCGCGGGAATAATCGGCCAGCGCGTTTACAGCTACGGGCTGATCGCCTCGGACGACGCGCTTGCCCAGGGGCTTGTCGGCACGGCGGATAACTCCGAGCTGCCGCAGTACGTCGAGCAGGAGCCCGGCGAGGACGATTACGACGGCAGAGAGGAAGGCAGCGGCAGCCTGGATTACGACAACTCCAAGACCAAGACCTACACCGTGCGCACCGCCGGATACATAACCGACTGCACAGTTTCCGTGGTCATAAACTCCACCACCGCGGGCATTGTCGACGAGGACACGGTCAGAAGCCTCGTCTCCACCGCCGCGGGCATCACCGCCGTGGCGAGCGAGGAGATGAGCGGCGCGGAGTACCTCGCCAGCAAGATCACCGTCGTCGGCCAGCCGTTCTACGAGCGGCCCGAGGACGCGCCCAACCCCGATGACAACCCGGATATCGGTATGACCTTTGACAAGCTGCCGCTGTGGGTGATAATCGCCGCGGCGGGTACCCTGCTGCTCATCATTATCCTGACTGTGGTGCTCCTGCTGCTCCGTAAGAAAAGGCGTAAGAAGAAGGCTGAGGAGCAGAAGGAAGTCGAGAAGCTGCTCGATTCCATCCTCTCGCCCAACCCCGGCGAGCCTGTAGCGCCCAACGTCATGGATATACATACCGAGCGGAGTATGGAGCTGCGCCAGGGTATACGCGAGTACGTGGACGAGAATATGGAGGTCGCGGCCCTTCTGGTCAAAGCCTGGCTGAAGGAGGATGATGACAATGGCTAAGGCAGCAGCTAAGGCAGCAGCAGCGGAGCCCGCCCCCGCCGTCACCAAACCCGAGCCGGTTGAAAAAAAGGTTGACATCAGCAAGTACACCGGCGCGCAGCGCGCGGCCACGGTTATCATCGCCCTCGGGGCTGAGCGCGCGTCCGCGCTGTATAAGCACCTGGATCCGGCCGACGTGGAGCAGCTCTCGCTTGAGGTGGCAAAGCTCGGCTTCCTCGACTCGGACTGCACCGAGGAGATACTGAACGAGTTCTACCAGCTGTGCCGCACTAACCGCGCGGTGACCGAGGGCGGCCTTGAGTACGCCCGCGCGGTGCTTGAAAAGGCATACGGCGCCGAGACGGCGGCGGAGCTGCTCGGTAAGGTTACCAAGACGCTTCAGAACCGCAGCTTCTCCTTTATGGAGAAGGCGGATGAGAAATCGCTGTTCTCCGCGCTGCAAAACGAGCGCCCGCAGACGATATCCCTGGTGCTGTCCTATGTCGAGGCGGACAGAGCCGCGGGCGTTATCTCCCAGCTCGACGAAAGACGCCAGATCCAGGTGGTGGAGAGCATGGCTAAGATCGAAAGCGTCTCGCCCACCGCCGTTAAGATAATTGAGGCCGAGATGCGCAAGAAGTTCTCGAGCATCGTCACCAGCACGAACGTCAAGGTCGGCGGCATAGACTACGTTGCCGACGTGATGAACAACCTCGACCGTACCAGCGAGAAGAACATCTTCGACGGCCTGGCAGTCCACGATCAGGAGCTGGCCGACGAGATCCGCAAGCGCATGTTCGTGTTCGAGGACATCGTCAACATGGACGACCGCTCGGTCCAGCGCTTCGTGCGCGACTGCGACCCGAGAGACCTTGTCCTGGCCCTCAAGGCGGTCAACGAGCAGGTCGCCAACAAGCTGTTCAACAACATGTCCAGCCGTATGGTGCAGAACATCAAGGACGATCTGGAAATCACCACCAATGTGCGCATGAAGGATGTCGAGGACGCCCAGCAGCGCATAGTGGATATAATCCGCGATTTGGAGGAGAAGGGCGAAATCATCATCTTGAAGGGCGGAAAGGACGATATAATTGCCTAACGTATTCAAAGCCTTTTCCCGCGCCAGGAAGGCTGTTGAGAGCTACCAGTTCCCAAATGCCGAGGACCTTGTGGTTGACGACGAGCCCGAGTTTGCGCCGCAGTTTGAGCCTGAGACGGATGAGCAGGCGAAGCCTGAGCCGAGTGAGGAGTCTGAACCGGAGCAGGAAGAAAACGCCGTCAGTTACGCCCAGATCCAGGCCGACAAAATACTTGCGGAGGCTCGTGCCAATGCCGAGCAGATAAAGGAAAAGGCAAGACTGGACGCGGAGATCAAGGCGCAGGAGGTATTCGCCGCCGCGCGCGAGGACGGCTACCGCGAGGGCTACGCCCACGGCATGACCAAGGCCATGGAGGAGGGCAAGCGCCAGAGCGAGGAGCAGGCCGCCCGGCTTGAGGGGGAGGTAAGCAGCTTCCTCGACAAGGCGGGGCGCGAGCTGGACCGGTATATGGACAGCTTTGTGCCGGATCTGCGCGACCTGTCCATGGCGGTCGCCGAAAAGGTCATATGCATCAGCCTGAAAAGCAGCGCGGACGTGATAAGCCGCATGATACAGACGGCCATCGACAAGCGCAAGCGCCGCGAGTGGGTACATATTTATATAGCCGAGTGCGACGCAAAGCGCCTGACCCAGATGCCCGCCTCGCTTACAAGCGCGCTGTCGGCCCTGTCCGACCGTGTGCGGATAATCCCCATGGCCGACGACGAGAGCGGCACCTGCATAATCGAGATGCCGGACGAGATAATCGATGCCAGCGCCGCCACGCAGATGCAGAATCTGCGCACCATATTGATGGACACGGCAAACAGCTCCTCGGGCGCCGACCTGACCGTGGGCCTCAATTTCAGATAATACTTTATCAATTACTTCTCTCCCGAATTCGGGAGACAGCTTTGACAGCATGGTGAGCAAATGCCTTCAGTGTTTCAGCAAATGGCACGGCAGGTGTATAACGCGGAAGCGTACAGCCTGACGGGAAAAATCGAGAATATCGTGGGCATGTCCATCGAGGCCTCGGGCGGACGCGCGGCGGTTGGCGACATCTGCCGCATCTACAACGGGGACTCCGGCGGCCAGGTGACCGCCGAGGTTGTGGGCTTCAAGAACGACCACATCCTGCTGATGCCCTACTCGGACATGAACGGCATTTCCGCAGGCAACTTCGTGCGCAACACCGGCGCGCAGCTCACCCTTCAGGTGGGCGAGTTCCTGCGCGGGCGCATCATCAACGCCATGGGCCAGCCCATTGACGGAAAAGGGCCCTTTGAGGGCGGAACGCCCTACTGCGTCGGCGGCGGATACATAAACCCACTCCAGCGACCGCCCATAAGAGAGCGGATACAGTTCGGCGTCAAGGCCATCGACGGCCTGATAACCATCGGCAAGGGCCAGCGTATCGGTATCTTCGCCGGCTCCGGCGTCGGAAAGAGCACGCTCATGGGCATGATTGCCAAGAACGTTACCGCCGACATAAACGTCATCGCCCTCGTGGGCGAGCGAGGACGCGAGGTTCTGGAGTTCGTCCAGAAGGACCTCGGCGATGAGGGCATGAAGCGCTCCATCCTTGTCGTCGCAACCTCTGACCAGCCGGCCATGCTTCGCATGAAGTGCCCCTCGGTTGCAACCGGCATCGCGGAATATTTCCGCGACATGGGCTACGACGTGCTGCTGATGATGGACTCGCTGACACGATTCGCCATGGCCCAGCGCGAGATCGGCCTTGCCATTGGCGAGCCGCCCGTGTCGCGAGGCTACACCCCCTCGATGTACGCGGAGATGCCCAAGCTCCTTGAGCGAAGCGGCAACTTCAAAACAGGCTCGATAACCGGCGTGTACACCGTCCTTGTCGAGGGCGACGACACCAACGAGCCCATTGCCGACACGGTGCGCGGCATTCTGGACGGACACATTGTCCTGTCCCGCGCGCTTGCCAACAGCAACCATTACCCCGCCATCGACGTCGGCGCGAGCATCTCGCGTCTGATGGTTGAGATAGTATCCCCCGAGCACCGCCAGCTTGCCTCGCGATTGCGCGACATAATGAGCGTATATGAGAAAAACGCCGACCTCATTGCCATCGGCGCCTACAAGCCCGGCAGCAACCGAAAGCTGGACTTCGCCATGTCGAAAATCGACGCGGTCAACGACTTCCTGACCCAGGATGTCAACGAGACGTTTTCCTATGAGCAGTGCGTTGAGCAGATGGCGCGGATACTTAAATAATCCCACAGGAGTGAGCACTCAGGTATGAAAAAATTCACGTTTTCCCTTGACTCGGTTCTGTCGTTCAAGCAGCAGGCGCTCGACGCGCTCCGCGGAGAGCACGCGATGATACTTATGCAGGTGCGCGAGCAGGAGGAAAAGCTGGAAGCGGTGAAAAACGAGTACCGCGACTACAACGGCGAGTACTGCCGCCGCAAGGCGGAGGGCATGACTATCACGGACGCGATGATGTACGAGGGCGGCCTGCGCGTGCTTGAAAGGGATATTGAGCGCGAGACCGAGCGGCTTGCCCAGATTCGCAAGCTCGAGGAGGCCAAGCGCGAGGAGGTAATCGAGGCGAAGAAAGAGACCTCTTCCCTGGAAAAGCTCAAGGACAAGAAGCTTGACCTCTACCAGAAGGCCGTGCAGAAGAGCGAGGAGACCTTCATTGAGGAATTCGTTGTCTCCGCCAGGAGCCGCAGTACGGCATGATACCAGACCAAACCGGTGTGAAAGCGCCGTTTGGAATATAATATTTTTGAGGAAAGGAGATGAAAGGGAAAATGGAACAGGTAAACAACCAGGTTGGTACCCTGATGCAGGCCACGGCCATGGCAGCCACAGTCCAGAGCGGCAAGAGCGAGAACACCGGCGACGATTTCCAGAAGCTGCTGGACAAAAAGACCCAGTCCGTTTCCGGCAAGGACAGCAGCGCGGAGGCCCCCGTGAAGAGTGAGACCGCCGTGAGCAAGCCGGAAAAGGCCGCAGGCAAGGAGGAGGACTCCCTGTCAAAGATCAAGAAAATGCTCGAGCAGCACGGAACCTTTGCCTTCCAGCCCAACTGGCAGAATATCTGCATTGACCTGGAAACCGGCGAGACCACCGCGGTGTACAATCCCGGCGAGTGGGTCATGGTGTTCACGGGCGAGAAGTTTGAGGCGGTGCCCACCGTCGACCTGGAGCCCTGGCAGCAGGCACAGCTCAAGCAGATCCTGATCGACCCGAACCCCATAGACGTGTCCGACCCGAAAGCTGACGCGATGCTCAAGGCCACGGCCCCCGGCGCGGACTACAGCCCCGCGGCGATTCTGGAAAAGGCCGTAGCCGACCAGGCCGGCAAGGCCGTCACTTTTACGGCGGAGCCCGTATTCGACGAGGACAGCGGCGGCGAAGGCGAATTCAAGATCCTTGACGCCGAGCAGGCGCCCCAGAAGCTCTTCCACGACGTGAAGGCGGCCCCAATAAAGGTAGCCGAGCCCGAGCAGACCCAAAAGACCGACGTGCCCCGGCAGCTTGACAAAGGCATCGCCCAGGCCATTGAAAACGGCGAGTCGACCGTGCGCGTAGAGCTCAACCCCGCGTCCCTTGGCAGCGTAACGGTGGAGATAAGCCGCAGCGCGGAGGGAATACTCAAGGTCGCGCTTTCCGCACACAGCAGTGAAACCCGCGGACTGCTTGAGCGCCACGCCTCTGATTTGCAGGGACTCCTCGGCAGGAGCACCAGCCAGACCGTCGAGGTCGAGGTCCAGCGCCAGAGCGAGAGCCAGCAGAACCAGAACCAGCAGAATTACGACGGGCACAACGGCCACAACCAGCACGGCCAGGAGCAGCACCGCCGCCGCCATGACGAGCAGCGCAGCCGCGATTTCGCGCAGCAGCTCCGTCTCGGCCTGATCCCCACGGACGTGGAAGCAATTTAAGGAAGAAAGGAGATAAACCAAATGTCAAACAGCTTTATGGCTGATATCGGCGCCATGGGCGCGGCGAGCGTAACCGCGAAAAAGAGCACCAGCCGCGAGGGCAATACCGAGCTGAAGATGGAGGACTTCCTCACACTGATGGTGGTCCAGCTTCAGAACCAGACCATAGACGACACCGCGGACACGGGCGAGATGCTCAACCAGCTTGTCCAGATGCAGATGGTCACCGCCCTGAGCAACATGACCGACGCGAGCGTGATGAGCTACGCAAGCTCTCTTGTCGGCAAGGAAGTCACTATCGGCTACCTGGATAACGAAAACAAACTCCATGAGGAGGTGCTCAATGTTATCGGGACCGGGCTTTACGATGGCCAGCAGGTAATTTTCTGCGATGACGGCAAAATGTACCAGCTCAGCCAGATAATGGCGGTCGGACACCTTCCTGACCTCGAGGAGACCGGGGAGGGCGATGAAAATGACAATGAGTACGCGGACTTTGAAAAGGAAACCAAAGACAGGGTGGACGCCCTCAACGCCAGCATCAAAGACGGCTCCTTCGATGCCGACAGCACCGACAGCACCGGCAGCGCGACCGACGCCGGCGCGGTGAAGGAACCGGAGAGCGCGCAGGAGAGCAATAACGACGCCGGGAGCGAGAACAGCGACGGGACAGTCGACCCGCTCAAGGGCGGACTGCTGGACGGGATGCTCGCGGATCCAACCTATAAAGGCGAGCAGGGAACGGACACTTACGCGACCGAATGAACAAAACGAGGTGACATGAGATGATCCAGCGTGTATCAGGCCCCCAGCAGCGCACGGACGCGGGAGCACGGGTTCAGGTACAGCGGGAAAAGGCGGGCGCGTTCGGCGCGATGCTCCAGCAGGAGCTTGCCAAAAGCGGACAGCCGGCCCAGAGCGTGGCTTTTTCCAAGCACGCGATCTCCCGGGCGCAGGAGCGCGGAATTGAAGTGACGCCGGACCTGATGGACCAGCTGGCCGGCAGCGTTTCACGCGCGCAGGCGAAGGGAGCGACCAACATCCTGGCCATGGACGCGGAGAAGGCGTTCATAATAAATGTGCCCAGCGCGAAGGTCATCACCGCGATCACACAAGAAGAAATGCGCGAAAATATCTTCACAAATATTGACGGCGCCGTGTTCCTGTAATACAATATAGGGTGGCAGTCCACCCGGAAAAGGCAGGACCGATTTCGGAGGCCTTCCGCGCAGTGCCCGTTTGACACTGCGCGCCCGGCGCCAAAGACGAAAGGAGTCAATAAAAAAATATGACCGGTTCAATGTACGCGGCCATCGCTGGCCTGAAAACCCATATGCAGAACCTCAACGTTATAGGCAACAACATTGCAAACGTGAATACCCAGGGCTATAAATCCAGCCGCGCGGTGTTCAAGACCTCGATTTACACCACCCTGTCCGGCGGCTCGAACGGCACGACCGTTGCCGGCGGCCGCAACCCCTCCCAGATAGGCTACGGCGCCAACGTCGCCAACGTGGGCATCGATATGTCCACCGGCAACTACAACGTCACCGGCAACTCCACGGACCTGATGCTCGACGGAGCGGGATTCTTTATGGTGGGAGATAAGGACGTAGCCAACAACTTTAAAGGCGACGCCACCGATACCAGTACCCTCAAGTCCCTGGATCTGACCCGCGTGGGCGACCTTGGGATCAAGGCCGACGGCTATCTGTGCAACGGCGACGGCCGCCCGGTTTATGGCTTTCTCGTGATCGGAATCTGGGGCGATAAGAACAACCCCATGACGGAAGCTCCCGAGGGAACCAAGCAGGGCACTCCGCGTTACAGCGACCAGCTCGTTCCCATCCGCACACCGGTGGTGTACCCCTCAACGGCTGAGGCCGACCCCAACGCGGACCCCAACGCGGACGACGACGCCGGGGGCGCAACTACCATTGAGATCGGTTGGCCGAGCGCGGACCTGCACGGTGTCCCGGATGGTACGGGAAGCGGCAACAACGGCCATCTGCTCGACTTCGGTTCATATGTAGACACCGCCACCGGTAAAATCATCGACTCCACCTATGAGCGCGCCAACCTCACCGGAATTACCATCGACCAGGACACCGGCATCATCACCGCCCTCTGCGGCGACAGAGGCAACCAGGAAATTACCATCGGCTGCATCGCTATTGGCACCGTCACCAACCCCAACGGCGTGACCAACCTGGGCAGCAACTATTACAAGGCGAGCGAGGGCTCCGGCGAGCTGCGCGTGAGCCTGGGCAACGGCGCAGCCGAAAGGATCGGCATCAGCCATATTAACCATTCACTGTACAAAAAACCGGATAACCAGCAACAAGGAGACGAAGACACCACCGAGTATTTCGACTCCCTGCGCATCCGCGACACCGACACCAGTATGATCTCCAACGGCCTGGAGAGCTCCAAGACCGACCTGGCCCAGGAGATAGCCAACATGATAGTCACCCAGCGCGGCTATCAGGCCAACACCAGAATCATCACCGTGACCGACTCCATGCTTGAAGAGCTGGTCAACATGAAGCGCTAAGCATTTTGACGCTGAGCGTTAAGAACTGAAAAGGACGCGTCCGGGAGCGGATCCCGCGCCCGGACGCGCCAAACCGTGCTCCCATTGACGGGGGAAGGAGATTCATCATGATAGTGCTGACAAAGCGCAACCACGAGAAATTTCTCGTAAACCATCTGCAAATCGAATGCATCGAGTGCATACCCGAGTCAAAAATAGTCATGATGAATCACGACTATTACCTTGTACGCGAGAGCACGGAGGAAATAGTGGAGAAGATCGCGCAGTATAACGCCAAGGTCATGGATATCCAGCGCGCGATAACCATCGAGGATAAACGGTAAGCAAAAATCCACGGGCGGCACCAGTCACGCCCGGACGGAGGTAGAGATAAGTGAACCTAACCTACATAATCGGCGTTATCGGCGCCATACTCGTCATGCTGCTGGGCATGGTGCTGGGCATAAACCTCGGCCCCGCGGCGACCGCCGCCAAGGAGCTGGCCCTCGCCGCCGGGGAGGAATGGAGCGCCATCACGTTCACCCCGAGCAACCTGTGGAACTTCTTCGACGCGGCCAGTATCTTCATCACCATAGGCTGCACGATCTTCGTCGTCGTGTCCAGCTTCCCGGGCAGCGCGCTGAAGAACGTCCCCAAGCACTTCAAGGTCATGCTCAACTCGAAGAAGTACAACCCCATGTACTACATCGACCAGCTGGTAGAGCTGGCGCAGACCGCGCGAAAGAACGGCCTGCTCTCCCTGGAGGAAAAGGCCAACGAGCAGACCGACCCCTTCTTCAAGCAGGCGATAATGCTCATCGTCGACGCAAACGACCCGGACAAGGTCAAGGCGATACTGGAAAACGACATCGAGTGTATGTCCTCCCGGCACGAGGATGCCGCGGGGATGTACGACAAGGCCTCGTCAGTCGCCCCGGCCTTCGGTATGGTCGGCACCCTCGTGGGACTTATCAACATGCTCAAATCCATGGACCTGAGCGACAGCGGCGGCGCGAGCAGCCTCGGCACCAGCATGGGCACCGCGCTTATCACCACGCTGTACGGCTGCATACTGGCGCACGTGCTGTTCGGGCCGATAGCCCAGAACCTGCGTGAGCGCGACAGCGAGGAAGTGCTGTGCAAGGAGATAATCGTAGAGGGCATCATGTCGATACAGTCCGGCGAAAACCCCAAGGCCCTGAAGGAAAAGCTGCTGACATACATGGACCAGAGCCAGCGCGAAGGCGGCGGCGGAGGCGGCGGCAAGAAAGGCAAGAAGGGCAAGGGCGGAGACGGCGGCGGCGAGGAATGAGCCCCGCGCGAAGCCAGCGTAAGGAGTTGAGAGCTTCATGAAGAAAAAGAAAGGCGGCGGGGGCGGCGCAAACTGGATGGACACCTACGGCGACATGGTCACGCTGCTGCTGTGCTTTTTCGTGCTGCTGTACTCGATGTCAAGCATAAGCGAGGATAACTGGAAGGCCCTGGTCATGAGCTTTAACCCCCAGGCCATAAGGCTGGATGAGCCGCCGGCGCTGGATATCCAGGGAACCGACGGCATGAGCTCGGACCCCGAGGACGTGGGCGGCGACACGCCGATACCGGACATAGAGTCGGACACGACCCAGGAGGAGCTGGACAGCATGATAGAGATGCTGTACGAGGCGCTGCAGGAATACTCCCAGCAGGAGGGCATGGAAAATGTCATCACCGTGGAGCTTGACGGCGGCAAGGTTTACGTCCAGTTCAACGAGACGACCTTCTTCGAGGGCGACAGCTATGCCCTGCTGCCCGAGGCGGAGGAGGTGCTGACGCACGTGTGCGAGATTTTGGACCAGACGAGCAGCGCCATTGACGAGATACGCATACAGGGGCACACGGCCCAGGCCAACCCCGACAGGCCCAACAACACGACGGTTGACCGTTTCCTGGCCAGCAACCGCGCGACGAACGTGCTTGTCTTTATCCAGGAAAACAGCAGCATCCGGCCCACCAGGCTGGTGAGCGAGGGCATGGGCCAGTGGCGGCCCATATCCCCCAACGACACCGCGGAGGAGCGCGCGCTCAACCGCCGCGTCGAAATGATAATCAGCGGAAGAAACCTTGAGCAGGAGCTGCTCGGTAATTCCCTTAACAGTTACATTGAGCTTATTGACAACAGCTAAGCCAGAGCTCAAAAGCGCCGCAGGGCGCGGAGATCGGCGTAACAGGTGAGGTGATTCGATGTCTGAGGTATTGTCACAAAGCCAAATAGACGCACTGTTGAACTCTATGCGAAGCGGTGACAAGGCGGATCAGGCGGAAGAAAAACAGCCGGAGAGAAAATACAGGAAATATGACTTCACCACGCCCCGTAAGTTTACCAAGGACCGCCTCAAGATGCTCAACGGCATCTTCGAGAACTACACGCGGGTTATCAGCTCCCGCCTCAACGCCCAGCTAAGAACCGCATGTGATGTCGAGGTGGAGAGCATTGAGGAGCAGAAGTTTTACGAGTTCAACAATGCTTTGACGGAGGGCGACGTGCTGGCGATGGTTGGGGTGACTATCCAGTCCCGCGACCCGAGCGGCGGGGAGATTGAGGGCCAGGACCCCGTTATGATCTATCTCTCGACCTCGACGGCCCTCGGCATGATGGACCGGCTCATGGGCGGCGAAGGCGAGGTTGACAGGAGCCTTCCCAGCGACTACATGTACACGAACCTGGAGCTCCAGCTGTATGAGTACCTTCTCAGGGATATAATCTCACTGATGGGGCAAAGCTGGGAAAACTACACCCCCATCCGCTTCCAGTATGAGCGCACCGAGGTCAACCCAACCCTTGTCCAGCTGCTGAATCTGGACGAGACGGTAGTGCTGGTGGACATGAAGATGCAGTTCAGCAACGCGGAGGGCCGGATGAGCGTGGTGCTTCCGAGCAGCGTGCTTACCAGTATTTTCGGGGAGATAAGCCGCGAGAGCATGGGCCGCAAGGTTGCCAGCGAGGACCATTCCGAGGATATTTTCGACAACCTGCGTGACTCCAGCCTTGAGATAATCGCCGAGTTGGGCGAGACGAGCCTTTCACTCAGCGATGTGTACCATTTAAACGTAGGCGACGTTGTGGATCTTGGCCGGCCAAAGGATTCGCCGGTGTACCTGCAGATCGGCGGGTACCAGTGGTTTACAGGGCGCATGGGTACACACAAGAAAAACATGGCCATCAAGATAGACGAAGTCTGCTATTCGGCCGAGCAAAGGAGCGAGTAAAATGGGAAATGAATTCTTCAGCCCAATGGCGCTGGACGCATTGGGCGAGATGATGAACATCAGCCTTGGCTCCTCGGCCACTGCTGTGTCAAATATGCTCGACAGACGCGTTGATATCACAACTCCGCGGGTCGAGATCGTAAAGACCAAGGACTTCAAGCTCGGCGCCATAGACCCGGCGATGGGTGTGGAGATAAAATATGTCGAGGGCCTCAACGGCAGCAACATAATGCTGCTGAAAACAAGCGACATAAAGGTCATTGTCGATATCCTCATGGGGACTGAGACGCCCGACGAGGAGTTTGAGCTAAACGAGATGACCATAAGCTGTGTCTGCGAGGTCATGAACCAGATGATGGGCGCGGCCTCCACCGCAATGTCGGATTTCCTGGGCTACCCCGTGAACATATCCACTCCAGAGCCGTTCAAGCTCGACGACATGGAGAAGTTCAAGGCCGAGCACATGCCACAGGACACTGACACAGCCGTTGTAGTGAATTTCGCGCTGAGCATTGAGGACGCCTCCCTTGAAAGCGGCTTTATGAACGTGATGAGCGTGTCGCTGGCCAAGGAGCTGCTTGCCGGCTTCGGCATTACGATCGACGGCTCGGGCGATACGGAGGAGATCATCCAGCCGGAGCCCGACCCGGCCCCTGAGCCGGAACCCGTTCCCTCCGAGGACAGCAACAGGAAGCTCAGCCAGGAGGAGATAGAAAAGCTCATAGCCGGCGGGATACCTGCCGCGCCGCCTCCGCCCCCCGCGCCGGAGCCCGCCACATCCGGGGACGGCAGCCGGAAGCTCAGCCAGGAGGAGATAGAAAAGCTCATAGCCGGCGGGATCC
>JAMPGF010000119.1 GCA_023664105.1 Butyricicoccus sp. | reverse complement strand
ACCCCCGCGCCCGCGGCGGACCCCGCCCCGGCAGATGAGCCGGCTCCGGCGGAGCCGGCTGAAGGTGATCTGACCGCCAGCCTGACCCTTGCCACCTACCCCGTGGGCAAGATGACCGACGAGGCCGTAATTAAGGACCTCATCGCCGACTTCAACGCCGTGTATCCCAACGTCAGCGTAAACGTGGTCTATCTGGACTACACCAACGGCGACCAGACCCTCAACGGCATGGTGGAGGGCGGAGCGGCCCCCGACCTGATCTTCGAGGGACCCGAGCGCCTGGTGGCCCAGTGGGGCGCGAAGGGCTACCTGGTAGACCTGAAGGACATCGTCCCCGCCGGCACCTATGACGTGACCGTCAGCTCCTGCACCAGCGCCGCCAACGGCGCCGTGTACGAGCTGCCCGTGTGCCAGACCGCCCACTGCATGGGCATCAACTACGACCTGTTTGAGCAGGCCGGCGCACTCCAGTACATCAACGAGGACACCCACACCTGGAAGTCCACCGAGGACTTCCTCAAGGCCGTTGAGGCTGTCGCCGCCATCCATCCCCAGGTGGGCGTGGTCTTCTGCGGCGGCCAGGGCGGCGACCAGGGCAACCGCGCTCTGGTGACCAATATGTACGGCGGACAGTACACCAACAGCGACTTCACCCGCTACACCGCCAACTGCGCCGAGAACGTCAAGGCCCTTGAGGCCCTGAAGAACGTCAAGGGCATCGAGTTCGACCCCGCCATCGTCGGCGGCGACGAGATCAGCCTGTTCTGCAACGGCACCCTGGCCATGGCCACCTGCTGGAACGTCGGCGCTGCCACCAGCGACACCCAGGGCAAGACCGCGGCCTTCAAAATCTTCCCCATGGCTTTCCCCACTGAGTCCGGCGATCCCGTCCTCCAGGGCGGCATCTGGGGCTTCGGCGTGTTCGACAACGGCGACCAGAACCGTATCGACGCCGCCAAGGCCTTCGCCAAGTTCATGACCGAGGACGACGCGCAGTACAAGAAGATCGTGCAGGCCACCAACTACTGGGCCACCCGCGACATCGGCGAGGTCTATGCCGGGACTGAGAACGAGGCCGTCATGGGCGAGTACGGTATGCTGGTCCCCTACATGGGTCCCTATTACCAGATCACCCTCGGCTGGGCCGAGGCCCGCACCGCCTGGTGGAACGAGCTGCAGAACATCGGCAGCGGCGCCAAGGACGTGCAGACCGCTCTTGACGACTTTGTCGCCACCGCCAACGCCGCCGCAGAGGCCGCTGAGGCAGGCTGAGGCGCTGCAAATTAAAAGACATTCATAGAGCAATGCGCGCTCTCCCTGCGTGACTGCGCAGGGAGAGCGTTTGCCTTATCCAATGAGCGACGAAGAGAAACGAGAGGAGGTATGTATCTTGACAAAAGCGAAAACCGTCCCCATGAGCAGGGCCCTGGCGCGCCGTGAGACAATCTCCGGCTACCTGTTCCTTCTGCCAAGCCTGTTTTTCTTTCTTGTGTTTGTCGTCTACCCCATGGTCATGTGCGTGGTGACCAGCCTTACCGACGCCACCATGAGCGTGAACAACGACAGCAATTTTGTCGGACTGAAAAACTATGTCGAGCTGTTCCACGACGAAACCTTCTTGAAGTCCCTGTGGAACACAGTGATTATTGTAATCGTCTCCGTCCCTGTGACGTGCGTATTCTCGCTGTGGGTCGGCGCGCGCATCTACAATATGAAGGACTGGGCATGCTCCGCCTTCCGCGTGATCTTCTATCTTCCCGTGGTCACCGGCTCAGTCGCCGTTACCGTAGTATGGCGCTGGATCTACAGCTATTACAGCGGCATCCTCAACTATGTGGGCACCGGCCTCGGCCTGTGGGAGAACAACATCAACTGGCTGGGCGAACCGAAATACGCCCTCGGGTGCATTATCCTGATCCTGCTCACCACCTCCGTGGGCCAGCCCATCGTGCTGTATGTCTCCGCCCTGGGCAATGTGGACCAGTCCCTGGTGGAGGCGGCCAAGGTGGACGGCGCGACAGATCTTCAGGTGTTCTGGAGGATCAAGTGGCCCCAGATCATGCCGACTACCCTCTATATCCTGGTCATCACAACGATAAATTCCTTCCAGTGCTTCGCGCTGATCCAGCTGCTGACCTCCGGCGGGCCGATGGGCTCGACCAGCACGGTCATGTACCACATTTATTACACCTGCTTTACCCTCTACCGCTACGGCTACGCCAACGCGATGGGCGTGGTTCTGGCGCTGTGTATCGCTTTGCTGTCTGCTGTCCAGTTCAGGCTGGCCAAATCTGAATGAAGGGAGGCGGAGGTATGAAATCAAAAAACAAGGGCAGTACCGGCGGGGTGGCACATCTGTCCCCCTACCGCGTCATCACGCTGATCCTCATAATTATCATTGCGGCGGTCATCTTCCTTTTCCCGCTTTACTGGATCATCACCGGCTCGTTCAAAACTCCCACCTCCGTCAACGCCCAGGTGCCCGAGTGGTGGCCGTCGGAGTGGACCATGCGCAACTTCAACGAGCTGTTTTCCAAGCGCAGCGCCCCGCTGTGGGAGCTTCATATCCCGCTGAGCGAGTGGTTCACCCAGGACCACACGCAGATCCTGTTTTCCAAAGGGCCTGAGCTTCCCGCGGCCTTCCGCTGGCTCATCAACACCGTGTACATGTCGGTAATGGCGATGCTCCTGACCTGCGTCACCGCCTCACTGGCCGGGTACGCGCTGGCAAAGAAGCGCTTCGCCGGGCGCCGGGCGCTTTTCACGCTGATCGTGTGCGCCATGGCCCTGCCAAAGCAGGTCATCCTGATTCCCCTGCTGCGCGAGATGTCCTCCATTTACCTGACGAACACGCTCTGGTCGGTCATCCTTCCCATCGTAGGCTGGCCCTTCGGCGTGTTCCTTATGAAGCAGTTCGCGGAGGGGATTCCGGGCGAAATTCTGGAGGCAGCCCGCATGGACGGCGCGGGCGAGCTGAAAACCTTCACCACGGTGGTCTTCCCCATGATAAAGCCGGGCGTAGGCGCGCTGGCGATCTTCACCTTCATCAACTGCTGGAACGACTACTTCATGCAGCTGATCATGCTCACCGACACCAACGTGCTGACCAGCGCGCTGGGAATTGCCAAGATGCAGGGGCAGTTCGGCACCGACTACGGCCTGCTCATGGCGGGCGCGGCCATGGCGTCCGTGCCGATCATCATCGTGTTCCTGATATTCCAGAAGTACTTCACCAAGGGCATCACCATGGGCGCGGTCAAGGGGTGAGCGCATGATTTTAGCACCGAATACCGACGCCGCGCTCTATCGCGGCATCCACCCGAACCTCGACCTTGCGCTGGAGAAGATCACGCCGGAGTTTTTTGCCTCGCTCGGCACGGAACGCGTCGAGCTCCGAGGCAAAGAGGCCTACTGCACAAAGTTCACCTACGAGACGGTCCCCGACGAGGAGAGCTTTTTCGAGGCGCACGAGAAGTATCTGGATATACACATAATGCTCTCGGGCTCCGAACGGGTCGAGATTGAGATGCCGGAGAAGCTTACGCCGCTGCGCTCTGAGCCGGAGAACGACTTCTGGGCCTACACCGGCGCGGGACGGAGCCTTGTGCTCTCGCCGGGAGAGTTTTTGGTTGTGTTCCCCAACGACGCGCACAAAATAAAAATGCGTGTGAACGGGCCGGAGACGGTGAGCAAGGCCGTTTTTAAGGTCAGGATTTTCTGAAATTGAGGTGACTGAGATGAGAATTTATCAGGAGGCGGACTATCAGGGCATGAGCCGCCGTGCCGCGGGGATAATTGCCGCGGAGATTGTGAGAAAGCCCAGATGCGTGCTCGGCCTGGCGACGGGCTCCACGCCCGTGGGAACATATGAGCTGCTCGCCGAGGGGAACCGCCGGGGCGACTTCAGCTTCAAAGAGGTCACCAGTGTGAACCTCGACGAGTACAAGGGCCTTGCCCCCGACCACGACCAGAGCTACCGCTTCTTCATGCAGGATAAGCTCTTCAACCACGTCGACATTGCGCCGGAGAACACCAACGTGCCTGACGGGCTGGCGCAGGACGCGGGCGCTGAGTGCGCGCGCTATGACGCGCTGGTCGAGAGCCTGGGCTATGCAGATTTGCAGCTGCTCGGCCTGGGCCGCAACGGGCATATCGGCTTCAACGAGCCGGGCGAGAGCTTTGTTAAGCCCACGCACGTTGTGGACCTGACCGAGAGCACCATCGACGCCAACGCCCGCTTTTTCGCCAGCGTGGACGAGGTGCCGCGCCAGGCGCTGACCATGGGCATGGGCGTTATTATGGCCGCGCGGCGCATACTGCTGATTGCCAGCGGCGAGGATAAGGCCGAGGCGCTGTATCAGGCAATATGCGGGCCTATCACACCGAAGTGCCCCGCGTCGATTTTGCAGCTTCACGGCGACGTGGTTATAGCTGCCGATGAGGCGGCGCTGAAAAAGGTTGCCGCGGCAGGGGTGAGCGTATGCGGATAAGCGGCGGAATGGCCTTTGACGTGAAGCACGGCTTCATGGCGCGCGATATCTACACGATCGGCACTGAATTTGCCAAGGTCAGCGGCGACGGCGTGGAGCTTGACGCGGAGGGCTGCTATGTTATTCCGGGGCTTTTAGACCTGCATTTCCACGGCTGCAAGGGCGAGGATTTCAGCGACGGCGATCCCAAGGGGCTTCAAAAGATGGCCGAATTCGAGCTGAAAAGCGGCGTGACCTACATCTGCCCGGCGGGCATGACCCTGCCGGAGGAGATATTAAAGCCGGTGTGCAGGGCCGCGGCGCGGTATCAGAAAAAACCGGGTCAGGGCGCGGAGCTTGTGGGCGTGAACCTGGAGGGGCCGTTTCTCAGCGCGGCTAAGAAGGGCGCGCAGAACGCCGCCTTTCTCCACGACCCGGACGCGGCGATGCTCGCGAGGATTCAGGACGCGGCGGAGGGGATGGTCAAGCTTTTGACCGTGGCGCCGGAGCTGCCCGGCGCGGAGGAGTTTATCCGCGAGGCGGCGGCAATGGGAATCCGCGTGTCGGTGGGCCACACCGCGGCGGATTACGAAACGGCGTGCCGCGCCTTTGCCGCGGGAGCGCGGCAGGCCACGCACCTTTTCAACGCCATGTTGCCGCTGGGCCACCGCGAGCCGGGCGTTGTCGGCGCGGCATTTGACAACAAGGATGTCTCTGTTGAGCTGATATGCGACGGGATTCACATTCATGAGAGCGTTGTGCGCGCGGTGTTCCGGCTGTTCGGGCCGGAGCGGGTGATTCTGGTTTCCGACTCCCTGCGCCCGACGGGTATGCCGGACGGACGCTATCCCTTCGGCGGGCAGGAAATTGAGCTGAAGGGCCGGCGCGCCACAATGGCGAATGACCCGAATACGCTGGCCGGCTCGGTGAGCACGCTCATGGACTGCGTGCGCACGGCGGTGTCCTTCGGCATCCCGCTGGAGGATGCGGTTCGCGCGGCGAGCCATAATCCCGCCGCTGCGTTGGGGCTTGAAGGGCGCATTGGCTCCGTCGAGCCCGGCATGGAGGCCACGGCGGTGCTGCTGGACAGGAACGACCTGTCGGTCAAGAACATAGTTTTCAAGGGTAAGGTTGTCCTGTGACGCGGTAATTCGATAAGAAAAGGCGGTTAGTATTGATGATACTGACCTTGAATTGTCAAGTCAAGTGCAACGAAAGGGAGAAATGGACTTCGGTAGGGGT
>JAMPGF010000118.1 GCA_023664105.1 Butyricicoccus sp. | reverse complement strand
AAGCTCGGCCTGGCCTCCACCCCCGGCGGGGGCGGCACGCAGGCGGCGGTGCTGGCCGTGCTGGCGCTGTCGTCGGTGCTCAACGCGCTGTACTACATCCCCGCGCTCATCGCTATCTGGCGACCGGCGGCAAGGCCCGCGCGGCCTGAAAAAGACCCGGCCTTCGCCCTTGGCGCGCTGGGCCTCATGGCGGGGGTGCTGGCTCTTGGAATATTCTTCCAGCCCGTCACCGCGCTCATATCGCGCGGCCTTGAGCTTATGTGAAGGAGGGGGACGTGTTGACAGTTTTGCTTCCTGAGGCCGTCTGCCTCGCCGGCGGCCTCGCCGCCTTCCTGATAAAAGACAGGCGAACGCTCCTGTACGTATCTACGCTGACCGTGCTGCTGGCCTTTGCCGCGTCGCTGCTCGCGGTTTTCGCGGGCGGGGAGACCGTCACGCTGCTGGACATGGGCGCGGGGCTCACTCTGCGCTTCGGCGTGGACGGGTTGGGACGCTTTTTCCTGCTGCTGGTGTCCGCCGTGTGGTGCCTCGTGCAGGTCTACGCCCCCGGCTACATGGAGCACGAGGGGGGAGAAAACCGCTTCTACGGCTTTTACATACTCACCCTCGGCGCGCTGCTGGCCCTGAGCACGGCGGGCAACGCCGTGACAGCGTACATGAGCTTTGAGCTTATGAGCCTTTTGAGCACGCCGCTGGTGCTGCATTTCAGGACGGAGGAGTCCCGTTCCGCGGCGATCAAGTATCTGGGCTATTCCACCCTGGGCGCGTCGCTGGCGCTCATGGGTATGTTCCTGCTGACAACCTGCGCGCAGAGCCTTGAGTTCACCCCCGGCGGCGTGTCCTTCCTGCCCGGGAGCGAGGGGAGGGTGCTCGCTGCCGCGCTGCTGATAATCGCGGGCTTTGGCAGCAAGGCCGGACTTGTGCCGCTGCAGATGTGGCTGCCGGAGGCCCATCCGATCGCCCCCACGCCGGCCAGCGCGGTGCTTTCCGGCATAATAACCAAGGGCGGAGTGCTGGTCATAATCCGTATGCTGTTTTACGTATTCGGCGCGGATACCCTGCGGGGTACCTGGGTGCAGGAGTGCCTTATGATCTTATCGCTGGTGACGGTGTTTATGGGCTCGATGCTGGCCCTGCGGGAAAAAATGCTGAAAAAGCGGCTGGCCTATTCCTCCATCAGCAACCTGTCCTACGCCCTGTTCGGCCTGCTGACGCTCAGCGAGGCGGGCTTCGTTGGGGCGATGCTCCAGGTGCTTTTCCACGCTCTGGCGAAAAACGCGCTGTTCCTTTGCGCGGGCTCGATAATTTCCGCCGCGGGCAACAAGCGCGTCGACCAGCTTCGCGGCGTCGGGCGGCGTATGCCGGTGACCATGTGGTGCTTTGCCATAGCCTCGCTCTCGCTCATCGGCATACCGCCCACGGGCGGCTTCGCCGCGAAGTGGCAGCTGTGCCTCGGCGCGCTGGAAACGGGCTCGGCGCTGGCTCTTGCGGGCGTTATAGTGCTCATGGCCAGCGCCCTGCTCACGGCGTTTTACCTGCTGCCAATAGTGGCGCAGGCGTTTTTCCCCGGCAGGGACTTCGACGCGGGCCGCTCCTGCGAGGTAAGGCACGGAATGCTCGCGCCGGTCATCGTGTTTTCGGGCCTGACCCTCGCGCTGGGCATACTGCCGGGCGGCCTGCTGCCCTGGCTGGCGCGCCTGGCCGGGACTCTGCTCTGAAGGAGGTGGAAGCGTGTACGTTCTGACATTACTGAGCGTTCTCTTTCCCGTCGCCGCGGGCGCGGCGCTGCTTGTGCGCCGCCCGAGAAACCGCCGGGCGAGGAACATTTACTGCATCTGCTGCGCGCTGATAACCTCCGTTTTCGTCCTTGGCTCTGTCGCCGCGACTGCCGCGCTGGGCGCGGAGAGCACGGCGCTGACCATAGCGCGCCTGAGCGAAAAGCTCACTCTCGCGCTCCGGCTCGACGGCGCGGGCATGGTTTTCGGCTGCATAATCGGCGTTCTCTGGCCCCTTACAACGGTATATGCCTTCTCCTACATGGCGCATGAGGGCATGGAAAACAAGTTCTTCGGCTTCTTCCTGATGAGCTACGGCGTCGTGGCCGGGATCGCCTTTTCCGCGAATTTCTTCAGCATGTACCTTTTCTACGAGTTCATGACCCTTGCCACGCTCCCGCTGGTGATGCACGAGATGGACGACAAGGCGCGCTACGCCGGAAAGCGCTACATCCTCTACTCCATGACCGGCGCGGCGCTGGTGTTCATCGCGCTGGTACTGCTGCTCCAGTGCGGCGACACGCTCGATTTCACCCCCGGCGGCGTTATCAGCGCGGCGAAGGCCGCCGGGCGCGAGGGGACGCTGCGCCTGGTGTTCGTGCTGGGCTTTTTCGGATTCGGCGTGAAGTCGGCCATCTTCCCGCTGCACGGCTGGCTGCCCGCGGCCTCGGTCGCGCCCACACCCGTCACGGCGCTGCTGCACGCCGTCGCCGTGGTCAAGTCCGGCGCCTTCGCCGTGATGCGGCTTATCTACTTTTCCTTCGGCACTTCTCTTCTGGCGGGCACCTGGGCGCAAAATCTCGTTATCTGCGCCGCGGCGCTGACGGTAGCCTACGGTAGCGTGCGGGCGCTGCGCATGCCGCACCTCAAGCGCCGCCTGGCCTACTCGACCGTCAGCAACCTGTCCTACATCCTGCTCTCCTTCGCGCTGATGACTCCCGCGGGCCTGACCGGGGGGCTGCTGCACATGATTTACCATGCGGTGATAAAAATCACGCTCTTCTTCTGCGCCGGGGCGATACTGCACCGGACGGAGCTGGAATACGTCGCGGAGATGGAGGGCATGCACAAGCGTATGCCGGCGACCTGCGCGGTGTTCACCTTCGCCGCGCTCGCGCTCATGGGCGTACCGCCGCTGGGCGGCTTCATCGCCAAGTGGAGCATTGCCTCCGCCGCCTGCGCGCTGGGCACCCCGGCGGGCTACGCCGGCGCGGCGGCGCTGATCGTCTCGGCGGTGCTCACGGCGCTGTACATGATGACGGTGGTGATCCGCTTTTACTTCCCGCTCAAAAGCGCCCCCGCCATGTCGGAGCGCACGGAGGCCGACTGGCAGATGCTCCTGCCGCTGGGGATTTTGTGCGCGCTGATACTGGCGCTGTCGCTCGGCTCGGGGACGCTTGTTGAACTGCTCACGCGGATAGGAGGCGCGGCATGATTTATTTGCTTCTCGTTTTCCTGCCCATCGCCGCCGCGCTGGCGGCGTACCCCATCGCCCGCCGGAGCGAGAGGGCGGGGAGCGCGTTCGTAATCTCAATTGCGGCGCTTGTGCTGGCGCTGACGCTCTCGCTGGCGGGCGCGCCGGAGACTCTGACGCTGCCGGGGTTGTGCGGCCTCGGACTGAGCTTCTGCCGGGGCAACCTGCGCACGGTGCTGGCCATAGCGGCGGCGGTGATGTGGCTGTGCACGGCGCTGGCGTCGCCGGAGTATTTTCATCACGCGGAGCGAAGGGCGCGCTATTACATGTTCTATCTCTGGACCCTCGGCGCGCTCATGGGCGTGTTCCTGGCGGGGGATCTGTTGACGCTGTTCGTGTTTTTCGAGATCATGTCCTTCACCTCCTACGTCTGGGTGGCGCAAAACGAGACGCCGGAGGCCCTGCGCGCGTCGGAAACCTACCTTTTCATCGCGGTCATCGGCGGGCTGACCATGCTCGTGGGCCTGTTCCTGCTGTATTCCGGCGTGGGCACCCTGACGCTTGGGGGCATCGCCGCGGGCGCGGAGAGCCTGAGCCCGGGGCGGCGGCTTGCCATCGGTATTTGCCTGCTCGTCGGCTTCGGCGCGAAGGCGGGCATGTTCCCGCTGCATATCTGGCTGCCCAAGGCCCACCCCGTCGCGCCCGCGCCGGCCAGCGCGCTGCTCAGCGGCATCCTTACGAAAAGCGGCGTGTTCGGTGTCATCGCCGTGACCTGCTATCTGTTCGAGGGCGTGGAGACCTGGGGGCGGCTGCTGCTCGTCCCGGCGGTGATTACCATGACGCTCGGCGCGCTCCTGGCGGTGTTCAGCACGGACCTCAAGCGCACGCTGGCCTGCTCGTCCATGAGCCAGATCGGCTTCATCCTCACGGGCGTCGCCATGCTCAACCTGCTGGGCCACCACGGCGCGATAGCTGCCTGGGGCGCGGCGCTGCACATCGTCAACCACTCGCTGATAAAGCTTACGCTCTTCATCGCCGCGGGCGTGGTGTATCTAAATACCCACTCCCTTGACCTCAACGATATCCGCGGCTTCGGGCGCGGCAAGCCGCTGTTAATGCTGGCTTTTCTTAGCGGGGCCTGCTCCATCGCGGGCATCCCCGGCTTCGGCGGCTACATCAGTAAAACCCTCCTGCACGAGAGCATTGTAGAGTACGCGCACCTCCTGCATGAGACTGGCGCGGCGGCGTGGCCCTACACGCTGGTTGAGTGGCTGTTCCTCATCTCCGGCGGGCTGACGTTTGCCTACATGGCGCGGCTTTTCTACATCATCTTCCTCGCTCCCAAGGCCGAGGGCCAGCATGAAAAGCCGGGGAAATACATGGGCGCGCCCACGGCGGCGGTGCTGGCGCTCTGCGGTGTTGCCATGCCCGCCCTGGGCCTGAGCGCG
The DNA here is from genome assembly GCA_023664105.1 of Butyricicoccus sp. Classification (GTDB taxonomy): domain Bacteria; phylum Bacillota; class Clostridia; order Oscillospirales; family Oscillospiraceae; genus JAMPGF01. The sequence goes on along the minus strand of JAMPGF010000118.1, from coordinate 1,150 downwards.
CACCTGAGCATGGACAAAATCGCCGTCTATGCCGCCGGCTTCATGGGCATGGAGCACAGCGCGTTGGAGATAAGCTACTTCTCCTTCGGCAACCTCAAGGGCGCGGCGATATCCATATCCATCGGCGTCGCGGTGCTCCTGCTCGTGGGCTTCGGAGTGCTGACGAAGCGCGGCGGCGGGCAGGAAACATATAAAAACGTCTGGCCTGCGCGGCTCGACCTTGAAAACAGCGTCTACCGCCCCGCGCTTCGCGCGCTGTCCGTCCTCGGCGCGATCGCCGCCCGCGCGGTGGAGACTGCAGGCGCGGTGCTGGTTTACGGCGCGGCGGACCTCATCTTCCTCGGCGCAAAAAAGACGGTGGAGCCCGGGAGGGACGCGGAGTTTGCCGTGTACAACCATCCCAAAAAGCGCGGCGACGTGGAGCGCAGCTTCTCCGGCGACCTGCTCGCCGCGGTGCTCGGCGTGGTGATAATTCTCGCTTTCGTTCTCGCAGCGCTGTGAAAAACAAAGGGGCCTCCTTTCGGAGGCCTTTTTCACGTCAAAAATAAAACAAAGCGGAAAATTTATGTTGCACTGCGCGCGTGAATGGGCTATAATACCTCAAACATGTCAAGACAACTGTCATGGAGGAATTCGTGATGAAAGAAAACGAAAAAATGAACCTGACCATGCTCTGCGACTTCTACGAGCTGACCATGGGCAACGGCTATTTCAAGTGCGGCATGACGGAGCAGATAACCTACTTCGACGTGTTCTACCGCCGCGTGCCTGACAACGGCGGCTACGCCATCGCCGCGGGACTTGAGCAGGTGATAAGCTATATCCGGGACCTGCACTACAGCGAGGAGGACATTGAGTACCTGCGCTCGCGCAGCCTGTTCTGCGAGGAGTTTTTGCAGTATCTGCGCTCGTTCCGCTTCACCGGCGATATATGGAGCGTGCCGGAGGGCACGCCCGTCTTTCCCCACGAGCCGATGATGACCGTCCGCGCCCCCGCCATTGAGGCGCAGATGATCGAGACATACGTTCTCATGCAGCTCAACCACCAGAGCCTCATCGCCACGAAGTCGAACCGCGTCTGCCGCGCGGCGAAGGGGCGCACGGTGCTCGAGTTCGGCTCCCGCCGGGCCCAGGGCATCGACGCGGCGGT
>JAMPGF010000117.1 GCA_023664105.1 Butyricicoccus sp. | reverse complement strand
CCAGCCAGAGCACCGCCGGCTCGAGCGCCGCCGCCAGCGCCAGCGCCGCGATAATCGGCGCAAGCCATGGCAGCAGGTACTTCAGCGCAAGCCAGCCCCCGCCGAGGGTGAGAGCGGGGTACAGCGCCACGCTGAGAAATTTTGGAGATTTAGTATACAAAACATCAGCTCCGCAATAAAATTTGTGCATAATCGGGGCTTGCACGAGACCCGTTGGCATGGTAAGATGTGTGTACGAAGAACAAATGACTTTGACAGGGGGACACTTGCTTGACAAAGCCCAACGCAAAGCTGTATATAGTGGAGGCAAAGGTGCTCCCGGAGATATTCATCGAGGTCAGCCGTGCCAAGGAGCTTTTGGAAACGGGCGAGGCGTCGACCGTGGCCGAGGCGGTGTCCCGCGTGGGGATAAGCCGCAGCGCGTTTTACAAGTACAAGGACGCGATACGGCCCTTCCGCAGCATGAAGCGTGACCAGGTCATCACGCTGAGCGTGATAATGCGCGACAAGCTGGGTACGCTGTCGTCCGTCCTTGCTATTTTTGCCGGGATAAACGCAAATATTCTGACAATAAACCAGTCCATCCCCACCGACGGCGTGGCGATAGTGACGATATCCTTTGTGCCCGAGGATCCGAGCGTGACGCTGGATATGCTCAAAGCAAAGTTAGAGGCTCTGCCGGAGGTTATCAGGCTCGAGCTTTTGGCGGGATGAAAAACATTATCTGTGCGGCTTTGCCGCCCGAAAGGAATCTTAAAGCATGGCGAAAGCTGCACTTTTAGGAATAGGCACCGTGGGCAGCGGGGTGGCGGAGCTGCTTTGCTCCAACGCCGCGCAGATTGCCTCCGGCGCGGGGGAGGAAATCGAGCTGAAATACATCCTCTGCGCCCGTCCGCACCCGGAAAGCCCCTTCGCGGATAAAATCGTGTTCGACTTCTCCGCGATAGAAAACGACCCTGAGGTTGCCGTGGTCGCCGAGTGCATCGGCGGCGCGGGCGCGGCCTATGACTACGTCAGGCGCGCGCTGCTCGCGGGCAAGAGCGTTGTCACCTCCAACAAGGAGCTCATCGCGGAAAAGGGAGTCGAACTGCTCTCCCTCGCCGCGGAAAAGAATGCGCGGCTGCTGTTTGAGGCGTCCGTGGCCGGGGGGATCCCCATAATCCGGCCGCTGAGCCAGTGCCTCGCGGCAAACCGCGTGGAGGAGATCTACGGCATACTCAACGGCACAACAAATTATATTCTCACGCAGATGTTTCAATGCGGGCAGAGCTTCGACACTGCCTTGAAGGAGGCCCAGCGCCTCGGCTACGCGGAGAGCGACCCGAGCGCGGACGTTGACGGGCTGGACGCGGGGCGGAAGATCTGCATTTTGGCGGATATCTGCTTCGGGCGGAGCGTGCCGCCGGAGAGTATAAAAATTCGCGGCATCGGCGGCGTGGCCGCCGCGGACGCGGCGCTGGCGGCTTCGCTGGGCTTTACGCTGAAGCTTTTGGGCCGGGCGCGGCGCGTGGGGGAGCGTCTGGCGGTGTACGTCTCGCCGCACCTGATAGGGCAGGAAAAAATGCTCGCGAACATCAGCGGCGTGATGAACGGCGTGGTCGTGAGGGGCAACGCCGTGGGCGAGTGCCTTTTCTACGGCGCGGGCGCGGGCAAGCTGCCGACGGCCAGCGCCGTTGTGGCGGACATCATCGACGCGGTGCGCCGCTCCGCCGACGGCAAGGACCCCGTCTGGAGCGAGGGCTCGCTGGAGGATCTCACGGACAGCGACGAGCTGCCCAGCCGCTGGTATGTTCGCGCGGGCGCGGACGCGGATTCGCTCCGGCGCGTTTTCGGCGGCGATGCCGTGAGCGAGGGCGGCGAGAGCGCGGTTATTACCCCGGAAATGCCTCGCGCCGCGCTGGAGGAAATGTGCGCGGGACTGGAGGTCCGGGCGATTTATCCGGTGTTGGACTGAGGAATATTGTTTTGCGGAGGCCGGGAAACCGGCCTCCGCTTTTTTTGCGCCGCGAACTTTACCGGAGCCTCCTGAGTATTATGGTACGGGGCAGGCAAATGCCCCAGCCAAAAGGAGAATCAGGTAAATGCTGATAGTACAAAAATTCGGCGGCAGCTCGGTAGCCGACAGCGGGCGAATCGCCCATGTCGCGGAGCTTGTCGCCGGGGAGTATAATCAGGGTCATGAGCTCGTGGTCGTCCTCTCGGCCCAGGGCGACACCACTGACGAGCTGATAGAAAAGGCGCGGGAGATAAACCCGGCTCCCCCGAAGCGGGAGCTGGACGCGCTTTTGTCGGTGGGCGAGCAGGTGAGCGTGAGCCTCATGGCAATGGAGCTGGAAAAGCTGGGCCTGCCCGCGCTGAGCCTGACGGGCTGGCAGGCGGGCATACGCACCGATGCTGTCCACGGCGCGGCGCGGATAGAAGCGGTGGACGCCGCGCGCATACGCCGTGAGCTGGACGCGGGGAAAATCGTGATCGTCGCGGGCTTCCAGGGAGTGAGCGGCGACGGCGATATTACCACGCTGGGCCGCGGCGGCTCGGATACCACGGCGGTGGCGCTCGCCGCGGCGCTGGGCGCGGACCGCTGCCGGATATATACCGACGTGGAGGGCGTTTTTACCGCCGACCCGAGGAAAATCCAGGCGGCGCGAAAGCACGAGAGCATAGCCTACGCCGAGATGCTCGAGCTTGCCCGCCTCGGCTCCCAGGTGCTGCACAGCCGCTCGGTGGAGCTGGCGATGCAGTGCGGCGTGGAGCTCGAGGTGCTATCAAGCTACGTCGACGCCCCCGGCACGACGGTGGGCTGGGACGGGGACGGCACGGGCGTGACCGGCGTCACCGCGAACCGCGCCGCCCCCGGCGGGGCGACGGTAAGCATAGTCGGCCCCCTCCTGTCCGGCGCGGACGACGAGATGCTCCGCGCGCTGCATGACGCGGGTATAGACGCCGCGCCCCTGCCGCGCGGGGAGATAAGCTTCTCCGCGCTGGTGCCGAGGGACGAGGCCGACCGCGCCGTGCGGGCCGTGCATAAGAGGCTGTTTGAATAAACGGAAGGAGGCCGCCTGGTGCGGCCTCCTTTTCCCGTCTATTTGCAGTACAGCCGCACCACCAGCTGGACATCCCCCTCGTACTTCGGCGGCAGGGCGCCGGGTGGGTGCAGGCCGCCGCCGGCGCCGCCGATCATCATGGACAGCAGTACCGTGCCCTCCTCCCGGTCAACTGTCCGGCTCCCTGTCAGCGATGACCAGGCGACGCCGCCGCTGAGATATGGACTTGAGATGCCGTCAAGCTCGCCCCGGATGGAACAGCCCGCAAGGCTTAGGCCGCACTCAAAGGACATCTCCGTATATCGCTGCTCGGTTTCCGACCATTCAAAGCGGGGAACAATGCTCAACACCAGAAGCTGCCGCCGGGGGCTAAGCGGCGTCCAGCGCCCGGCGCCGCTCCCCGTCAGGCTTGTATCCATTCCGTCGCGGGGAGCTATCCCGTCAAAACCGGCAAGCATCAGCTCCCAGGTCTGCTCCATTCCGTCGTCTGTCCACAGCTCCGCCTGAATGCTGCATTCCTTCAGGTCGTCCGCCAGCGTCAGCTCGTACAGGTGCAGGCCCGTGACGGAATAACTCAGCGCATTGGCGATCTGCTGCTCCCGCTCCGAGGCCTCCAGCGCCCGGATCTCCGTCTCCCGCTGGGGCAGAAGCTCGGTGTTGTCCCGGAGCCACAGCCAGCCCAGCCATGCCGCGACGGCGAGCAGCAGCGCCAGAGCCAGGAGGAACAGCCACCTCCACTGCCTTATTTTTGGCCCGAGCTGGCTCAGGCCGAAGCGCAGGGAGTCGCGCATCAGCTCCTCGCCCGGCTGCTCGCCCCGCTGCCCGGACAGCAGCTCGGTCACAGTCAGCCCCAGCTCTTCCGCCAGCGGCTCAAGCAGGCCGATGTCGGGGCAGCTCAATCCCCGCTCCCACTTGCTGACTGCCTGCGCGGATACGTGCAGCCGCTCCGCCAAATCCTTCTGCGTCAGCTCCCTTTCCTTTCTCGCCTGCGCTATCAGCGCGCCTGTCTTTCCCGCGTCCATTCCGCCGCCTCCTTTGCACCATCTTACCCCGCGGCAGGGCTTTTTGGCAAGCAACCGTTGGTTTATCCGGGGAAAAACGGCGTAAAAAGCCTCTTTTCACAGGGGCCTTTCCGCGTCAAATATACCTGTCGCACTCCAGGAACATCCTCCCCTTGCGCGACACGCCGCCGAAGGAGACGATTTCCCCCTTGCCGTGGCCGCGGAGGGACAGCACGTCCCCCTCCTTCACCGTGGCGTCGGGCCGGAGGCAGACCTCGTAGTTGAGGCTCAGCTCCCCCGCGGCGATGAGCCGGGCGCACTCGGCGCGAGACAGTGAGAAAAGCCCCGCCGCCGCGGCGTCCAGCCGCGCGGACTGCACCGTGAAGCTGACGCGCTTCCGCTTCACCTCCGGCGCGTCCGGCGCATCGAGGGGCACGGCGCGTGTCTTCACGCCAAAGCGCCCGACCTTGTCCAACGAGGCCAAAAGATGCCCCTCCACGCTCGGCAGGCAGAAAACCCAGGCCGTGTCCCCGGCAATCCAGATATCCCCCAGCCACTGCCGGTCGACGCCCAGCCCAAGTATCGCGCCGAGATAGTCCCGGTGCCCCGGCTCGCCGAAGCCCGCCTTTATCTCCACGCAGCGGATAAACTCCCCCGGCTCAAGCCGCTCCGCCTCCATCCAGTACGGCAGAAAAAAGGCCGCGCAACGCTCGCACTGTTCCCGCCCGCCATGGAAAAGCATCGTGCCGGAGGCCGAAAACTGCGCCCATTTTTTCAGTTGCGCCTGTTCCGCTGGGCTGAGGAAATGGCTGTGCGTGATCTCCCCGTTTTTCTCGCACCGCCGCGCCAGATCCTCCGCGCGGCGCAGAAGCGCGTCATTTTCCATCGCTGTTCTCCTTCTTCGTAAGACGCGCGCTCTCGCTCACGCGGGCGGTGTGCGCCCTCTCGCCGCTCTTTTTCAGCAGCCGCTCAATCTGCCCCGCGGCCCAGTCCAGCTCGGCGCGAAACTCCCGCGACGACACGCGCAATACGCCCGAGCGCAGCGCGGTGAGCTGAATCAGCGCATCCGAGGTCACCACCCGCACGGCGAAGTTGCGCCCGATATCGTGACTCAGCCGCTCGATATAGGCATCGCCCGTCTCGCCCTGCTTGGTGTATACGACGTGTATTCCGTGGTAGTCGGCCTTCACCCCCGACCCGCCGGGCACGCGGTAGGCGTCGAACACCAGCACCAGCTCGCAGCCGGTAAAGCCCCGGTAGCTGCTGAGCAGGTCCATCAGCCGCGAGCGCGCCGCGTCGAGGTTTTCCCGCGCCAGCGCGTTGAGCTCGTCCCAGGCGAAAATGAGGTTGTAGCCGTCGACAATAACGCAGGATTTTTTCTCCGGCGCGGCGTTGAGATTGGCGTCGCGCATGTCGGCCGCGCCGGGGGCGCGGTACATGGGCCGGCGCACGGGGCCGAACTCGCGCAGCATAATCTCCTCCAGCTCGCGCTCGTCAATGCTTATCGGGCGCAGGGGCCGCGCCGCCGCGTCCCGCTCGGGGGCGAGGCAGCTTTCCAGGTGCATATATTCGCCCACCTTGTCCCACTTGACCGTAAAGCCCCCGCCGTGGGCGCAGAAAACGGAGTCGGGCGTGTTTTCAAGGTCGCGCTCCGGCTCGTAGGCGCGCTCGCGCACGACCTTCTCCTGCTCGTGGCAGGCGCGGTAGCCGTCAACGCGGCAGAGCAGCCGCCCGCGCCCGCCACGAGCAGGAG
>JAMPGF010000116.1 GCA_023664105.1 Butyricicoccus sp. | reverse complement strand
TATTGATTCCAATTTACTTCTTGAGCTTATTCGCTTTTTATGAGACGGGCGTGTGAAAAATATCTCTTTTACTTTTCGGCGGATGTGTGGTATGATATCAATGTATAGGTATGCGCAGGAAATAAAAGCGCTAAATCATTTACTGAAGGAGTGATATGTGGTGAAACGGAAAATTCTGTCTGTCGTACTTTGCGCGGCTATTTTGTCCGCGGCGCTTTGCACGGGGGTGCAGGCGGCGGGAATGGGCGAGTTTCAAAAGCAGCGGACGTATTCCGGCCAGTTTCACGACATAACCGGAAAGTGGTACGAGACGTATATTGCCGATCTGTACGAATACGGCCTGGCCGAGGGCATGAGCGCGAACACCATGGCGCCGAAGGAGCCCGTCACCGTGGCGCAGATCGTGGCGCTGGCGGCGCGTGTCAACGCGAAATATTATAACGGTAAAATCGGGGAAGCTGACGGAGCGTGGTACGACCCGTACATAAGCTACGCGCTTGATTACGGTCTTATCACGGAGGAGGAGAACCAGGATGTCGACCGCCCCGCGACGAGAGGGGAGAGCGCGCTGATACTCTCGCGCACACTGCCGGACTGGCAGTTTGACAGGGTCAGCGACTCGGGCAGCTTCAGCGACATTGCGGCGGACGAGCCCTGCCTTGCCGCCGTGACGCGGCTGTGCCGCGCCGGGGTGATAACCGGCTATGAGGACGGGACGTTCCGCCCTGAGCAGGGAATCAGCCGGGCCGAGGCGATGACGATCGTTGACCGGATCGTCAACAAGAGCCTGCGTTACGGCTATAACGAGTGGCTGCAGGGCCAGAACACCGGCGGCGGAAAGGGCGACGGCTCCGGGGATAACCAGGGCAGCGACCCCATCGGCATCGGCGTGGGCTACGGGCGCGCGACTTTCCTGCTCCAGGGCATCGCCATGCTGACCGTGGACATGGAAAACAGCAGCTTCACCCTCGCGGTGTACGCCGGTGAAACCGGAGGGATGGTCACAATGACCGGCGTGTGCGAGGTCAAGCAGGATATCAGCGGGAACATCCTTATGAGCTGCGTGGTGAGCGACCGCGCGGCCCAGGGCGGCGCGAGTGTGGAGGTTGCTTTGGAGGCTGCGGCGCTGAACGCGCTGGGCTTTACCTACGACGGGAACCGCACGATTACGCTTACCGAGGCCATAAAAAACGGGGCTGCTGTCTCCGGTACGAATGCCATAGTGGTCGGAACGCTGAGCATCGGCGCAACGCTGACCGTCGCCAACTGATAAATTTATAAGAGGGAAGATATCCATTCAAGGATGTGAGCGGATGAATAATAAGCTGCAAAGGTCGGTTGAGCCGGGGGTAAGGCTGTATCTGATAATACTGATAATCTTCGCCGCGATAACCTTCTTTTTCAAGGAGGAGCTGGCGATAACGGAGTTTGCCGTTATCGCGGTGCTTATCGTATATTCCTTCCTCAACGCCCGCCGCCGGAGAAAGGAGCTTGTAAAATACATCGAGGACGTGACCTACAACGCGGAGTCGGCGAAGAACAACACGCTGATGAATTTCCCGCTGCCGATAGTCGTGTTTAAGATGGACGACTACCAGGTCGTATGGGGCAACCAGATTTTCTTCAACCTTTTCAGCGGCAGAAAGCCCAGCTTTGAGATAAAGCTCAACGACATGGTGCCGGGATTTTCCTGCAAATGGCTCAAGGAGGGCAAGAGCCAGTATCCCGGCCTTGTGCAGATAAACGACCGCAAGTACCAGCTCCACGGCAACATAATCCGCGCGAAACACGACGAGAATGAGCACCGGAGCGACTACATGGGCATAACCTACTGGGTGGACGTGACGGACTTCGACAACATAAAGCTGGAGTACGAAGATTCCCGCCCCGTGACGGCCGTATTCCTCGTGGACAACTACGACGAGCTGATGAAAAACGCCTCCGAGCGCATGAAGGTCGACCTGCGCGGCGAGATCGACGACAAGCTTGAGCAGTGGTGCAAGGACAAAAACGGTATGCTTCGCCGCTATGACCGTGACCGCTATATGTTCATATTTGAAAACCGCTATCTCAAGGGGATAACGGACAAGAAGTTCGATTTGCTCGAGCAGATACGCTCCATAACAAACTCCGCCGGCATCCACGCCACGCTGAGCATCGGCGTGGGCAAGGACGGGAGCATGGAGGAAAATTTCAGCTTCGCAAACCTCGCAATCGAGATGGCGCTCTCCCGCGGCGGCGACCAGGCGGTTATCAAAAACAGGTATAATTTCGAGTTCTTCGGCGGACGCGGAATGGAGATCGAGACGCGCACCAAGGTCAAAAGCCGCGTGATGGCAAACGCCCTGGCCGAGCTTATCAAGGATTCCAGCCAGATTTACGTAATGGGCCACAAGCTCAGCGACCTGGACAGCATCGGCGGCGCCACCGGCGTGTGCTGCATAGCCAGGAAGCTGGGCAAGCCGGCGCGCATCGTGGTCGACCCAGTGAAAAACGCGTCCCATAAGCTCATTGACCAGCTCAAGGCCACGAAGGAGTACGCCGACTCGTTCATTTCCCCGGACGAGGCCATGCTGCGCGCGGACAGCCGCACCCTGCTTGTGGTGGTGGATACCAACCGCCCCGAGCAGGTGGAGAGCCTGAGCCTGCTTGAGTCCTGCACGCGCGTTGCGGTCATCGACCACCACCGCCGCGCCGCCAGCTATATCCAGAACGCCGCGCTGGCCTTCCATGAGCCCTACGCCTCCTCGGTCTGCGAGCTGATGAGCGAGCTTATGCAGGAGCTTGTCGACCAGGCGGATATCACGCGCACGGAGGCGGAGTCGGTGCTCTCGGGCATCATGCTCGACACGAAAAACTTCACCATCCGCACGGGCGAGCGCACCTTTGACGCCGCCGCCTTCCTGAGAAGGGCGGGGGCGGATACCTCGGAGGTGAAGAAGCTGCTGCAAAGCGACATGGAGCACACCGTCGCCAAGTACGGCATCCTGCAAAGCGCGAAGGTCTACCGGGGCGCGATAGCAATAGCCGTGCCGCAGACGGAGCAGGACCGCATAGTCGCCGCCCAGGCGGCGGATGAGCTGCTCAACGTCTCGGGGATCGAGGCGTCGATCGTGGCCTACCCCACGGACGCGGGCGGGGTCATCGTCTCGGCCCGAAGCATTGGTGAGGTGAACGTCCAGCTCCTGCTGGAAAAGCTGGGCGGCGGCGGCAACAAGTCCGCGGCCGGCGCGCAGATCGAGAATATGAGCATCCGCGACGCGGTAAACTCGATTTGCGCGTCGATAGACGAATACTTGGACACATAAAGAAAGGAATGTATATATATGAAAGTCATACTCAGCACCGACGTAAAGGGACAGGGGAAGAAGGGCGAGCTCAAGGAGGTTTCCGACGGCTACGCCAGAAACTACCTCCTGCCCAGGAAGCTGGCCGTGGAGGCCAACGCGGACAACATGAACGCCCTGCGCCTCAAGGAAAAGGCCAAGGCCGCGCAGATCGCCGCGGAGAAGGCCAAGGCCCTGGAAAACGCCAAGCAGCTTGAGAGCATCATAGTGAAAATAAGCGCCAAGGCCGGCTCCAACGGCAAGCTCTTCGGCTCGATAACCTCCAAGGAAATATGCGACGCGCTTTCAAAGCAGCACGGCATTGAGATCGAAAAGCAGAAGATAGTGCAGGCCGAGCCTATAAAAAACTTCGGCAGCTATGAGGTCAAGTGCAAGTTCGGCTATGAGATAAGCGGCACCGTACACGTTATGGTGACCGAGGAAAAGTGATAGCATTTTTTAAGGCGGCGGAAGAATGGACGAGCTTTTAGGCAGACGCGTGCCCCACAGCCCGCAGGCCGAGCAGGCTGTGATAGGCGCCATGCTCATTGACCCGGACTGTATACCGGAGGTGCTCAACAGCGCCGTGCCGGAGTACTTTTATATCAAGGCGAACAGGGATATATTTGAAACCATTCTCGCCATGTTCAGCTATGGCCAGACCGTCGACCCCGTGACGGTGCTCGAGCAGATGCGCCATCGCGGCGTGTACCAGGAGAGCACCCACGGCTATATGGCCGGGCTGATGCGCGATACGCCGACCACGGCGAATGTGGACAAGCATATCGCCATACTCCGCGATAATTCCATAGCGCGTGAGCTGGGCCGCGCCGCGCAGAGCATTACCGACATGGTTAATGAGGGCTTGGAAACGGCGGACGTCATGCTTGACCGGGCGGAGCAGTATATCTTCTCCCTGCGCCATGACAGCAGCAGGGGCGGGCTCAAGCCAATAAGCGAAATCGTGGAAAAGGTGTATTATACGATCTCCGAGATGGCCGGGCAGGGTGAAAAGCTGCCGGGTCTTCCCACGGGGCTCGTTGACCTTGATGAGCGAATACTCGGCCTGAACGAGGGCGAGCTCGTGCTCGTCGCCTCGCGCCCCGGTATGGGCAAGTCCTCCATCGCGCTGAACATCGCCCTGAACGCCGCGAAGTCCAGCGGTAAGTCCGTGGCCATTTTTTCGCTGGAGATGTCCAAGGAGCAGCTGGCGATGCGCCTGCTGTCGGGAGAGAGCCTTGTCAACACGCAAAAGCTGCTCAAGGGCAGCCTCAGCGCCGCGGAGTGGAAGCGCATTGTCGCGGCGGCGTCGGCGATAAGCGGGACAAAAATTTACATTGACGACAACGCCATGCTCACGGTCTCGGACATGAAGGCACAGTGCCGGCGTGTGAACAACCTGGGGCTGGTGATTATAGACTACTTGCAGCTGATGCAGTCCGCGGGAGAAAAAAACACCCGGGGCGAGAACCGCCAGCAGATAGTCTCGGAAATTTCGCGTATGCTAAAGATAATGGCGAAGGAGCTGTCGGTGCCGGTGCTTTGCCTGTCCCAGCTCAGCCGTGCCAGTGAGGCGCGCCAGGACAAGCGCCCCATGCTCTCCGACCTGCGCGAGTCCGGCGCTATTGAGCAGGACGCGGACGTTGTTATCGGACTTTACCGGGAGGGGTATTATAACAAGGAATGCGAAAACCCCAACGCGGCCGAGGCGATCGTCCTGAAAAACCGCAAGGGCGAGACCGGCACGGTCAACCTGCTGTGGATGGCGGACTACACGACCTACGTGTCCGTGGAAAAGCGGCGTGACGATGGATATTGACGGCCTCAGGCGCTTTGCCAAAAAATACGACATGCTCCCGGACGGCGCGCGTATCCTGTGCGCGGTGTCGGGCGGCGCGGACTCGGTGTGTCTGCTGCACCTGCTCAAAAGCGGGGGGGCGGATGTCGTGTGCGCGCACTTCAACCACCGCCTTCGCGGCGCGGAGTCGGACCGGGATGAGCGTTTTGTGCGCGCGCTGTGTGAAAAGCTGGGCGTGGAGTGCCTCACCGGCGCGGGCGACGTGGCGCGCCGCGCCGCGGAAAACTCCATAGGCACGGAGGAGGCCGCGAGGGCACTGCGTTACGAATTCCTTTTTGAAAGCGCGGAGAAGTGCGGCGCGGACAGGATAGCCACGGCACACAACGCGGAGGATAACGCCGAGACGGTTATAATGAACCTTGCCCGCGGCGCGGGACTTCGCGGCCTGGGCGGCATACCGCCGCGGAGGGGAAAGATAATCCGCCCGCTGCTGCAAACGACGCGGGAGGAAATAATCGCCTACCTTGCCGAAAACGGCCTTGGGCACGTCGAGGACAGCACCAACGCCGCCGACGCCTTTGCGCGAAACCGGCTGCGCCACCATGTCCTGCCCGTGCTGCGGCAGCAGAACGAGGCCGCGGTGCTGAACATCGCCAGGGCCGCGGAGCTATTCCGGGCCGACGAGGAGTATTTCCGGGAAGCGGCGCGGCATTTTATGTGCTGGCAGGCACTTATATATTAAAATACAATAAAGAATTTTCTATTGGCGC
>JAMPGF010000115.1 GCA_023664105.1 Butyricicoccus sp. | reverse complement strand
CAGACCAGCGCCGCGATAACTGCCGCGGTGAGCGCCGCGCACGGCAGAAGGCAGGCCAGCGCCCAGCGCCGGACGATCCCGCCCCGGCGCGGGGACTTGGGTTTGTTTTCCAATGGGATTCCTCCAGGGGGTCAGTTGAAGGTGTAGCCGTAGCCCCAGTTGGTGGTGATGTAGACCGGCTGGGTCGGGTCATCCTCGATCTTGATGCGCAGGCGGCGGATGTTTACATCCACTATTTTTACCTCGCCGACGTAGTCCCTGCCCCAGACCTCGGCGAGGATGTCCTCGCGCGACAGGGCCTTGCCGGGGCTGCGGAGAAACAGCGTCATTATCGCGTACTCAATCTGCGTCAGGCGTATGGGCGAGCCGTTCTTGCTCAGGGTGCGCGTGCGCGAGTTGAGCGTGAAGGGGCCGCGCGTGAGCTCGTCCGGCTCGGGCGCGTCTTCGTCCGGGCAGGTGCGCCGCCACAGCGCGTCTATCCTCGCGGTCAGCTCCGCGGGGGAAAAGGGCTTCGTCACATAGTCGTCCGCGCCGTTCATAAGGCCCGTTATCTTGTCCATCTCCTGGCTCTTGGCCGTGAGCATGATGACGCCGATTTTGCTGCCGCCCGCGCGGATGCGCCGGCAGACCTCAAAACCGTCGATGCCCGGGAGCATCACGTCCAGCAGGGCGAGCCTGACGTCCGGATTCTGCTCCAAAAGCTCAAGCGCCTGCTCGCCCGTCTCGGCCTCGACGATCTCAAAGCCGGCGCGGCGCAGGTTTATCACCACAAAGCCGCGGATGCTCGCCTCGTCCTCAAGCACCAGAATTTTCTTCATGCCGCTTCCTCCAAAAAGCCGGCGGATCGGGCCGGCTCCTGTTTCAGTATTCTATCTTATCACAGGTTTTGAGAAAATGGTAGTCAAATATTACATTCTGTGCTATGATTTTTGAAAAAGGGGGTGTCCGCGTGAGGCTGTTTACCGCAGAGGTGGGGGATTTCCGCCGGGACAGGCGCGAAATTTCCGCGGCGGGGTACGCGCTGGTGGGCTACGCCGCGCGGCAGGTTTGGGGCGAGTGCCCGGAGATCGTGCGGCCGGAGCGGGGCAGGCCGTATTTTGACGCGGCGGGGCGGTTTTTCTCGCTCAGCCACACGGGCACGCGGCTGCTGGTGGGCGTGTCGGAGCATGAGCTGGGCGTGGACGCGGAGAGGTTTCGGCCTGTGCGCGCGGGGCTGCGTGAGCGGCTCATGTCGCCGGGGGAGCGGGACGAGTTTGAGCTTTTCGAGCTTTGGACGCTGCGCGAGGCGGTTTTCAAGCTGACGGGCAGGGGCGCGCTCATGAGCATGGAGCTGCGGCGCGACGGCGGGGAGGTCGTTACGCCCTTTGCCGGGGTGAGGTGCCGGAGTTATGGGGATTTGCCCGGCTGCGCGGCTGCCGCGGCGGCGTTTGAGGGGGAGCTTCCCGGGAAAATAGAAATTGTGCCGCCGGAGCGATTTTTGACTTGAAAAACGCCGCGGGCGGGTGTATAATCATTTCTGCGCTTGCCGGTGTGATGGAATTGGTAGACGTAGCGGACTCAAAATCCGCCGATGGCAACATCATGTGGGTTCGAGTCCCACCACCGGCACCACGGGCGGGTTCATCGCGTGCGATGAGCCCGCCCGCTTTTTTGCTTATGTGCTTTTGAAGCCCTCCGGAGGAATGGCCGGTTCATCGTCATCAGCCTCATACTAAACCCTGATAAAAAGCTCAAAGAGCTTTTTATAGCGCCGAAGGCGCGTCAGGGTTTTAATGGGACGGCGCGACGCGCTTTGCGCGGCGCGAGCGTGCGTAGCACGCGGAATTATCGATTAAACCTTTTAATCGATAATTAGTATCAGGTATGTCTGCATATGGTACCACCTGCCAAGAGGGGGCGGGCGGAGAACGGGAAAGCGGAGGGCTTTTCCGTTATTTTTTTCGCCTTTTTGGGGGGCGGAAAAAATTTTTTTGGCTTTTTTTATTTTTTGTTGCATATGTTGCTGCAATTTTTGGGGCGTGGGGGGCTTAGGGTGAGGGGGAGTTTTTTTGAGGGAGAATGGGTTCAGGCAGGAGCTTCTGCGGCAGGCGCGGGAGCTGGTGTTCAATAAGGGCTCGGATGCGGCGCTGCTCGCTTTTCGCGGCGACGTCGGGCAGGCGGGGCTTGAGGGGCTGGATCTGAGCGCCGTCAGCTCGATCCACAGGATGGCTAACGGCTCGGTGGAAATGAAATTTATCGACAGGATCAAGCTTATCGAGCTGCTGCTCGACGCGGGGGATGACAGGCGGCGCGCCGAGGGCGGCGACGGCTTTATCCAGGCGTTGGACAGGGCCGCGATGAGGCTCGGCGGCGAGACACGGCAGCGCGGCGCGGATGAATACGCCGCCGGGGAGCTCGACCTTGCGCGCGAGCGCAGGGCCGCGGACGTCGGAGGCGCGGCGCGGGGCGCGGAGGATGGCGGGGATGAGCCTGGATGAGGTTTAGGGACTTTTCGCGCTCGCAGATGGTGGCGCTGACGTGGTGGAGCGACAGGTCGGAGTACAGGAGCTATGAGGCTATTATCTGCGACGGGGCGGTCAGGAGCGGGAAGACCGTTTGCATGGCGCTGAGCTTCTTCTTTTGGGCTATGGCGAGGTTTGACGGGCAGTATTTCGCGCTCTGCGGCAAGACCATTACCGCGCTCAGGCGCAACGTCGTGGGGGTGCTCTTGCCGGTGCTCAGGCAGCTGGGGTTCGAGTGCGCGGAAAAGGCGTCCAAAAACCTTTTGACTGTGACGCGGGACGGGCGGAGAAACGAGTTCCTTATGTTCGGGGGAAGGGATGAGGGCTCGGCGGCGCTTATCCAGGGCGTGACGCTGGCGGGGGCGCTGCTGGATGAGGCGGCGCTGATGCCCAGGAGCTTCGTCGAGCAGGCTATTGCCCGGTGCTCCGTAGAGGGGAGCAGGCTTTGGTTTAACTGCAACCCGGATGGGCCGGAGCACTGGTTTTACAAGGAGTGGATCTTGAAGGCCGAGGAGAGAAGGGCGCTTTATGTGCACTTCAGCCTCGAGGATAACCCGGGGCTGTCGAGGGCGGTTATCGAGAGGTATGCGCGGATGTTTTCGGGGGCTTTCTATGAGCGCTTCGTGCTCGGGAGGTGGAGCGCGGCGGAGGGGCTGGTCTATGACTTCTTTAACCGTTCTTACGTTAAGCCGCCGCCGGACGAGCCCTGCGAGAGGTACGTTATTTCCTGCGACTACGGAACTGCTAACCCGGCTTCCTTTGGGCTTTGGGGGCTCTCGGGCGGGGTGTGGTACAGGCTTAAGGAGTTTTACTACGACTCAAAAAAGCAGGGGGCGCAGCTTACCGACGGGGAGTATGCCAAAAGGCTTCTGGAGCTGGCGGGGGAGCGGGAGATCGACCGGGTGGTGGCCGATCCGTCGGCGGCGAGCTTTATTCTGGAGCTGCGGCGGCGGGGGCTGCGGGTGGTTAAGGCGAAAAACGACGTGCTGTCCGGGATCCGGCTGACGGCGGAGCTGCTCAAGGGCGGGCGGATCGTGATTTGCGAGGGCTGTGAGGATGCGGTGCGGGAGTTTGCGCTGTACCGCTGGCAGGGCTCGGGGGTCGAGGCTCCCCGAAAGGAGAACGACCACGCGATGGACGAGATTCGATATTTCGCCGCGACGGCGGCCGGGATGCGCGACGAGGACGAGGAAGTGGCGGTGTGTGTGGCACGGCAGGGAAATTGATGGCGGGAGGTATTGGTTTGAGATTTTCTTTTAAGCGCGCGAAGAAGGAGGCCGCCGCGGAGGCGGTGCAGCTGCGGCGCTCGGGCGCGGGGGGCTTTGAAATGCTGGAGGGGCTTGTGCCGCTCGGCGGCGGGGATGTGGAGCTCTACCGGGCTATCCGGGAGGCGGTGCCGATCGTGGACGCGGCGGTGCTGAAGCTGATAAGGCTGGCGGGCGGGTTTTCCGTGGAGTGCGGGAACGCCGGGGCGAAGGCGGAGCTGGCGCGGTTTATACGCGAAGTGGACGTCGGGCGCGGGCAGCGGGGGCTGCAGAGCTTTTTGGATATGTATCTGGACAGCATGCTCACCTGCGGGCGCGCTGTGGGCGAGATCGTGCTCAGCCAGGGCCGGGAGATCGCGGCGGTATTGTGCGGGAACGTGCGGGACGTGCTCGTGCGCGAGGGGGACACGCCGCTGGATTTCCAGCTGTGCGCGCGCGGCGGGGGAGAGGCGGCGCCGTTTCCGTATCAGGAGCTGCTGCTGTTTACGCCGTTTAATCCGGAGACGGATTCGCCTTACGGGGTGTCGCTGCTGAGGAGCATGCCGTTTCTGAGCGAGATTTTGATGAAGATCTACGCCTGTACGGGGGCGAATTTCGAGCGGTCGGGGAACGTCAGGTACGCGGTGGTGTACAAGCCGTCGGGGGATGCTTCCGAGCGCGGGGGCGAGAGGCTGCGGCAGATCGCCCAGCAGTGGAGCCGCGCGATGGAGAGCACCAGGAGCGGCGAGGTGCGGGATTTTGTCGCCATGGGCGACGTGGAGATCAGGGCCATCGGCGCGGACGGGCAGGTGCTCGACAGCGAGGCCCCGGTGCGGCAGATCCTTGAGCAGCTGATTGCCAAGACGGGGATCCCGCCGTTTATGCTCGGGCTGAGCTGGTCGTCCACCGAGCGCATGAGCTCACAGCAGGCCGACATGATGACCAGCGAGCTCGACGCGCTGCGGCGCACGCTTACGCCGGTGCTTGAGAAGATCTGCCGGATGTGGATGAGCTTGCACGGGTACGCGGACGCTTTCGAGGTCGTGTGGGACGAGATCAATTTGCAGGATACGGTCGAGCAGGCGCAGGCGGAGCTTTACGCGGCGCAGGCGGCTAAGCTGGCGAAGGGGGATCGAATATGAAAATATTTAAAGAGGGCGCGGCGGACCGCGCGGGGGAGGTCTCGGGCGAGGAGCTGGAGATGATCAACGCGCTCAGTAAAAAGGAGCTGACGGCGGGGGAGGTCTTTACCTTCTCGCTGGTGCTCTGCGACAACGAGATCGACAGGGATTTCGAGCGGTTTGAGGTGGCGGCGCTTGAGGAGCTGGCGGGGCTGTTCGTCGGGCGCACGGGGATCAGCGACCACGAGTGGGCCAGCGCGCGGCAGGTGGCGCGCATTTACCGCACGGAGGTCGTGCGCCTGCCGGAGCGGGTCACGGAGGCGGGGGAGGAGTATGTCTTTCTCAAGGCCTGGGCGTATATGCTGAGGACGGAGGCCAACGAGGCGCTGATTGCCGAGATCGAGGGCGGCATAAAGAAGGAGACAAGCGTCGGGTGCAGCGTGCGAGAGAGCGTTTGCAGCGTCTGCGGTGCTCCCGCAGGGCAGTGCGGGCACGTCAAGGGGCAGGCGTACGACGGGCACATCGCGCACGTTATTCTGCGCGGCGCTTCCGACGCCTACGAGTGGAGCTTTGTGGCCGTGCCGGCACAGAGGGGCGCGGGGGTCACGAAGGCTTTTGGCGGCGGCGCGGAGAGCGGGGAGCTTGCGGAGCTGAAAAGTCTTGCCGAGGCGGGCAGGGTCTACCTTGCCGAGCTTCGCGGCGAGGTGCTGCGGCTGTGCCTGCTGGGGGCAAGGGATATGTACGAGCCTTTGGCGAAGGCGGTTGAGAGTATGGGCTGCGCCGGGCTCGGGCAGCTCAGGCGGGCGTTGGAAAAGCGCGTTTCGGAAAAGCTGCCGATCAAGACGCAGCTTCCCGGGATCGGCGAGGTCACCCGCTTTGACGGCGGTGATGAATACAAAATCTGATTAAGGAGCGTGGGGGAAAATGAAAATTTCTTTTGACGGTATCGGTGAAAGGGCAATGACCTTTATCGCCGACGGAGTGAAGGCCGGGGACGCGGTGAAGGTCACGGGCGCGGGCACGGTCTCGGCCTGCGGCGCGGGCGAGGGCTTCGACGGCTTCGCCT
>JAMPGF010000114.1 GCA_023664105.1 Butyricicoccus sp. | reverse complement strand
TGCTCCAGCGCATGGATCTGAGCCTCGCCGCCGACGGGGAGGGCGCGCGCGCCGAGCTTGAGCGCCTGCGCCAAAGCGGCATTCTCACGAGCGAGCGGGCAGACGCGGCGGACATCCGCGCCGTGACGCGCTTTGGAAGGAGCGCGCTGTGCCGCCGCCTGCTCGGCGCGGAGGAGCTGCGCCGGGAGTTTCGCTTCACCCTGCTTGCCGACGCCTCGGACTATCTCGACGGCGCGCCCGAGGGCGAGCGGCTGCTGCTTCAGGGCGTGGTGGACTGCTTCATCGTCGAAAACGGCGGCATCACGGTCATCGACTACAAGACCGACCGCGTGACCGCCGCCGAGGCCCCGGAGCGCGCGATAAGCTACGCCCCCCAGCTCGAGGCCTACGCCCGCGCCCTCGAGCGCATCCGCGGCCTGCCCGTGCGCGAAAAGCTGGTGTATTTTCTCACGCCGGGGGTGTGCGTAACGTTACCGTAACCTTACCTTGGAAAAAACTATTTACAAAGCTCAAAATGTGGTATATAATACCGTTAACCAATAACAGCGTCCGCAGCCGGACGCCGTTATATAACATGGGAAAGACAGAATTTCATAGGCAGCCGCAGGGAGATCGCCACTCCCCACGGCCTGCGCAGGCGACAGACCCGCCCACACAGCAAGGATAACCTTGCACCCACCACGCATTATACAGGAATTTCATTTTTTTCGCAAGTCCCTGCACAATTTAATATCCCACACCTGCTTTCCTGTATAACTGCATAATGAGTGCGTATCCGAGTCAGTGATGAATGACACTGTGTGGCAATCGACGATTAGCCTGCACGGTGTCTTTCTGTTTTTCCCCAAAGTCAGCCTGCGGGGCCCCCATTCCCGCAGGCGGACGGCGGGGGCATATAAAAAAGTTGAAAGCAGGCTTGTCCGAAAGGGCAGGCCTGCTTTCGCGATGCCGCCGAAGGCGGCGAGCCTAAAAGCCCCAAGGGGATCCAAGGGGGCCGCGGCCCCCCTGGCCGTTCAGGAAAGGAGGGGAGGAAAACCCGGTCGAAAGGGTTTTCCTCCCCTCTGGCGTGCGCCAGGCCAACGGCACGCGCCAAAAAATCAAAACAGGCTCATCTGGCTGGTCTCCGGCAGATCGCCGAGCGCGCCGAGCTCGCGCAGCTGCTGCATGTGGGCCTGGCTGACCTTGGGGCAGGCGGCGCTGAGCTCCTCGATGGAGACAAAGGCGGAAAAACGCCCGCGGCAGGACACGAGGTCGTTCGCCGCCGCCTCGCCGAGGCCGGAGATGGACGTAAACGGCGCGCGCAGCTGCTTTTCCCCCACGGGCAGGAACTTCGTCGCGTCCGACCCGTACAGGTCAATGGGCGCAAAGCTCAGCCCGCGCATGTAAAACTCGTACACCGACTCGAGCGTGGTTAAAAGGTCCTCGTCCTTGGCTGTCGGCTTGGGGTTGAGCTTTATCGCGTGCATCTTCTTGCGCACCGTCTCAAGCCCCTGAGTCATGCACCCGGCGTCAAAGCTGCCCTTCTGGCTGCGGCGGTAGAAGTACGCGCTGTAATATGCCAGCGGATGGTGCACCTTGAACCAGGCTATACGGAAGGCCATCATAACATAGGCCACGGCGTGGGCCTTGGGGAAGAGATAGGCTATCTTCGCCAGGGATTCGATATACCACTCCGGCACGTCCAGCTCATGCATTTTCTCAACCCAGCCCTCGCCAAAGCCGCCCTTTTTTACCTTGCCCTTTCGCACGGCCTCCATGATTTTGAAGGCCATTTTCGGCTCCATTCCCTTGCTGATAAGATAGAGCATGATGTCGTCACGGCAGCCGACGGTCTGCTTGACCGAGGCGGTGCCGCTGGTTATCAGGTCCTTGGCGTTTCCCAGCCACACGTCCGTGCCGTGGGAGAAGCCGGACAGGCGCACGAGAATATCGAAGCCCTCGGGCTGCGTGTCCACCAGCATCTGGCGCGTGAAGCCCGTGCCGAACTCCGGGATGCCGATAGAGCCGGTTTTTCCGATGACCGGGTCGTCGTCCGGCAGGCCCAGCGGCTTGGGCGAGCGGAAAATCTCCATGGTGTCGGGGTCGTCGAGCGGGATCTCCCGGGCGTTGACGCCCGTCAGGTCCTCGAGCATCCTTATCATGGTCGGGTCATCGTGGCCCAGCTCGTCGAGCTTGAGCAGGTTGTCCTCCATGCAGTGATACTCGAAATGCGTCGTGATAATGTCGCTGTCGGGGTCGTCGGCGGGGTGCTGGACGGGGCAGAAGTCCGTCACGTCCATGTCCTGCGGGACGATGACCAGCCCGCCGGGGTGCTGGCCCGTGGTACGCTTGACGCCCACGCAGCCGAGGGCCAGACGCGTTTCCTCCGCCTTCGTGACCTTCATCTCCCGCTCCTCGAGGTACTTTTTCACGTAGCCGTAGGCGGTTTTCTCCGCCAGCGTGCCGATGGTTCCGGCGCGGAAAACGTGGTCGGAGCCGAAGAGGGTCTCGGTGTGCCTGTGGGCGCGGGCCTGGTACTCGCCGGAGAAGTTGAGGTCGATATCCGGGGTCTTTTCGTTTCCGGGGAAGCCCAGGAAGGTCTCGAAGGGGATGTCGAAGCCGTCCTTTTTCATGGGCGCGCCGCAGTGCGGGCAGGTCTTGTCCGGCATATCCGCGCCGCAGCCGTAGCCCTCGCCGGATTCAAAATCCGCGTATTTGCACTCCGGGCAGCGGTAGTGCGCGGGCAGGGAGTTGACCTCCGTGATGCCAGCCATAAAGGCCACGATGGACGATCCCACGCTGCCGCGCGAGCCGACGAGGTAGCCGTTTTCAAGCGAATTCTGCACAAGCTTCTGGGCGGACATGTAGATAACGTCGTACTCGTGCTCAAGGATGGTGTTCAGCTCGGTGTTGACGCGCTTGGTGACGATCTCCGGCGGGTTTTCGCCGTAGAGCTCGGCCATGCGCGTCATGACAAGGCTTCGCAGCTCCCCGGCGGAGTTCTCGATTTTCGGCGCGAAGAGCTTGCCCTTGGGCAGAAGCTGGATGTCCTCGCACATTTCCGCGATTTTTTTCGGGTTGCCGATCACCGCGTCGTAGCACTCCTGTTCGCCGAGATAGGAAAACTCCTCCAGCATCTCGTCGGTGGTTTTGAAGTAGATGGGCAGGGGCTTGTCCGCGTCGGCGAACTTGCGCCCGGCGAGGAGGATGCGGCGGTAGACCTCGTCCTCGGGGTCCATGAAGTGCACGTCGCCCGTGGCGACGAGGGGCTTCCCCGTCTCGCGGGCAAGGCGCGCGATGCGGCGGTTGTAGTCGCGAAGGTCCTCCGAATTTCGCGCCGTGCCGTTGTCGAGCAGGAAGCGGTTGTTGCAGATGGGCTGAATCTCAAGGTAGTCGTAGAACGAGGCCAGGCGCGCCAGCTGCGCGTCGCTGCCGCGGTGCAGCATTGCCTCGAAAATCTCGCCGCTGGCGCAGGCCGAGCCGATGATCAGCCCCTCGCGGTGCTCCAGGATGAGGCTTTTCGGGATGATGGGGTTGCGCTTGAAGTGCTCCAGATAGGACTTGGAGATGAGCTTGTAGAGGTTTTTCAGCCCCGTCCTGTTCTTCACCAGCAGCACGATGTGCTTGGCCTTCTGGCTTCTCACGCTCTCGCGCCGGGTCTCCTGCATCACGCGCTCGATGTCGCTCAGGCGCTCCGCGCCGCGTTCGCGGAGCATGGGGATGAATTTGTCCATCATGCGGGCGACGACCATCGCGTCGTCGCTTGCACGGTGGTGGTTGAACTCCGGCAGGCCCAGGAAGTCGGACACTATGTCCAGCTTGTGCCGCTTCAGGTGCGGCAGCAGCGTCTGCGCCAGCACCAGCGTGTCGAGGTACACGGGCTCGAACTCAATCCCATTCCGCTTCGCCGCCTCGGAGATGAAGCCTACGTCGAAGTCGGCGTTATGCGCGATGATCGGCCTGCCGCCCGCGAACTCGAGAAACGCGCGCACGGCCTCCGCCTCACCGGGCGCGTCCGCCACGTCCGCGTCGGTGATGCCGGTCAGGCGCACTATCTCCGGGGGGATGGGCATTTCGGGGTTGGCGAAGGTATTGAACGTCTCGCCTGTCTCCCCGCCGCGGAAGATGACCGCGCCGATCTCCGTAATGCGGTCGTGCCGGGCGTCAAGCCCGGTGGTCTCGATGTCGAAGGCGACGAACTCGCCCTCCAGCGGCAGGGAGCTCTCGCCGTTGATGGCGAGCTTTTCGTCCACGTCGTTTATGTAGTAGCCCTCGAGGCCGTAAATTACCTTTATGCCCGCCTTTTCGGCGGCGTGCCATGCCTCGGGGAAGGCCTGGGCCACGCCGTGGTCGGTTATGGCGACGGCGGGGTGCCCCCACTTCGCCGCGCGCTTGACTACGGCGGCGGGGTCGGTCAGCGCGTCGAGGTTGGAGTAGCGCGTGTGCAGGTGCAGCTCGACGCGCTTTTCCGGCGCGCTGTCCCCGCGCACCGCCGGGGCGGCGGCGGTCTGTATGCCGCGCGGCTCGATAACGATATCGTCGTCATAGCGGTTGTAGCCCACGCTGCCGCTCACGCTCAGGTACATGCCGTCGCTGATCTTCCCGACGGCGGATTTGCCCTCGTCGTTTTCGCGGATGAATTTGGAGACATGGATGGAGCCCGTGCCGTCGGTGAGGCAGAAGCTTAGCACCACGGCGCGGGCCTTGGTTATCTCGCGGCTGTCCGTGCCGAACACGCGCCCGCGCACGGTGACGCTGCCGCTGTCCAGCGTCAGGGAGCCGATTTCAACGGGATCCCCCTTCGCGCCGCGCCCGAGGATAACGTCGGCGCCGGGGGCGGACTTCGGCGCGGCCTTGGGGTCAGGGAAATCGGGGACGACGCGCGCGCTTTTCAGGCCATATTCGGCGGCGATTTTCCGCTCGAGCGAGCCCAGCTCCGCCGGGGCCGGCATCCGCGCGAAATACGCGTCGGCGCGCAGTGCGAGGTTTGCCCTGTCCACCTCCACGGCGCTGAGCGTGGCGTTGTCCAGCCCGCCGCACAGCTCCGCCAGCTCGGCGCAGAAGGGGAATACTTCGAGGAATTTATATTGCTTCATTTATGGTTCTCGCTTTCGTTATCGCTGTCTATCATATGTACCAGCTCGTCCACAAGCCTGTCCTCCGGGAGCTTCGCGACGGTCTCGCCCTTCCGGAAAATCACGCCCTCGCCCCGGCCTCCGGCAATGCCGTAATCCGCCTGCCGCGCCTCGCCGGGCCCGTTGACCACGCAGCCCATGACCGCGACGGTAATATCCCGCTTGCAGCCCGCCAGCCGCCGCTCCGTCTCCTCAGCCAGCGAAATCAGATCCACCTGAGTCCGCCCGCAGGTCGGGCACGACACAAACCGCACCCCGCCGCGCCGAAGCCCCGCGGCGCGCAGTATCGCAATCCCCGCGCGCGCTTCCTCCACGGGGTCAGCGGTCAGCGACACGCGCACCGTGTCGCCGATCCCCGCGCACAGCAGCGCGCCGATCCCCACGGCGGAGTTGACCACGCCGTTATAGCCCGTCCCCGCCTCCGTCACGCCCAGGTGCAGCGGATAGGGGAAGGTCTCCGCCGCCAGCCGGTACGCCGCCACGGTCATCGGCACGTCGGACGCCTTCAGCGACAGGCAGATGTCTGAAAATCCGAATTTCTCCAGCGTCTCGGCCTGCACCGCGGCGCTCTCCACCATCGCCTCCGGCGTGGGCCCGCCGTATTTCTCCAGCAGCCGCTTTTCCAGGCTCCCCGCGTTGACGCCGATGCGGACAGGTATCCCCCGCTCCCGGCAGGCCGAGGCCACGGCGCGCACCCGCTCCTCCCCGCCGATATTGCCGGGGTTAATGCGTATCTTCGCCGCGCCCGCCTCCGCCGAGAGCAGGGCCAGCCGGTAGTCGAAGTGAATATCCGCCACAACCGGCAGCGGCGAGCGGCGGCAAATCTCCCCCAGCGCCCGCGCCGCCGCCTCATCCGGCACCGCCACGCGCACTATGTCGCAC
>JAMPGF010000113.1 GCA_023664105.1 Butyricicoccus sp. | reverse complement strand
GGAGCAGATAGTCCGCGCACAGGCGGACGGCGACAGGGACGTGGCGGAGATAGCCGCGCGGGCGGTGACCGCGCTCGGCGTCGCGGCGGCGAACATGTGCAATTTTGTCTGCCCGGAGCTGGTGTTCGTTGAGGGCAAGCTGTTCCGCTGCGAGGAGAACCGCGCCGCGCTCATGGAGACGGTGCGGGGCAATATGTACGGCGTACTGTGGGAGCGCACGCGCTTTGAGTTCGTCGAGCCGGACACGCTGAGCGGCGCACGCGGCGCGGCCGCGATGGCGATAAGCCGAGATCTGGAGACGTATATCACTTAAAAATACTTAAAACTACTTAAAAAATATTGCGGGGCGGCAGGTTTTGGCGTATAATGGATGGTATAAAAGGCGCGCCGCGCGCGTCCGCTTCAGGAAAGGGGATATTTTTATGAAGAACATTTTCAAGCGTTCGCTGGCACTGGTGCTGAGCGTCATGCTGATAGCGGGGCTGCTGTGTACCGGCGTGTCCGCGGCGGATGACCGCCCCGTGCGTGTGGAGCTCGACGGCAAGGCCGTGGCCTTCCCCGATGCCGAGCCGACGATAGTTGACGGGCGCACCTATGTGCCCTTCCGCGCCGTGTTTGAGGCGCTGGGGGCCGAGGTGGATTTTGACGCGGCGACCCGGACAGTCAGCGCCTCGAGAAACGGCACCACCGTCCTTATTCCAATCGGTTCGTCCGAGCTGACGGTGCAGCAGGGCGGTGTAAGCTACAGCAAATATATGGACGCCGCCGCGTACATCGAGGGCGGGCGCACCTACATACCCGTTCGCTACGCCGCCGAGGCCCTCGGCTGCTCCGTCGGCTGGGACGCGGACGACCGCACCGTCATTCTGGTGGACACCGAGAGCATGGTCAATGACGCCGTCGAAAACGGCAAGTTTACCCTCGTCGGGAAGCTCATGGACTATTCCGAGAAGCTCAACAAGGGCAATTACGAGGTCAAGATGAAGATGGACCTTGCCTGCACCGTGCTGGCGGCGAAGGTGCTGACCGCGAGCTACGATGTCAGCGGCATAGTCGCCGGCAACACGGCGGGCGAGATGAGCATGGACATCAAGATGGACATGGGCGGGCTTGTCGACCTGCTGGCGAAGCTCAGCGGCGAGGATGAGGCGCAGGCGAAAAAGGAGCTGACCGAGGCCCTTGCCGAGGAAGGCTTCACGGACACAAAGATGGAAGTGACGGCCCAGGCGCGCGTGGACATGGAAAAGGGCGCGATGTACATGAGCATGAGCGGCATACCCGGCATGGAGGCGCTCCTGCCCGCGGACACCTGGCTGTACATCGACATTAACGGGCTGCTTGGGGAGCTGGACAGCTACGGTGTGAATCCGCTGGAGCTGAGCGAGTCCGTCAGCCCGCAGCAGGTTATCGTTCTCTTGATAAACGAGATGGGATATATCTATGACAAGGACAGCGCATACAGCGAGGTAAAGGCCCAGGTCGACGCCATACTCGACGCCTTCGCCGACAGCGCGTTTGTGAAGAACGGACAGAGCTACACCAACACCCAGAAAATCGACGAGCTCGGACTGACCCTCACGCTGCGTCTGGACACCAACTCCGCCGGCGAGGTTGCGGGCTACGAGCTGGGCGCGGATATGGCTGTGTCCCTTGAGGAGATTGGACTGGATGAGAGCGACCTTGCCGAGCTGGGCGAGCAGTTGGGCGTCAGCGTCAATGCCGACGAGCTGAAGCTGACCCTGCGCACCGGGATGGACGCGAAGAACAGGCAGACCCTGAAGATGGAGCTGAGCATGGGCAATATCCTGCTCATGACTGTCAACGCAGACGGCAGCTACACCCCCGCCACCAGGGCCCCCGACACCGGCCTCCCCGCCGGCGCAAAGTCCGTGAGCCTTGAGCAGTGGATCGAGAGTATATATGGTTTTTAATACAGTTTAATTCCAAAAAGGAAAGCGGCCGCAAGGCCGCTTTCCTTTTTAGGGGCTGTTTCGGGGGCTGGAACGTTTTCATACTAATTCTCGATTGAAAGTTCAATCGAGAATTCCGCGTGCTACGCACGCTCGCGCCGCGCAAAGCGCGTCGCGCCGTCTCATTAAAACCCTGATAAAAAGCTCTTGGAGCTTTTTATCAGGGTTTAGTATCACCGGGGCGTTGCGGTACGAAGGTTCGCCGCCGGGGGATGTTTCCCTCTGCGGCAGACTAACGACAAGCAGAACCCCGGACAAAACGTTCCAATCCCGGAACAGAAAACCCGCGCCGCCGCACGGTACGGTGATATAATTCAACTGCCCGGCGGTAATAATGCCCGAGGGCCTCAATGATTTTATAGTTTTTCCACCTCATCCGGGGCGTCTCCTTTCATCCCCCGTCGGCGCGAGAGCTCCGCCATGCGCCGCAGCAGCTCGCGGTTTTCCCCCAGCGCGTTGTAAACTCCGTCCTCGCTGAGCACGCCGCGGGGCAGCTCCGGCGGCAGTTCGCCGCGCTCGTCGGCCCCGAAATCATCCATCCACTGCCCGCCAAAATAATATTCCTCCAGCTCCCGCGCTGACGGCTGTGCTGCGGAAAAGCGCTCAAGCGCCGTGTCCAGCTCGCGTTCCGCCGCGCAGAGCTCATTGAGCGCGTTTTCAAAATATGCAATCCTCTCAAGCCGTTCCATTAGTTGCCTCCGGCTTGGGTACCAGCTCCTTGCACTGCTTGCCGCTGACGTGCTCCGCGCTCATTTCAAGCATACACAGCGCGTTCCAGAAGCGCTCGATTTCATCGTTCGTGGACTCGGCGCTCTCGCCGGGGGAGTATTTGCGCGCGAGCTTTTCAATGGCGGCGCGCTTTTCCGCATCGTTTTCCAGCACGCGCACCCGCCCGAAAACTATCACGCTTTTAAAAAGCGTCGTGAACTTCTCCGGCACGACCTCGTCGCGCGCGACCACGCAGAAGCTGGCGCGCTCGTCGTTTTTTACCGCGTCGAGCTTGTGGCCGCTTTTGGCGCAGTGGAAGTAAATCTTCTCCCCGTCGTAGACATAGCTCAGCGGCACGGCGTAGGGCCAGCCCCCGCCGCTCAGGGCAAGCACACCGCTGCTGCCCGCGTACAAAATCTCATCGCTCTCCCGCCTTGTCAGCTCCTGACGGGACCTTCTCATGGGACGAAACATAATAACACCCTCTTATTTTTATCGGAGTTAGCCTCTGATAAAAAGATAATATTCCCGCGCGAAAAAGTCAAGGGCCGGAATTTTGCGCGATGTCAAAGACTTTTGATGGACAATTTTGCCGCGCCGGGGTAAAATAAGCGCAAAGGACGGTGAAGCCGATGGAGATAGGGCGCAAAATACGCGACGCGCGCGCCGCCGCTGGGCTTACGCAGGAGCAGGCCGCCGAGGAGCTGCACGTCAGCCGGCAGACGGTGTCGAACTGGGAGAACGGTAAAACCTGGCCGGACATCGTCAGCGTGGTGAAAATGAGCGACCTGTACAATATCAGCCTTGACCGCCTGCTGAAGGAGGATGAGAACGTGTCGGAATATGTAAGCCACCTCGCCGAGAGCGCGGACGCCGCCGCGGGAAGGAAACGCCTGGCGGAGACGGTGCTCGTGTGCGTGTACCTGGGCATATGGGCGTTTTCGCTGGTGATGTTCTGGTTTTTCACCGGCCCCACGGACGCCATGGGCTACGGCCTGCTGTTTTTGTGGACGCTGCTCCCGGTGACGACCCTCGTGCTCTCCGAGCTTATCGGGCAGCTCGACTTCTGGGGGAAGTGGAAGTGGCTCGCGCCGCTGTTTTTCGGAGTGATGTACATGCTCGCGGAGTACGCGACCTTCCAGTGCGCGAACATGGCCGCGACCGCGGCGGCGGTCAGGCATTTGAATATGCCGCGGCTTGAGATGATACCCATTGCCGCCGCAATCTCCCTGCTCGGCCTCGCCCTCGGCAGCGGGATAAGGCGGCGGATGAAATCGAAAAAGGGGAGCTGAGAGTGCCGCTCCCCTAAATCCCCAGCCCGGCAATCGCCTGCGTCATCGCTCTCGCCGAGCTCTCCAGTGCCGTGCGCTCGTCGCGGCTCAGGGGTATCTCCAGCACCGTCTCCAGCCCGCCGCGCCCCACGATCGCCGGAACGCTCAGCGCAAGCCCGCTCAGGCCGTACTCACCCTCGAGCGCGACGGAGATGGGCAGCACCGCGTGCTCGTCGCGCGCCACGCACTCCGCGATGCGCCCCACGGCCATGGCGATGCCGTAGTAGGTCGCGCCCTTGCGCCGGATGATCTCCCCGGCGCTGTCGCGCACGCTCATGTAAAGCCGCTGCATCCATCCGGAATCCAGCTCCTTGCCGCGCAGGCGGCAGAAGTCGTCCAGGTTTACTCCCGACACGTTCGCCCCCGTCCAGACCGGCAGCTCGCTGTCGCCGTGCTCGCCGATGATGAAGGTGTGCACGTTCCGGCTGTCCACGCCCAGCTCCTCGCCCAAAAGCTGCTTGAGCCGCGCCGTGTCCAGCACGGTGCCGGAGCCGATCACGCGCGATCTCGGGAAGCCTGACAGCCGCCGCGCCGCGTAGGTGAGCACGTCCACGGGGTTGGACACCACCAGCAGCACCCCGCCGAAGCCCCGCCCGGTCAGCTCGCGCAGTATGCTCTCCATAATCGCGGTGTTTTTCCCGATGAGGTCCAGCCGCGTCTGTCCGGGGCGCTGGTTCACCCCCGCGGTGATCACCACAAGCCCGCAGTCGGCGGTGTCGCCGTAGTCCCCGGCGACGATCTCCGTTGCCGAGCCGTAGGGCACGCCGTCGCTGAGATCCATGGCCTCGCCCTCGGCCTTCTCGCGGTTGGAGTCGATGAGGTAGAGGTGGGAGAACAGCCCCTGCTGCAAAAAGCGGAAGGCGATGGATGCCCCCACAAAACCGCAGCCGATAATGGCCGCTTTTCTGAAATTAGGCTGCAAAAAAAATACGCTCCTTTCCGGGAAGGGCGCGCCGTAAGCGCGCCTTTTTCCTTGTTTTTCCCGAAAAGGGGCAGATTATTCAAAAACCGGTATCACTCAATGGAAGCGCCCAGCTGCCGCGCCTGTTCAAGCTCAGGCCGTCCGGCGATGTCGCCGGCGTCCATTACGCCGCCGCACAGCGCCTTCCCGAGGTTTTTCCAGCGCAGGTGCTCCATGAGGTGGTCGAAGTACAGCGCCGCATCCTCAAAGCCTTTGCCCTCCGCCGCCATGAGCAGCACGCCGCCGCGCCCGTGCCCGCGCAGGAGGTTGCCGTCGCCCTCCTCGAGGGCGAACAGGCGGTCAAGCGCCGTGCGCAGCTGTCCGCTCATGGTCCAGTAATACAGCGGGCTTGCCAGCGCCACCACGTCGCAGTCCCTCACCGCAGGATAAATCTGCGCCATATCGTCGTGCTGCACGCAGGGACATTCGCTTTCACCGTGCCCGCCGAAGCAGCCGCGGCAGCCGTGTATGTCCATGCCGCCGAGGAAAAATTCCGTGACGGAGTGCCCGGCGCTCTCCGCGCCCTCGGTGAAAGCCGCGCACAGCGCGGAGGTGTTGCCTTTTTTACGGGGACTGCCGTTAAGTATTACGATTTTCTTTCCCATGCCCGCGCCTCACAGCTTCGCCGCCAGCGCTGCGGCCTGGGCGCAGCCGTCGGTCTTGTCTATGGCGCCTGCCTCGAGCACGCCGGTGACCAGCACCTCGCCGAGCATATGCCACTTCAGCAGTGCGGCGCTGCGCTCAATGGGTACGCGCACGCCGTCGAGCACGGACGCGTCCTCCTCCTCGCAGCAGGCGATAAGCGCGCACTCCTTGCCGGAAATGTCCTTGCCCGCCACGCAGAAGGAATAGATCCGGTCGATAACGCCCTTGATCTGCGCGGGAATGGAGTACCAGTACACCGGCATGGTGTAGACGATCACATCGGCCTCAAGAATTGCGGGGGCGATGTTGTTGAAATCGTCGTCGAAGGAACATGCCTTGCCGGTTTTGAAGCAGGTCTCGCATGCGCGGCAGCCGCCGACGTTCTTCAGCGCCGCGTCAAAGCGCGTGACCGAGTGCCCCGCCGCCTCCGCGGCCTTGATGAAAGCGTCCGTCATGGCGAAGCTGTTGCCTTTTTTGCGCGGACTGCCTGTAATAACCACTACTTTTTTGCTCATAATTCTAACCTCCGGTTTTTGCGGGCTTGACTTTTCCCGCGTTTGATAATACTATTCTTCCATAGAAAATAGACATTTTCTATGGAAGAGGCGTCGCGTAG
>JAMPGF010000112.1 GCA_023664105.1 Butyricicoccus sp. | reverse complement strand
TGGACGCGTCGGGACTGCCGATACACGTCGTGGTGCTCGAGCTCATGGGCCGCAACGCCGGCTGGGTCACCGCCGCCTCCGCCATGGCCGCGCGCCTGACGGGCTGCCAGGTGCTGACCTACCTGCCGGAGCTGCCGGTGGACGAGGATAAGCTGCTCGCCGACATCGAGCGCGCCTACGCCAAGGGAAAGGGCTTGCTCGTCACCGTCAGCGAGGGTATCTGCGGCCTTGACGGGAAGCCGCTGGCGGACACCGGGATCGTGGACGGCTTCGGGCACAAGGTGCCCGGCGGCACGGCACAGCACATAAGCGATCGTATTATCCAAAAGCTCGGCCTGAAATCCCGCGCCGAAAAACCGGGCCTGCTGGGACGGGCCAGCATCCCTTATGTCTCCTCCACCGACCGGGAGGAGGCCTACGCCGTGGGCCGCTTCGCGGCGGAATCGGCGCTGGCGGGCGAGAGCGGGTACATGGTCGCCATTGACGCGGTTCGCGAGCCGCGCTATTCCAGCAGCCTGTCGCTGGTGCCGCTGGCGAAGGTGGCGAATGTGGAGAAGAAATTCCCGCTGGAGTGGATCGTGGACGGCAACGGCATCGCGGACGCGTTCTTCGACTACGCCCTGCCGCTCATGGGCGGGGATTTCCCGGAATACGCTTTGTTGAGGTAACTGATTATGAAGCACATATATTTGAATCTGAAGCGCTTTGACGTGCCCGTGGAGCTCGGCGGTGTGAACCGGCTCGCGAACGTGAAGGACTGGGGCGCGGCGGTCGTCGGCGGCACTCAGGAGGCGCTGCGCAAGTACGACCCGGCTGAGGTGGAGTTTGTGCAGTACCTGCCGGAGGCGCATTTGCTCGGCGCGGTGTCCGCGCTGAGTGAGGTCAGTCCCGTTAAGCTGGGCAGCCAGGGCGTCTACCGCATGAACACCGCCGTGGGCGGCAATTTCGGCGCGTTTACGACGAACCGCCCGGCCTCCATCGTCAAGGCCATGGGCTGTGTCTCGACGCTCATCGGCCACTGCGAGGAGCGAAACGACAAGAAGGGTATTCTCTCCGAGGCGGGCGTTACGGACTTCTCCGCGGTCAACCGCCTGCTCAACCAGGAGATAAAATGCGCCCAGGACGCGGGGCTGAGCGTGCTCTACTGCATCGGCGAGACGAGCGAGGAGCAGCCCGAGTGGGAAAAGGTGCTCGGCGAGCAGCTTGACGCGGGGCTCGACGGCGTGGACAGGAGCCGCGTGGTAATCGGCTACGAGCCGGTGTGGTCTATCGGCCCGGGCAGGACGCCGGCGGGCAAGGACTACATTACGAAAATCGCCCGCTTCGTCAAGGAGCGCACCGGAGGCATGGACGTGGTGTACGGCGGCGGGCTGAAAGCCGACAACGCCGCGATGCTCGCCTCCATCGACGAAATCGACGGCGGCCTCATCGCCCTGACGCGCTTTACCGGGGAGATCGGCTTCTATCCCGAGGAATATTTGGAGATCATCCGGCTTTATCTTGGAAGGTAAGGGGATAAAAATATGAGAATGCTATTCTGCAAAATCTCCTATATGAACTATTTAAGGGGCATTGTGAATCAGACGTTCCTCTTAATGGCGGGGAAAAAGAGCCTTTCGCGGATGATGTTTTTGTGATACGGTGTGGTATCCAACGGAAGAAAAAGCAAAGCAATATCTGACCGACTTGACAGAGAGCATTAACAACTGCCGCGGGAAAAACTGGCTGTACAAGTCCCCGAAAGCTTGATGCTGCGGGGTTGCAAAAAACAAATACTGCAAAATAAAGGGGGCAAATATGAAATTAGAGTTTGAATACGGCCACGGCCTGATGGCCGCGGTGCTGCCGGAGAATACGGATGTATTCATCCCCGGCGAGACGGTGCCCGACCCGCCCTGTCTGCCGCAGGACTGGGACAGCCTGTACGCCGCCACGCTTGAGAGCATCCGCAACCCCATCGGGATGCCGGCGCTGCGTGAGCTGGCCGGGCCGGGAAAGAGCGTGGTGTTCGTCATCCCGGACATCGTAAAGGGCGGCTGTCAGGCCACCGCCCACCGCAAGGTGTCCATCCGCGCCTGCCTCGACGAGCTGTACGCCGCCGGGGTGGAGAAGAAGGATATCCTGCTGCTGTTCTCCAACGGCCTGCACCCGCGCGCGACCGTGGGCGAGATGAAGCAGATCCTGGGGGAGGAGCTGTTCAATGAATTTTACTGGACAAACCAGATAACCTCCCACGACAGCGAGGATCCCGACCACATGGTCGACCTGGGCAAGACGCGCCGGGGCGACCCCGTGCTGATGAACCGCTACGTGTTCGAGTGCGATATCCCGATCCTCATCGGGCACACGCAAGGTAACCCCTACGGCGGCTATTCCGGCGGCTACAAGCACTGCGCCACCGGCATAACCCACTGGCGGAGCATCGCCAGCCATCACGTTCCCGACGTGATGCACCGGGCCGACTTCACCCCCGTGTCCGGCAAAAACCTCATGCGCACGAAGTTTGACGAGATTGGCATGTGGATGGAGGAGAAGATGGGCCGCCCCTTCTTCTGCTGCGATGCGGTGCTGGACACGTATTCCCGCCAGATCGCGGTTTTCTCCGGCTACGCCGCGGAGATGATGCCGATCAGCTGGGAGATAGCCGACAAGCGCACCTATGTGCCCTGGGCGGAAAAGAAGTACGACGTGATGGTGTTCGGCATGCCCCAGGCCTTCCACTACGGCGACGGCATGGGCACCAACCCCATTCAGATGATGCAGGCCCTGTCCGCGCAGGTGATACGCCACAAGCGCGTGATGAAGGACAACTGCGTTATCATCTGTTCGTCGATATGCAACGGCTACTTCCACGACGAGCGCTGGCCCTATCTGCGCGAGCTGTACGAGATGTTCCAGCACGACTACATGAACATCCTGCCGGACATGAACCGCTACGGCGAGTATTTCGCCACCAACGAGGAGTACATCCGCAAGTACCGCTTCTGCAACGCGTTTCATCCCTTCCACGGCTTCTCGATGATGAGCTGCGGGCACATCGCCGAGATGAACACATCCGCAATCTACATCGTGGGAGCGCAGGAGCCGGGTATCGCGCGCGGCATGGGGCTGAAAACCCGCGCCACGTTTGAGGAGGCGCTTGCCGACGCAAAGAGGAAGTTCGTGGGGGACAATCCGAATATCCTCGCGCTGCCCAAGACCTTCAAAATCGGCGCGGTGCACCTTTGCATGAAGGATGAGCCCTACGACGGCACGAACGGTTGCGGCGGCTGCGGGTGCTGATCAAAAAAAGAGTAAAGGAAGGTGTAGTATGAAAACAAAGCAAAAAAGGGTACTGACCCAGGCGGAGCGGCGCGCGAGAATGATAAACCGGCTGTGGCTGCTCCTGTCGCTGGTGGCGGCGCTGCTGGTGCTGTTCCTGCTCTCCATCGGCAAGAAGACGGGCCGGAGCTTCCCGTTCCTCTTCTCCATCGGTGGCCGGGCCTCCGTGTTCGGCGGCCTGAAAACCATGATCGAGCGCGACGCGCTGTGGAGCGACCTGGGCAGCAGCCTGCTCTCCGTCGTCATGGGCTTCGGCCTGGGCTTCGTGACGAGCCTGCCAATGGCGTTTCTCATGGCCTGGTACACTCCCGTGCGCAAGATCATCGAGCCCTGGATAAACTTCATCCGCAACATCCCCGCCCTGGCCTACGCGCCCCTGATAGTCATCATGCTGGGCGTGGGCCGCACCCCCTCGGTGGTGCTCATCTGGATATGCACCTTCATGACCATGTGCATCACCATCTTCCACGGCATCCGCAACATTGACAACACGCTGGTCAAGGCCGCCCGCGTGCTGGGGGCCAACGACATGGACATCTTCTTCCGCATCACCCTGCCCGCGACGGTGCCGTTTATCCTCACCGCCGTGCGCTTGGGCCTGAGCGCGGGACTGACCACCCTGCTGGCCGCGGAGTCCACCGGCGCTCGGTCCGGCCTGGGTATGCGCATCCGCACCCTCCAGACCACCTTTGAGACCGACGCCATGCTCGGCTACATCATAATCATCGGCATTATCGGAACGCTGCTCAATCTGCTTGTAGACATTATAGAAGGGAGGCTGACCTCATGGCAGGAGAAGAGGGAAGGCGCGTAAAAATTGAGATAAAGGATGTCAAGAAGGAATACCACGGCGACCACGGCACCACGGTTGCGCTCAACGGCGTCAACCTCGACATCATGGAAAATGAGTTCATCTGCGTCGTCGGCCCGTCCGGCTGCGGCAAGTCCACGCTGCTCAACGTCCTGGCCGGCCTTCACGAGGCCAGCAGCGGCGAGTGCTACCTGGACGGCGAACTTATAAAGGGCACCGATGTCAAGCGCGGCGTCGTGTTCCAGCAGTACGCCCTGTTCCCCTGGCAGACCGTGCTGCAAAACGTCATGTTCGGCCCGCAGATGAAGCGCCTGCCCAAGGCCGAGTGCATGGAGATAGCGCGCAAGTACATAAAGATGGTGGGGCTGGAGGATTTTGAAAATTCCTATCCCAAGGAGCTGTCCGGCGGCATGAAGCAGCGCGTGGCAATTGCCCGCGCCTACGCCAACAACCCGGAGGTCCTGCTCATGGATGAGCCCTTCGGCGCTCTGGATGCCCAGACCCGCGCGCAGCTCCAGACTGAACTGCTGAAAACCTGGGAGGAGGAGAAAAAGACCTGCTTCTTCATCACCCACGACGTGGACGAGGCGGTGCTGCTGGCACAGCGCGTGGTGATCATGTCCGCCCGCCCGGGGCGCATCAAGCGCATTGTGGATATTGACATTCCCTATCCCCGTGACCAGGGCACCAAGAGCGATCCGCGCTTCATGGAGCTCAAGGCGGAGATTTGGAACGAGGTCTATCAGGAGTACCTGGAGGTCAGGAAATAAGCCGAAAAGGCGCAAAAACGCTTTTTTGAATAAAATTTTCTAAAAACAACGAATTGGAGGAAATGAAAAAATGAAGAAACTTCTCGCAATTGCGCTGGTGCTGGTCATGGCCCTGGGGCTGTGTGCCTGCGGCAACTCTGCTGAGCCGGCCCCCGCCGCAACTCCCGCTCCGGCTAACGATCCCGCCCCCGCACCGGCTGACACCACGGCTCCCGCCGACAACGCCGAGCCCGCCGCCGAGCCCATCACCCTTCGCATCGGCTACATGCCCAACTACGCCTCCCTCTGGGGCGTCCTGTCCGCCATCGAGCAGGGCTGCTTCGCCGAGGACGGCATCACCATTGAGCTGACCGAGTTTGCCGACGGCCCGTCCGAGATCGCGGCCATGGAGGGCGGCTCCATCGACCTGGCCTACATAGGCAAGGGCGCGCACCGCCTGTGCATCACCGGCAGCGCCGTCATCTTCGCCCCCAGCTCTGTCCACACCGTGGATAAGGTCGTCTGCATGCCCGACAGCGGCATCCAGTCCGTTGAGGATCTCAAGGGCAAGACCATCGCCTTCAACGCCGGCTCCTCCTCCGAGTCCACCTTCAACAACGCCCTCGAGGTTGCCGGGCTGACCCGCGACGACGTGGACGAGTACGAGATGAGCATTGACAACATGGTCCCCGCCGCCGTTTCCGGCCAGATTGACGCCGCCGTGTGCTGGAACCCCTACTCCGGCCAGATCCTCAAGCAGGTTGAGGGCGCGTACGAGATCGAGTTTGCCGACGGCTCGACCAACATCTCCAGCTGGATCTGCCTGCCCGGCTACGCCGAGGAGAATTACGACACCCTCGTGCGCTTCACCCGCGCGCTGTTCAAGGGCATGGACTGGGGCTCCAACGAGGACAACTACGAGACCGTGGCCCAGTACTGCGCCGACCGCACCAAGACCGGGCTTGAGTCCAACCTGATGCAGGTGGGCGACGCCCACTGGTTCAACCTCGCGGACCTGACCGCCGGAGTTGCCGACGGCACCATCAGGGGCTACTACGAGGGAATGCAGAACGACATGCTCCAGGGCGGCAACATTGAGGCCGACCAGGCCAAGGAGGATGTGGGCGAGTTCGTCCTGTTCTCCGTCATGGAGGACGCGCTGAAGTAAGCGCCAAACCGAATAGCATAAAGGCATAGGAACGGGCCCTGTGGGAAACCCATGGGGCCCGTTTTCCCGAAAGGAGGCAGGAGCATGGATATCAAGGTAACCTTCGCCCCCGGCACGCCGGAGGCCGTCGCCTTCGCCGCGCGGGAGCTGCGGCGCTACCTCACCCGTATGCTTGCCGGGCATGAGGGCGCGGTGGAAATCACGCTCGCGCCGCGCGATCCACGCGACCAGGACGAGAGAGAGAGCTTTGCCGTGGACATGACGGGCGCAGGCGGGAGCATTTCCGGCAGCGGCCCCCGCGCCGTGCTGCTGGGCGCGTATGACTACCTTCGCGCGCTCGGCTGCCGCTTCCTG
>JAMPGF010000111.1 GCA_023664105.1 Butyricicoccus sp. | reverse complement strand
GCCGCTCTCCGCGGCGCGAAAGCTTGCACACAGCGCCTGGGCGAGCTCGAGCGCGCGCCGCCAGCTCTCCTGCGCCGTCACGTCCTGGCACAGCTCGTCTATCCGGCGCTCCAGCCTCCCGCGCAGCTCGTCAAGCTCACGCGCGTCCATGCCGTAGTCCAGCCCAATTTCGTATATCCTGTTCACGCCCTCGGCGGGATAGCCCGTCACGCTCACGGCAGGCTCGCGCGCGCTGACCAGCGGGTTGTCAAGGTACGCGCCGCTGACGATGGCTTTAATATAATCCTCGTTGACCGTGGAGGAAAATATGCGCAGCACGAGCTTTTCGCTGTGCCCGCCGATCGCGTCGGTGAGGTAGCTTTTGAGCGAGGACACGCCGTTGAGCAGCACGACGGACTCAATTTCCTCAAGGCTACGTTTGTAGCTTATGCTTATCTGCGCGGTGTAGTAGGACACAATGCGGTTTATCTCATAGCTCAGGTCCTCCACGGCATAGGCGCCCATGGGGGTCTGTGTCCCTATCTCATAGCAGACCGCCGCCATGTCATCCCGCACCGGGCCGGTATAGCCGCTGAAGCTCAGCTCCCCGCCGGGCAGCGCGCCGTTCACCATCTCGCTTATGGCGCTTCTGAGCTGGGCGTAGTTTTTTATCTCCGTCCCCGTCAGGCCGCCGGAGCTCTCCGTCCCTTCGGAGTACTCGCTGACGTAGTAGTAGTCCGAGGCAAAAATGGACGTGCACCCCGACGCTGAGAGCATCAGCGCCAGCGCCGTTAATATAAGCAGAATACGCTTTGCCATCGGGCCGCTCCTTTCCGAAATCTCCGCGGCTTATTTATCGTCGCCGATAAAGGTGAAGCCGTTTCCGAACACCTCGCGCGAGTCGCTGACTATCAGGAACGAGGCGGGGTCAATCTCCTTGATTATGCGCTTGAGCTCGACTATCTGGCGGGATTTTATCACGCAGAGGATAATGTCCTTCTCCTTGCCGGACCAGGCGCCCTCGCCGTGGATGAAGGTCACGCCGCGCTTGAGCTCGCCGACTATGGCGTTTTTGATCTCCACGCTGCTGTCGGTTATGATGTAGCAGACCTTGCTGTTCACCGCGCCGTAGAGCACGAGGTCGACGATCTTGGAGCTCATGTACATGAAAATAATCGAGTACATCGCGCTGTCATAGCGCCGGAAAATCAGCGCGAAGGCGAAGATTATCACGGCGTCCAGCAGGAGTATAAGCGTACCGAAGTTGATGTGCTGGTACTTCACGCGAAGGACCTTCGCCACAATATCCACGCCGCCGGTGGTGGCGCCCGTGGTGTAGACAAGGCCCAGGCCGAAGCCCTTGATGAGTCCGCCGTAAATTGCCGCCAGCAGCGGCTGGTTCGTCGCCACGAAATCTATCATACTGAAAACGTCCACCAGCACCGAGCACAGCATCATCCCTACAAAGGACGAGACCATGAAGTGCACGCCGAAGCGCTTCCACGAGAAGATGAACAGCGGGATGTTCATGATAATGGTCATCACGCCGACGGGCAGCGAGGTGAGGTAGTTTATTATCATCGCGATACCCGTCACGCCGCCCGTGATTATCGAGTTGGGATAGGTGAAGAACTGGAAGCCCACGGCGTACAGCGCCGAACCGATCACGATTTTGATATAGGTGATGGTATGGGAAAGAATGCTTTTATTCATTGTCCTGCATTACTCCTCAATTATCGAAAGCTGCTGCTCTCCCCTGTCCTCGTCACGCAGCAGCGCGCCCGCGGCGGGGACGCTGCGCACACGGTAGCGGGAGACATTTTTTATGCTCGTTTCCTCAATGGGCCTGACGTAATCAAGCCGGTATTTCGGCTTGAGGCTGACAACGCCCACGCCCTGGGTCGTGCGGCTGGTCTTCGGCTGTAAAAGCGCCGTGGAGAACACCAGCGCGCGGCCCTCGGTCGTGAACACGGCCAGCTCGCGCTCGCCGCCCAGCTCCAGCACGCAGCGCAGCGGGCTCTTGTCAGAGTACGCGCCGGTCAGGCGCTTTCTGTTGGTCTTGGTGGCGTAGGCCTCCAGCGGTATGCGCGCGCACTTGCCGTTTTCAAAGAACAGCAGCAGCTGCCCGGTGTAATCGCCGGGGCAGAGCATATGCAGTACGCTCTCGCCCTCGTCCATGCCCAGCTGCGAGGGCAGGTACGTCCCCAGCAAACTGGCCTTACTGTCCTCGAAATCGCTCACCCGTGCCTTGTAAACCTGCTGCCGGTCGGTGAAAATCAGAAGCTCGGAGCGGTTTGTGCACTCGAAGGACTGCATGGGGCCGTCGCTGTCCTTGTACTTCTGTTCCCCGCTCATGCGAAGGGACTGGGGCGTTATCTTCTTGAAATAGCCCCCGCGGGAGAGGAACAGCGTCACGACGTAGTCCTCAACGCTCGCTTCCTCAGAGTACTCCTGTACCTCGTGGGCGTAGACAATTCCGGTTTTGCGCGGCTGGGCGTACTTTTTCTCCACTTGCGCCAGCTCATCGGTGATTATCTTCCTGACCCGGCGGCGGCTGTTCATGATGTCCTCGAGGTCGGCTATGTCCCTTTCCAGCGCCTCGGTCTCCTCCACGCGCTTGAGGATATATTCGCGGTTTATATTGCGCAGGCGTATCTCCGCCACGTACTCGGCCTGCACCTGGTCGATGCCGAAGCCTATCATCAGGTTCGGCACCACGTCCGCCTCGCGCTCGGTGTTGCGGATTATGGCGATGGCCTTGTCGATGTCCAGAAGTATCTTTTTCAGGCCGTTGAGGAGATGCAGCTTCTCCCGCTTCCTCGTCAGGTCATTGTAGACGCGCCGCTTCACGCACTCCGTGCGCCAGGCCGTCCACTCCTCAAGTATCTCGCGCACGCCCAGAACGTGGGGGTAGCCGGCGATGAGTATGTTGAAGTTGCAGCCGAAGGAGTCCATCAGCGGCGTAGATTTAAAAAGCTTCTGCATTAGCTTTTCCGGGTCGGTGCCGCGCTTGAGGTCAATGGCTATCTTCAGGCCCGACAAATCCGTCTCGTCGCGCATGTCGGAGATCTCCTTGAGCTTTCCGGCCTTTATCAGCTCCGCGGCCTTGTCGATTATCGCCTCGACCGTGGTGGTGTAGGGTATCTCGTAAATCTCAATGACATTTTCCTTGGGCAGGTGCCGCCAGCGCGCGCGTAGCTTGAAGCTGCCGCGTCCCGTGCGGTAAATTTCCGCCATCTCGGCGCCGTCGTAGATTATCTCCCCGCCCGTGGGAAAGTCCGGCGCGGGCATAACCGGGAGAATGTCAAACTCCGGGTCCCTTATAAACTCTATCGCGGCGCGGCAGACCTCGCCCAGGTTAAAGCCGCATATCTGGCTTGCCATACCGACGGCGATACCCATGTTCGATGACACGAGCACGTTGGGAAAGGTCGTGGGAAACAGCGTCGGCTCGGTCATGGTGCCGTCGTAGTTGTCCACGAAATCGACCGTGTCCTTGTCTATGTCCCGGAAAAGCTCGGCGCATATCCCGGAAAGCTTTGCCTCGGTATACCTCGACGCGGCGTAGGCCATGTCGCGGGAATAGACCTTGCCGAAGTTGCCCTTGGAATCGACAAAGGGGGTAAGCAGCGCCTCGTTGCCCTTGGCAAGGCGCACCATCGTCTCGTATATCGCGGCGTCGCCGTGAGGGTTGAGGCGCATCGTCTGTCCGACAATGTTGGCGCTCTTGGTGCGGGCGCCGGTCAGAAGGCCCATTTTGTACATGGTGTACAGCAGCTTGCGGTGCGAGGGCTTGAAGCCGTCGATCTCCGGTATCGCGCGCGAGACGATGACGCTCATGGCGTAGGGCATGTAGTTTTGCTCCAGCGTCTCGGTTATGGGCTGCTCGAGCACCTTGGCGCTCAGGCCCATCACATTGGGGTCCGCCGGGCGGTGCCCGTCCGGCGGCGGTGTTTTCTTCTTTGCCATATATTACTTCCTTATCTCGACTTCTTCCTCTTGGACTTCATGCCCGTCGCCAGATCGCGGCGGCACCGGGGGCAGTTTTTGAGCACGAAGCAGTGCCTG
Organism: Butyricicoccus sp.; assembly: GCA_023664105.1. Taxonomy (GTDB): domain Bacteria; phylum Bacillota; class Clostridia; order Oscillospirales; family Oscillospiraceae; genus JAMPGF01. The sequence continues at coordinate 2,422 of JAMPGF010000111.1, read as the reverse complement.
ATAATCCGCTTGCCGCACCAGGGGCACTTCAGAGCCGTAATCACGAAAAACGCGCACATCAGCATACAGCCCAGCGAAATCATGGTCAGATACATGCCCGCCATTGTCGAGCCGACCTGCGACATGAACAGCGCCAGAACTGAGCACGCGACCCCGGCTGCGAGAAAGCCCTTGACAAGGTTTTTCGCGGTTTCAAATTTCATCAGAGTATCCTCCGTTTATCTTTATACCCGGTTCTCAGGAAATATCCGCCAAATCGAGGAACTTATATCCGTTTTCAGAAATATGCGCCTTGCGCCCGCTCAGGTCGTCGCCCAGAAGCAAATCAAACATGCGCGCGGTGCGCTCCACGTCCTCGGGCATGACCTTTATCAGCCGGCGCGTCTCCGGGTTCATGGTCGTCAGCCACATCATCTCCGGGTCGTTCTCGCCGAGGCCCTTGCTGCGGTTTATGCTGCACTTGGCCCCGTCAAGCTTGGCGAGCACGTCGGCCTTCTCCTTCTCGGAGTAGGCGAACCAGGTTTTTCCCTTGCTCTCGATCTCATAAAGCGGCGTCTCCGCGATGTAGACATAGCCCTCGCGGATAAGCGTCGGCGTCAGGCGGTAGAGCATGGTCAGTATCAGCGTGCGGATCTGGAACCCGTCCACGTCCGCGTCGGTGCAGATTATAACCTTGTTCCAACGGAGGTTTTCAAGGTCGAAGCTGCTGATATCCTTGTTCCTCTTGCTCTCGACCTCCACGCCGCAGCCGAGCACCTTGAGAAGGTCGGTTATGATCTCGCTCTTAAAAATGCGCACATAGTCGGCCTTGAGGCAGTTGAGTATCTTGCCGCGCACGGGCATCAGGCCCTGGAACTCCGCGTTGCGGCTCTGCTTGCACGCGCCGAGAGCGGAGTCGCCCTCGACGATGAATATCTCCCGCTTTGACAGATCCTTCGAGCGGCAGTCAACAAACTTTGCCACGCGGTTTGCGATGTCCACGCTGCCGGTCAGCTTCTTTTTCATGTTCAGCCGCGTCTTTTCCGCCTGCTCGCGGCTGCGCTTGTTGATCAGCACCTGCTCGGCAATGCGCTCGGCGTCGGCCTTGTTCTCTATGAAGTAAATCTCCAGCTTCCCCTTGAAAAAGTCTGTCATCGCCTCCTGAATAAAGCGGTTGGTGATGGACTTCTTCGTCTGGTTTTCAAAGGAGGTCAGGGTGGAGAAGCAGCTGGTGACCAATATCAGGCAGTCCTGTACGTCCTGAAAGCTTATCCTGCTCTCGTTTTTCTGGTACTTGCCCGACTTCCTGATGTAGGCGTCCACGGCGTAGGCAAAGGCGTTTTTCACGGCCTTCTCCGGCGCGCCGCCGTGCTCGAGCCAGCTTGAGTTGTGGTAGTATTCTATGCATTTGACCGTGTTGGAAAAACAGAACGCGGCCGACAAACGCACCTTGTACTCGGGCTTGTCCTCGCGGTCACGCCCGCGGCGCTCTGCTTCGATGAAGTACGGCAGGGTCATGGCGTTTTCACCCGCGATTTCGGCGACGTAGTCGACTATGCCGTTTTCGTACTTAAACTCCTCGGTCTCAAAGCGCGAGCCGTTCTGCCAGCGGAAGCGAAAGGTCACGCCTGCGTTGACCACCGCCTGGCGGCGCAGCACGTCCTGGAAATACTCGCGCGGGATGCTTATGTCGGTAAAAACCTCGATATCCGGCCTCCAGCGGAAGCGCGAGCCGGTCTTTTCCCGGTCCGTCGGCTCCTTGAGCAGCTCCTTGCCCTTTTTGCCGACGACATTGCCCTTTTTGAAATGCAGCTCGTAGCGGAAGCCGTCCCGGTGAATTTCCGCGTCGAAAAACTCCGAGCTGTACTGGGTGGCGCAGGAGCCCAGGCCGTTGAGGCCCAGGGAGAACTCATAGCTTTCCCCCTGCTCGTTGCCGTACTTGCCGCCGGCGTAGAGCTCGCAAAATACCAGCTCCCAGTTCCAGCGCTTTTCCTTCTCGTTCCAGTCCACGGGGCAGCCGCGGCCGAAGTCCTCAACCTCGATACTGTCATCCTCATAGTGCGTGAGGGTTATTAAATTGCCGAACCCGGCTCTGGCCTCGTCAATGGCGTTTGAGAGGATCTCAAACACCGCATGCTCGCAGCCGTCGAGCCCGTCCGAGCCGAATATTACCCCCGGGCGCTTGCGCACCCTGTCCGCTCCCTTGAGCTGGGAGATGCTCTCGTTTCCATACTGCTGTGTTTTTGCCTGTGCCATCTGCGCTTGCTTTCTCCTTTTCAGCTTATATGTAAAAACATGTCACAATATCTGGTGCAAATTCTTTTTCCTGGCTAATTTATTCAGTATAATCCATTTGCCCGAAAAATGCAAGTCTCATTACGCGCCGCCCCACGCCCGTCTCATAAAAAGCGAATAAGCTCAAGAAGTAAATTGGAATCAATAA
>JAMPGF010000110.1 GCA_023664105.1 Butyricicoccus sp. | reverse complement strand
GGATGCTCTGCGCGGCCACGGCGGCGCGGCGCGGGCGGCGGGCGCTGCTGCTCGAGGGGCAGAAAGGCCTCGGGCGCAAGCTGCGGATAACGGGCAAGGGCCGCTGCAACGTGACCAACGCCTGCGAGGCACGGGAGTTTTTGCAAAATGTGCCGGTGAACGCGAAGTTTTTGTACAGCGCGATTAACCGTTTCCCGCCGAGCGCGGCAATGGAGTTTTTTGAGAGCCTCGGCGTGCCGCTGAAGGTCGAGCGCGGGAACAGGGTTTTTCCCTGCTCGGACAGGGCGCAGGACATCGTCAGCGCCCTGGAAGGCTATGTGCGCGACTCCGGCGCGGAGATTGTGCACACGAGAGCGCGCGGGATACGCGTACAGGACGGCGCGGTGCGCGCCGTGCTGACGGACGCGGGGGAGATTGAGTGCCAGTCTGCCGTTATCTGCACGGGCGGGCTTTCCTATCCGCTGACAGGCTCGACGGGGGACGGCTTCCGCTTCGCCCGGGAACTGGGGCACACGGTGACGCCGGCGAGGCCGTCGCTGGTGCCGCTGGTCTCGCCGGACCCGTGCTGCGCCCAGATGCAGGGCTTTTCGCTGAGAAACGTGACGCTGACGGTGCGCGACGGGAAAAACCGGGAGGTTTTCCGCGAGCTGGGGGAACTGATGTTCACCCACTTCGGGGTGACAGGCCCGCTGGTGCTCTCGGCAAGCGCGCATATGCGCGGTTTCGGGAGCGAGCGCTACCGCCTGGAAATTGACCTCAAGCCCGCGCTGGACGAGAAGAAGCTGGACACGCGGCTGCTGCGGGATTTTGAAAAATACCGCAACCGCGACTTCGCCAACTCGCTGGGCGACCTGGCGGCAAAGAGCATGATACCCATGCTCGTCGAGCGCTCCGGCATACCGCCGGAGACGAAGGTAAACTCGATAACAAAGCAGCAGCGGCGAGCGCTGCTGGAGCTTTTCAAGCATTTTTCGATAGATGTCAGCGGCACGCGGAGCGTGGATGAGGCGATCGTGACCTCCGGCGGCGTGGATGTCAGGGAAATTGACCCGCGCACTATGGGCTCGAAGCTTGTGCGTGGACTCTATTTCGCCGGCGAGGTCATTGATGTGGACGCGTACACCGGCGGGTTTAACCTTCAAATCGCGTGGTCGACGGGGTATCTCGCGGGAAATAACGCGTGACGGGATAAGGCGCGTATAAGGAGAGGCTTTATGGAAAAACATATATCCGTGGCTATAGACGGGCCGTCCGGCGCGGGAAAGAGCACGTTGGCAAAGCGCGCGGCGCGGCATTTCGGCTTCATCTATGTCGACACCGGGGCGATCTACCGCACGGTGGGCTACGCCGCCCAGTGCGCGGGCCTGGACTCGAAGGACGCGGAGGGAATCGCCGCACTGCTGCCGGGGCTGGATATACGCTTTGAGTACGACGGGACAGGAACGCAGCGGATGTTTTTAAACGGGCGCGACGTATCGGAGGAGATACGCACGCCGAAAAGCTCCATATACGCCTCGGACGCGGCGGCGATGCCGGCGGTGCGTGCCTATCTGCTGGAGATGCAGCGGGACATGGCGCAGCGCTGCGACGTGCTCATGGACGGGCGCGACATCGGCACCGTGGTGCTGCCCGGCGCGGGGCTGAAGGTTTTCCTCACCGCCAGCGCCCAGGCAAGGGCCGAGCGCCGCTGTAAGGAGCTGCGCGAAAAGGGCATGGACACCCCCTTTGACGAGGTCCTGCGCGACATCGAATACCGTGACAGGCAGGACAGCGCCCGCCCCGCGGCCCCGCTGCGCGCCGCGGACGACGCGGTGACGCTGGATACGACGGCGCTGGATTTTGAGCAGAGCTTTGATACGCTGAAAAAGCTGATACAGGAGAGGTTCGGACTGTGAAACAGGTGATTTGCGCCGAAAGCGCGGGCTTTTGCTTCGGCGTGTCCCGTTCCGTGGACATGGCCGAGAAGGCGCTGGGCGAGGGGAAAAAGCTCTACTGCCTGGGCGAGCTCATCCACAACCGGGACGAGGTCGCGCGGCTCGAGAAAATGGGCATGACGGTCATCGAAAGCCCGGACCAGCTGCCGGAGGGCGCGGCGGTGATAATACGCTCGCACGGCGTGGCCGCGGAGGCGTATGACCGGCTGCGGGAGAAAAACGCGGAGTTACTCGACGCGACCTGCCCGAAGGTCGCGCACATCCACGCGCTGGTGAAAAAAGCCTCCGACGCCGGACGGAGAGTGCTGATAATCGGCACGCGCGAGCACCCCGAGGTGCAGGGCATCCGCGGCTGGTGCCGGGACGCGCAGGTGTTCCGTGACAGCGCGGAACTGGAAAACTACGCCCTGAGCCACCCCGAAGAGGCCGAAAAAGCGTCAACGGCGGTTTTTCAGACGACCCAGACAAAAAATTCTTACGAAAATTCAAAAAAAATTCTCAAAAAGTTATATACAAATTGCGAAGAATTTGATACAATATGCTTTGCTACGCAAACCAGACAGTCAGAGGCGTTGGATTTAGCTTCAAAATGCGACGCAATGGTTGTTGTCGGCAGCAGGCACAGCGCCAACAGCAGCCATCTGGCAGAGCTCTGTTCACAGCGCTGCGCCAAGGTATGCTTCGTCGAGAATGCAGATAACCTCAACAGCCGCGTGTTCGTAGCTTATGATACCATCGGTATCACCGCCGGGGCGTCCGTTCCCGCGTGGATAATAAAGGAGGTTAAACAAAAGATGTGCGACGAAATCAAAACTGAGACTACAGCTGTGGAGACCGAAAAGAGCTTTGCGGAAATGCTCGAGGATTCCATAAAAACTATATATAATGGAGACACCGTCAAGGGCGTAGTGGCCGCGATCACTCCGACCGAGATCAGCGTTGACTTGGGAACCAAGCACTCAGGTTACATACCTGTGGACGATTTCAGCGACGACCCCAACGCGAAGATTGACGAGCTTGTTCACGTCGGTGACACAGTTGAAGCATGTGTGGTTCGCGTAAACGATGTCGAGGGCACCGTCATGCTCTCCAAGAGGCGCCTTGACGCCGCGAAGTCCTGGACGGATATCGAGACCGCCGCCGAGGAAGGCACCATTGTCGAGGGTACCGTCACCGAGGACAACAAGGGCGGCATCGTCGTCTCTGTCAAGGGCGTGCGCGTGTTCGTGCCCGCCTCCCAGTCCGGCCTGCCCAAGGACGCGGAGATGAGCCAGCTTCTTAAGCAGAAGGTGCGCCTGAAGATAACCGAGGTCAACAAGGCCCGCCGCCGCGTCGTCGGCTCCATCCGCGCCGTTGCCGCCAAGGAGCGCCGCGAGCGCGCGGAGAAGATATGGAACGAGATCGAGGTCGGCAAGCGCTATGACGGCGTTGTCAAGTCCCTGACCAGCTACGGCGCGTTTGTGGACATCGGCGGCGTGGACGGCATGGTGCACGTCTCCGAGCTGAGCTGGGGCCGCATCGGCAAGCCTGCCGACGTGGTTTCCGTGGGCGACGAGATAAACGTCTATGTCATCAGCTTTGACAAGGAAAACCGCAAGATCTCCCTCGGCTACAAGAACCCTGAGGACAACCCCTGGGTTGCCTTCACCAGCAAGTACGATGTCGGCTCCGTCGCCAGCGTGAAGATAGTCAAGCTCATGACCTTCGGCGCCTTTGCCGAGGTCGTGCCCGGCGTTGACGGACTCATCCACATCTCCCAGATCGCCAACCGCCGTATCGGCAAGCCCGACGAGGTGCTGAGCGTGGGCGATGTCGTGGACGTGAAGATCACCGCCATCGACGGGGAGAAGCAGAAGATTTCCCTGAGCATCCGCGCCCTGTCCGAGCCCGAACCGGCTCCGGCAAAGAAGCGCGAGGCCGAGCCTGTGGAGGAGGACATCCCCGAGGCTGAGGACGACGCTCTGGTGTTCGAGATTTCCGAAAAGGGCGAGACCACCGGTATAGTCCCCGACGCCGACGAGGAGTAAACCCGGCAGCTTAGAACCAAAAAATCAATCAACCGCCGCGCAGGCAGGGACGTTTACCGTCCCCTCCGGCGCGGCGGTAACATTATTATAAACAGAAGGGAGCGGACTGCCTTGGCTGAAATATCAAAAACTCTCTTTAAGCTCAAGCACAAATACTGCTCCGCCGTCGTTGTGGCGGCGGGCGCGTCCGAGCGCATGGGCGAGGATAAGCTCTCGCTGGAGGTGGGCGGCGTGCCGGTGCTGCTGCGCGCGCTGCTGTGCCTGGAGCGCTGCGGCGAGATCGACGAGATAATCGTGGTCACGCAGCCGGAGCGTCTGGCGGAGGTGTCGCGCCTGTGCAAAAACGGCGGCGTGACCAAGGCCGCGAAGGTGGTCTGCGGCGGGGCGACGCGCACACAGTCGGCGCTGGCGGGAGTCTGCGCCGCTGAGCGGAAGGCGAAGATAATCTGCATCCACGACGCGGCCCGGCCCTTTGCCTCCGATAAGCTGATTTGCGACGCCGTGCGCGCCGCGCTGGACCACAAGTCCGTGGCCCCCGCCGTGCCGGTAAAGGACACCATAAGGATAGTCGACGGCGAAAACACCGAGACCCCGGAGCGCGAGACGGTGTTCGCCATGCAGACGCCGCAGGCCTTTGACGCGGACATCATAAAGGCCGCGCTGACCGCCGCGGTGCAAAGCGGGAAGAGCTTCACCGACGACTGCGCCGCCGCCGAGGCCATCGGCGTGACCACGCACCTGACGCGCGGCGACGAGGACAACATAAAGCTCACCACGCCGCTGGACCTCCCGCTCGCGGAGGCGATAGCGGCGAAATGGGGCGGCATGCCATGAGCGGCTTTAGAATCGGCCAGGGCTACGACGTGCACCGGCTTGTGGAAGGGCGCGCGCTGATACTCGGCGGGGTGGACGTCCCCTTTGAAAAGGGCCTGCTCGGACACTCGGACGCGGACGTGCTTGTCCACGCGGTGATGGACGCGCTGCTCGGCGCCGCCGCGCTGCCGGATATCGGACAGCAGTTTCCCGACAGCGACGTGCAGTACGCCGGCGCGGACAGCCTGCTGCTGCTGAAAAAGGCGGGCGCTCTTGTCTCCGCGGCGGGGTATGAGATAGGCAATATCGACAGCACCGTCATAGCCCAGCGTCCGAAGCTGGCGGGATATATTCCGCGGATGCGGGAAAACATCGCCGCCGCCCTCGGCGTCGGGCCGGAGCGCGTGAACGTCAAGGCCACGACGGAGGAGCGCCTCGGCTTCACGGGCGAGGGGCTCGGAATAGCCGCGCAGGCCGTCGCGCTGCTGGAAAGAAGATAAACCGAACGAACACTTCTGCATATTATAGTTTAGGCCCCGCGATGAGAACAGGGGGCCTGAACCCGGGCACGCTGGCCGGGAAGCCGGGAGCCGTGCCCAGCAGAAGGAAGGTTTGTATGCAGCACTATATCATCATGTGCCGTTCCCTGACTTACGCCCAGCGCGCGTCGAGAGCTCTGGAGCGCGCGGGCATCTTTGCCTCCACAGCCAAGGCACCGCTGGAGGTGACGAAGGAGGGCTGCAATTACGGCGTTAAGGTGAGGGCGCGCGACCTTGACCGGGCCCTCGAACTGATAAGGAACGTCGGACTGCCCACGGGACGGCTCATTGGACTGGATGAGTACGGCAGGGCCCTGGTGGTGAGCGAATGATTTACCTTGACAGCGCCGCCACCAGCCTGCAAAAGCCGGAGGGCGTGCAGTACGCCGTGATAAGCGCCATGAGCAACATGGCAAGTCCCGGCCGGGGGTCCCACGCGGCGGCCATGCTCGCGTCCGACGAGTGCTTCGCCTGCCGCGAGGCGATAGCGGAGCTTTTTAACGTCCCCGAGCCGGAGAACGTGGTCTTTACCTTCAACGCCACCCACGGCCTGAACATAGCCATACGCTCTGTCGCGGGCGCGGGCGACGCCGTGCTCGTCTCCGGCTATGAGCACAATTCCGTCACCCGCCCGCTGCGCGCTGTTGGAGCGGAAATTATCGCGGTTAAAACCCCGCTTTTTGACACGGGGGCGTTTCTTGAGGAATTTAAAAAGCGCCTGCCTGAGTGCCGGGCCGCGGTGTGCACCCATGTCTCAAACGTGTTCGGCTACATCCTGCCCATTGAGGAGATAGCCCGGCTGTGCCGGAGCGCGGGAAAGCCGCTTGTCATCGACGCGTCCCAGTCCGCGGGCGTGCTGGACGTTGATTTCCAGTCCCTCGGCGCGGACTTCGCCGCCATGCCGGGGCACAAGGGCCTGCTCGGCCCGCAGGGCACCGGCGTACTGCTATGCAAAAATGAGGCAAAACCGTTGTTATATGGTGGCAGCGGCTCGTCGAGCCGGGTGCAGGATATGCCAGAGTTCCTGCCCGACCGGCTTGAGGCGGGGACGCACAATGTCTGCGGCATAGCGGGGCTGCACGCGGGGGTGAAGTATATCCTCCGGCGCGGCACGGCATCCATACGCGCGCACGAGCGCTCTCTGCTTGAGCTGACGGCGCGGCGCCTTGCCGCCGCGCCGGG
>JAMPGF010000010.1 GCA_023664105.1 Butyricicoccus sp. | reverse complement strand
GGAGCGAAGCCTTCTCGAAAAAGTGGCTTTGCCACTTTTTCGACACGCTCAAAAAGAATGGAACGGTTTTGCCGTTCCATTCTTTTTGCCCCGAAACGAGGTTATCTTCCCCAAAAATCCCGCAAACTGGATACTTCGCCCGGAAATGCTTGATTTATATGAGAAATTGGTGTAAAATCTTCCGGTCAGACAAAAAAATGGGACTTGCCGCATATAATTGCAGCGACAGGCTTTAGCATATTGCCGCGCGGCGGCGGAAGAATTTTGGAGGTAGTGCATTGTCCGATAACAGAAAACAAAATTACCTTCACGGGGCGGCCATTCTCACCGCCGGCGTGGTTATCATGAAAATCCTCGGCGCAATTTACAAAATACCCCTCGGCAACATCCTCGGCGACGAGGGCTACGGGTATTTTCTCACGGCCTATAACATTTACAATATCTTCCTCACCCTTGCCACGGCGGGACTGCCGGTGGCCCTCTCGCGCATGATCAGCGAGGCAAACACCCTCAAGCGGCCCATGCAGGCCCGGCGCACCTTTAAGGTCGCGCTGGCCACTTTCGCGGTTGTGGGCATCGTGGGCACGGTGATAATGTACCTGCTCCCGACGGAGCTGGCGATTGCCATGAACAGCCCCAAGTCGGCGCAGAGCATATTTGCCCTTGCTCCGGCTGTGCTGCTGTGCTGCCTGCTCAGCGCCTACCGCGGCTACTGCCAGGGCCACAGCAACATGATACCCACCACCGTCGGACAGGTGCTGGAGGTCATCGTGAAGGTCATCGTGGGCGTGGCCCTCGCGCTCATCTTCACGCGGCAGAGGAGAAGCCTGCCCGAGTGCTCGTCCGGCGCCATATTCGGAGTCACCGCCGGCTCCCTGGCGGCAATGCTGTACATGTTATGGTACAAGCGCCGCAACTATGTCGATGGCCCGGTGGAAAACCCCGACACCCCCGCGCCGCACCTGAGCATAGTGAAGGATTTACTCATCATCGGCATACCCATAACCCTGGGCGCGAGCGTTATGTCGCTGATCTCGCTTATTGACAACAAGCTCGTGCTTTACCAGCTGCAAATGGCCGCGGGCTTCAGCCAGCAGGAGGCCGATGTGCTCTGGGGCGTATACGGCAAGGCCATGACGCTCTATAATCTGCCCGCATCGTTTATCACGCCGCTGACAATATCCGTGGTGCCGTCCATAGCCGCCTGCGTGGCCTCGAAAAGGCACATTGAGGGCTGCGAGATAGGTGAGAACAGCCTGCGCATAGCGTCGGTGATATGTATGCCCATGGGCGTGGGGCTCGCGGTGCTCAGCACGCCGATAATGAAGCTTGTCTACCCCTCGGCCCACGGCTCGGGCGGGCGGCTGCTTATGTTCATGGGTATCGCGTCGGTGCTGGTGTGCCTTGCGCTGATGTCCAACGCCATTCTCCAGGCCCACGGGAACGAGCGTTACCCCATCATATCCGTGATAGCCGGCGGAGCTGCGAAGATTGCCGTGAACTGGACGCTGGTTGGCAACCCGGATATAAACATAGTCGGCGCGCCCATTGGAACTATCTGCTGCTACGGCGTGATGTGCCTGTTCAACTATATCTTCCTGTGCCGCTGCATGGAGCGCCGCCCGCGGCTTTCAAAGACTCTGCTGCGGCCGGTGCTGAGCTGCGCCGTCATGGGCGCCGCGGCCTGGGGACTCTACGGCCTGCTTGAGATGTGCCTGTCGGGCGTCATAAGCTTCGGCATAGGCCGTTTGTCCGCGGGCTGGATAGTTACAGCCATTTCAGCCATAGGGGCCATAGGCGCGGCTGTAACCGTCTATCTGGTGATGGCCATTTCCATGCGCGCGGTGACGCTTGAGGACATGAAGCTCATTCCCAGGGGCGAGAAAATTGCGAAGCTGCTGCATATACGCTGATTGAGCAAGTATATAATCCGCCGGGGGGCGGGTAAGATAAATACACGGAAGACGGAGAAAAGCAATGACAGATTTTAGATTCAAGGAAAAATACGATGTCAACGATTTCCGAAGGATAATGGAAATACTGCGCGCGCCCGGCGGATGTCCCTGGGACGCGGAGCAGACGCACGAGAGCATCCGTGCCAATGTTATTGAGGAGGCCTACGAGCTGGCTCAGGCCATAGACAAAGATGACCCGGAGAATCTGCGCGAGGAGCTGGGCGACCTGCTCATGCAGGTCATCTTCCACGCGAGGATGGAGGAGGAGCGCGGCAGCTTTGACCTCGACGACGTAGCGGACACGGCGGTGAAGAAGCTCATCTTCCGCCACCCCCACGTTTTCGGCGACGCGCACGCGGATACGCCGGAGCAGGTGCTCGACACCTGGGAGGCGGTCAAGCGCGTCGAAAAGTCCCAGAATACTACCGCCACGGCCATGAGCGACGTGGCTGAGACGCTGCCGGCCCTCTGGCGCGCGGCAAAGGTTCAGAAAAAGGCCGCAAAGGTGGGCTTTGACTGGCCCGACGTCTCCGGAGCCATAGACAAGCTGCGCGAGGAGACAGACGAGCTCTGCCGTGGAATTGAGGCGCGGGACAGCGACAACATGGAAGAGGAGATAGGCGACATCCTGTTTTCGGCGGTGAACGCGGCGCGCTTTCTCAAGGTAGACCCGGAAAAGGCCCTGCACCGCTCCTGCGAGAAGTTTATCACCCGCTTCCGTTTCATCGAGGATGCCGCCGCAAAGCAGGGGAGAGCACTTGAAAATATGAGCCTTGACGAGATGGAGGAGCTTTACCAGCGAGCCCGCGCCGAGCTTTGAGAGAAGGAAAGGCAAATAGTACTTGACAATACGGGTATTTTTTGTTAGTCTAAACGGGCATGTTGCTTGATGCGAAAAAAAGCGGCCAGGCCGCTCGTACTTTAGGAGGATAAAAAATGAATAAAGCAGAGCTTATAAACGCAGTTTCCGAGAAGACCGGTCTTTCCAAGAAAGACAGCGAGAAAGCTATCAATGCCACCTTCGACACCATCGGCGAGTCCCTTGAGGCCGGTGAGAGGGTGCAGCTCGTTGGCTTTGGCGTGTTTGATGTCAAGGATCGCGCCGCCCGCATGGGCCGCAACCCCAAGACCAAGGAGGAGATTGAGATCCCCGCTTCCCGCGTTCCCACCTTCAAGGCCGGCAAGGCCCTCAAGGACGTCGTGGACAAGTAATCCGGTCAGTTAAGGCATATAAAGCGGCACAGGGAAGCCCTGTGCCGCTTTTGCCGGTAAGGAGTATAAAAGATGAGGATAGACAAGTTTTTGAAGGTCTCGCGCCTTATAAAGCGCCGCACAGTGGCAAACGAGGCCTGCGCCGGCGAGCGCATCTCCGTCAACGGACGCCAGGTTAAGGCCAGCTATCAGGTCAAGCTCGGCGACGTGATTGAGATCGCCTACGGCCAGCGCACGCTCAAGGTCGAGGTGACGGAGATAAACGAGTTTGCCAACAAGGCCGACGCCTCGGCGATGTATAGGGAGATAGTCTGAAATACGGCAATGACCGCCCCTGTTGGGGCGGTGAGCGTGTCGAAAAAGTGGCAAAGCCACTTTTTCGAGAAGGCTTCGCTCCGCTCTGCGCACTCGCTGTCCGCCGCAGGCGGACAACTCGCACGCTCGCTACGCGCAAAGTGTTTTTCCGACGTACACGCCGCCGGAAAAAACGATTAGACTTTTTTCGCGGCGTGCGCGCCGCGAACTCTACGAGGTTTTTTGACAGTCTGACCGCCCCTGTTGGGGCGGTCATTTGCACATTTACGAAATATCAAGCTCCGGCGGCACGTCCAGCTCCTTCGGGATGGGCGAGCCGTTTTTCTTCCGCTGGCGGACGCACTCGCTAAGCAGGTATTCAATCTGCCCGTTTACGGAGCGGAAATCGTCCTCCGCCCAGGCGGCGATGGCGGCGTACAGCTGCGCCGACACGCGAAGGGGGATCTGCTTCTTCTCGGCCATAGGCTCAGTACAGGCTTCCGGAGTTGACGACCGGCTGGGCGTCCCGGTTGCCGCACAGTACCACCAGCAGATTGGACACCATGGCGGCCTTTCTCTCCTCGTCCAGGTTGACGACCTGGGTTTCATTCAGGCGCTCAAGCGCCATTTCCACCATGCCGACCGCGCCGTCGACTATCATCTTGCGCGCGTCGATGATGGCGCTGGCCTGCTGGCGTTGGAGCATGACGGAGGCGATCTCCGGCGCGTAGGCCAGATAGGTTATGCGCGCCTCGACGATCTCAAGCCCCGCGTCGGCGACCTTGCTCTGTATCTCGTCGCGTATGCGGCGCGCCACCTCCTCGCTGGAGCCGCGCAGGCTGCCCTCGTCGGCCTTGCCGTCGCCGGTGGTGTCCACGTTCGGGGCCACGTCGTAGGGGTACACGCGCACGATATCGCGCAGCGCGCTGTCGCATTGCAGGGAGAGATACTCCTTGTAGTTGTCCACGTTGAACACTGCCTTTGCCGTGTCCGTGACCTTCCAGATAACGGCGATGGCGATCTCCACGGGGTTGCCGAGGCAGTCGTTGATTTTTTGCCGGCCATTGCTGAGGGTCATGTTTTTCAGGGAAATCCTCTTGTCGCTGCCGGACGCGGCGTTTGCGCCGGCTACCAGGCCGTTTGCCCCGACCACTACGTCGGAGCCCTTGGGCGCGGCGGCGTCGCCGCTCTGCGCCAGGCGGGTGCGCGCGGCGGGGTTTACGGAGGTGCAGAAGGGGTTCACGGCGTAAAAGCCCGCGCCCTTAATGGTGCCGACGTAGCTGCCGAACAGCGTGAGCACCAGCGCCTCCTGCGGCTTGAGCACCTTCAGTCCGGGCAGGGGCAGCCAGCCGAGGACGATAATCACGAAACCGAGGACGATCAGCACCGTGCCGACGTACCAGCTCGGACTCGCGCGAAGCGCAACCTCGCCTGAGGGGAGCAGTTCGGGCACCCGCGAGGCACTGTTGATGCTGATGCCCGCGAAAATCAGCGCGACGGCGAGTATGTACAGCGCGATGACCGCCAGCAGCACCAGCATCCCGTTTTTCTTTGTGGTCAGAATTTTCTCTTCCATTTTCTTGACCTCCTTTAATTTGATATCAAAATCATATCATATTGATTTGAGTCTGTCAATATCTTTTTCACAAAGCCGCGAAAAAAGAGGCCCTTTTCAGAGCCTCTTTTGAAAGCGGTAAATTCTCAGAAGTATTTTTTTATAGCGTCGCCGACGGTCTCGGGGTCGGCGGTGGCGCTGATGGTAAAGCTGACCTTCTCTCTGGTGCTGAACTTGTCCATCCACTTGAGCAGCTCCTCAACAGCCTCTTCGGAGCTGTCGTCGAGCATTTTGTAAAAATTATCAATAAAAACGTGGGAGATATCATAATTCCCGGCGTGAAGCCCGGAGATAAAGCCACGCAGAAGTTCATTGGATGAAATGCCGTATTCACCGGCGTGGATGAGCCGCGCGGTGTAGGGGATGTCATAGGTGAGGTTCTTGTCCTTCTCAATGCATACCACGCAGCCGTGTTCTTCGTCTGCGGCCTTCCTGACGAGATCAACCAGAGTCTTAGTTTTGCCTGAGCCCTTCAGGCCCATGATCAGCTTAACCAAATAAATCACACTCCTTAAGCGATTTTGGGACGGATTCGATCCCTTACAAGAATAATAGCATTATTATTCAAATACTGCAACGGAAAAAATGAGAATATTTTGAAAATTTATCGCCGCCGGGGTTTTCTGTGGAAGAACAGTATCAGGACTCCTGGCGCAGCATACGGAACATGTTCTTCTTGTACGCCTCAACGCCGGGCTGGTCGAAGGGATTGACGCGGGAGATGTAAGCGGAAAGGGCGCAGGACATCTCAAAGAAGCAGACAAGAGCGGCAAAGCCGGCCTCGTCGCGGGCGGGGGCGCTCACGCCTATGTTCGGCACGCCGCCGGTGATATGCGCTGCCTTCACCGCGTCAATGGCGATCTGCATCACGCTGGAGAAGTCACGCCCGGCGAGGTAGTTGAGCCCGTCCGCGTCGCCCATCTCAAAGGGCACCTTGTACTCGTTGCGGCTCTTTTCAAAGGAGACAACGGTCTCCATAAGGGTCCTGGGGCCGTCCTGTATGAACTGTCCCATGGAGTGCAGATCGGCGTTGAATTCGACCGAGGCGGGGTAGATTCCGATGCCGTTCTTGCCCTCGGACTCGCCGTAGAGCTGCTTCCACCACTCCGCCATATAGCGGAAGGCAGGCTCGTAGCAGGCCAGCAGCTCGATGGTCTTGCCCTTCCTGTAAAGGCCCTGGCGCGCGGCGGCGTACTGCCAGGCGGGGTTGTCCGGCGAGCGCAGGTCAAGGCCGTGCATCTCCTGTATCGCGGCGTCTATGACAGCCTCGACGTCGATGCCGGCCGCAGCCATGGGCAGCAGGCCCACGGCGGACAGAACGCTGAAGCGCCCGCCCACGTCGTCGGGAACGGTGAAGCGCTCAAGACCCTCGCTGACGGCGACATCGTGCAGAGTGCCCTTGTTGGCGTCGGTGGTGACGAAGATGCGCTTTTTCGCAGTGTTGCGGCCGTACTTGCGCTCAAGCAGGGCCTTGGCCACGCGGTAGCCCAGGGCGGGCTCAAGCGTGCCGCCGGACTTGGAGATGACGTTGACGCTGAAATCCTTGTCGCCGAGCTGGGCGATAAGCTCGCTTATCGCGTCGGGGGAGAGGGTGTTGCCCATGAAGTAGACCTCGGTCGGGCCGAAGCTGTTGTGGCTGGGGTTCTTGAGCAGCTCAATAGCGGCGCGCGCGCCGAGATAGGAGCCGCCGATGCCGACGACAAGCAGTGCCTGGCTCTGCTCTTTGATCTTCTCCGCGGCGGCAACTATGGACTTGAGCTCGCCTTCCTTCATGCGGGAGGGGAGATCGAGCCAGCCGGTGAATTCGTGTCCCAGACCGGAACGGGTTTCAAGCGTGCGGTGCGCGTCGGCGGCCGCGGCGTAGTCGGGGCCGGAGGCGTCAAGGAAATCCTTTACGCCGGATAAATCTACTTTAACCATGATATTTCTCCTTAATAAAGAAAATATAAGAGTATTGTACACCAATTTTTAGGCAATTACAATAGATTTGCACAAAAAAACGACGCGCAAATGTCCAATTTAAAGCCTGAGACGGGCAAAAAATACCCGTCTCACATATATTTCCGTTATACCGTGCCGCTTACACGCTTTCATCGGCCCCCGCCGTTACGCGCAGCAGTCTCGTGAAAATCTGCCACAGGGACATTCGCTCCACAGCGCAGGAGGCCACAAGAGGGATTTCCGAGAGCACGCTGCCGGAGGAAACGGCCCTCACATAGCCGAGCACCTGCCCCTCGGAAATGGGCGCCTTGAGCTTTTCCGGGAGGTCTATCTCGTAGCTCAGGCCGCCGGAAAAGCTTTTTTCCATGAGAAAGCCGCTGCCGGAGGGCATGACCGGCTGCACGCTGCCGGCGCTGCCCAGCTCGATCTCCACGGGCGGTATCGCGCCGCTGCCGGAGGGGTCGGCCAGCGTGTAGTTGGCAAAGGCGTAGTTGAGCAGGCTCTTGGCGCTCTCGAAGCGCTCGGGCGAGCTGGGAGCATGGAGCACCACGGCTATGAACTCAACCCCGTCGCGCATGGCGGACGCGGACAGGCAGTACATGGCCTTTTGCGTGAATCCGGTTTTAAGCCCCGTGGCGCCCTTGTAATAGTATATCAGCTTGTTGGTGTTCGCCAGCGTGAACTCCCCGGCGCGTATGCTGTCCATCCACACGCCGGCGTACTGGCGAATTGTCTCGTGCCCGAGCAGCTCACGGCTCATCACGGCGATGTCCCGGGCGCAGGAGTAGTGTCCGTCGCTCTCCAAAAGGCCGCTGCAGCAGGTGAAATGGGTGTCGTTCATGCCAAGCTGCTGCGCCCGCTCGTTCATACGCGCGACGAAGGCCTCCTCCGAGCCGGCAAGGTGCTCGGCCAGCGCCACGCAGCAGTCGTTAGCCGAGACGACGGCCACGCACTTGAGCATTTCGCCCACGCTCATCTGCTCGCCCTCCTCAAGCCATATCTGACTGCCGCCCATGGACGCGGCGCGCGCCGAGGCGGTCACCATATCGTCAAGACTCAGGCTTCCCGAGTCGACGGCCTCGACCACCAGAAGCATGGTCATAACCTTGGTCACCGAGGCAGGGGAGAGGTGCTCATAGGCGTTTTTCTCGTATATAACCTCGCCGGTGCTCCGCTCGATGAGAATTGCGGAGGGCGCGGCTATGCTTATGGCGTCCTCGCTCACCGGCTCAATGGCCGAGACGGTTGATGTAAGAAGCAGGGCTGACAGTATCAGGGATATGAGCTTTTTCATCTCTGGGGCCTCCAAACAGCTTTTTCCGGACGCGCCGGGCGTCCCTTGTCCATAGAATATGGCGGCGAAGGGCCGAATATGCCGGGGCCGTCCGGGACATTTTACATAAAACCGGAAAAAATGAGCCCAGGCACTGAATATTCATTTCAAAACAATGGAAGACCCCTCCTGAAAGAAGCCAGTTTATCAAGGTTTTTAACAGTTTCAACAGAGTTTTCAACAGCCCCCTATGAAATAAAACCTGATGAAATATCCAGAATTGATTTACATAATATCCGTCTCAGACATTTTCCGGGGGATATTGACATTTTTTGCTTCTTTCCGCCTTTGGGGAGCGGCGAAAAAATAATACGATTTTGGTTGACTCGGAGCGCCGGAAAGAGTAAACTTGTATATAGCCTCCAAGGACTGCCATAGGAGGCTCAAAAATGAAAGGAAGAGTCACTTGAAAAAATTTCGCTGGGATAAAAAATACCTGTATTGGGGAATAACGGCCTTTCTGGTTGTCGCCGCCTCCATACTTTTCTATATTTTCCTCACGCGCCTGGATTCCCTGAAGGTGAACGTCGGCGCGCTGATGACGATACTCAGCCCCTTTATATGGGGGCTGGTCATCGCCTATCTGCTCTGCCCGCTGATGAACATACTCCAGCGCTCGGTTTTCACGCCGCTGTTCGCCGGGATTCTGCGCGAAAAAAAGGACCAAAAGGAGAAAATTTTCAAGCTTTCGCGCGGTTTTGCCGTGTTTTTCTCGATAATAATCCTCTTTATCCTCATCACCGCCCTCATCAGCCTTGTCGCCCCGCGGCTTTATTACAGCCTTGAGGCCATAGTGGTCAACAGCTCGGAGTACCTGAAAAACGCCTACGACTGGCTCGACCGCCTGCTGGTGGACTACCCGGAGATAGAGGGCATCATCTCCTCAATGTTCGGCAACGTGTCCGAGGGGATAGTCAACTGGCTCAAGGACATTATCATGCCGCAGATAAACAGCCTGCTCAGCGATGTCACCAGCGGCGTGATAACAGCGCTCAAGGGTATTTACAATGTCCTCATCGGCGTCATCGTCTCGATCTATGTGATGTACAACAAGGAGCTTTTCGGCTCACACGCCAGAAAGCTCATCTACTGCGTCTTCTCCGTCGAGGCGGCGGAGAAGATACTCAAGGCGGTGGACTTCATCGACGAGGTGTTCATCGGCTTCCTCTCCGGCAAGATACTCGACAGCCTGATAATCGGCGTCATCTGCTATTTCGGCTGCCTCGTGCTGAAAATGCCCTACGCCCTGCTGGTTGCCTGCATTATCGGCATCACGAACATAATCCCGTTTTTCGGGCCGTTCATCGGGGCCGTGCCGTCGGCGGTCATAATCCTTATGGACTCGTCCCCGGTCCAGTGCCTGGTGTTCGTCATTTTCATACTCGTGCTCCAGCAGTTTGACGGCAACATACTCGGCCCCAAGATACTCGGCAGCTCCGTGGGCATAAACGGCTTCTGGATAATGTTCTCCATCATCGTCGGGGCGGGGCTGTTCGGCTTTGCCGGGATGCTGCTGGGCGTGCCGGTGTTCGTGGTGCTGTACACGGGCTTTAAGAGCTCCGTGAACCGCAAGCTCAAGCGCAGCGGCCTGCCGACCGAGGGGGAGTACTACAAAAACCTCGACTATATCAGCGCGGAGACGGGCGAGCCGGTGTTCAAGGAGGAATACCGCCCGCGCACAGGCAAGAAAAAGGCGCAGGCCAAATTAAGGGCCGGAAACGGCAAAGCCGCTTCCGACCCGAAAAACAGCGCCAAAGCCGAAGGCAGGCAGCCGGAGGGGGATACCCCCGCCGGAGAAAACGCCGCCGACGTCAGCGAAGGGAAGTCCTGAGGCTCTCCCGCGCCGCCGCGACGCCGTCGCACAGCGCGTCGATGTCCTCCCGCGCCGTAAAGCGCGAGAGGCTGGCGCGTATCGCGCCGTCAATAACCGCGCTTTTCAGCCCCATCGCCTCAAGCACATGGCTCCGCCCGCCCTTTTTACAGGCGGAGCTTTTTGACACGAAAATGTCCCGCGCCTCGAGGAAATTCATCATAACCTCGCTTCGGTAGCCTGGAAGGGAGAAACTGATGATATGCGGCGCTCCGCCGCCGATGATGACAAGGCCCTCGTTCTCATCTCGCAGGCGCTGTACGGCGTACTCGCGAAGCTGACGCATCTGGCTTGTGTACAGCTCCATTCCTGCCCTTGCGCTCTCGGCGGCGGTGCCGAAAGCGGCAATCTGGGGCAGGGGCTCCGTGCCGGCGCGCTTTCCGCTCTCCTGGCTTCCGCCGTGTATGTACGGCGGCAAATTCAGCCCCCGGCGGACGTACAGCGCGCCTATGCCTTTGGGCGCGTGAATTTTGTGCCCGCTAATGCTTATCATGTCCGCACCCAGCGTTTTCGCGGAGAAGGGGATTTTCATAAAGCCCTGTACCGCGTCGGTGTGGATAAGCGCCCTTGCCCCGCTCCCGCGCACGGCGCGGGCAATGCCGGCGATATCGGTCACGGCGCCTGTCTCGTTGTTCACCAGCATCAGACTGATAAGCGCCGTGTCCCCGCGCAGGGCGTCGAGCACTGACTGAACGCTGACGCTGCCGTCGGCATCGGGGGAGAGGCAGGTGACCTCCCAGCCGCGCTGCTCAAGCCAGGCCGCTGACTTCAAAACCGCGTCGTGCTCGGCCCTGGAGGTTATTATGTGCCGTCCCGCGCGGCTGTATTGTGCGCCGTTAATAATTGCCCAGTTGTCGCTTTCCGAGCCGCAGGAGGTGAAGTAAAGCTGCGCGCTGTCGCAGCCGAGCGCCTTCGCCACGCGCTCGCGCGAGCTGTCGAGTATTTTTTTTGCCTCGCGGCCCATGCGGTGGGCGGAGCTCGGGTTGCCGTAATTTACTGTCATGGCCTCCAGCGCCGCCTGCGCCGCCTCGGGGCAGACCAGCGTGGTGGCCGCGTTGTCGAGATAAGTCATTCCTATTCAACTCCGAATAAAATCTGCCGTTATTGTACAACAAATATTCCCACAAGACAAGGACAAAAGATATGAAATACGCCATAGCCACCCTTGGCTGCAAGGTAAACCAGTTTGAAAGCCACGCCATAGAAACCATGCTCGCCGCCCTCGGCTACGAGAGCACGGAGGCAGGGGACGCGGACGTGGTCATAATAAACACCTGCGCCGTCACGTCTGAGAGCGGGCGCAAGTCCCGACAGGCGGTGCGCAGGCTGAAGAAGGAAAACCCCGGCGCGCTCACCGCCGTGTGCGGCTGCTTTTCCCAGATAAGCCCCGGCGCGCTCGATGAAATAGGCGCGGACCTTATTTACGGCAGCGCCGACAGGGGAGGATTCGTCGCCGACATCGACCGCCTGCTGCGTGAGCGCGTGCGGATAAAGAGCGTGGACGACCCCTTCCACCGCCGCGAGTTTGAGACCCTGCCCGCCGGAGCGCCGGACGGGCGCGCGAGGGCTTATATAAAAATCCAGGACGGCTGCGACAATTTCTGCACCTACTGCGTGATACCCTACGCACGCGGGCGCGTGCGCAGCATGCCGCTCGCCGAGATACGCCGCCAGGCCGGGGAGCTGAACGAACAGGAATTTCGCGAGATAGTCGTAACCGGAATTGAGATTGCCTCCTACGGCAAGGACCTGCGCGACGGCAGCGGCCTTGCCGACGCGGTGTGTGCCGCCGCCGAAAGCGCGCCGGGTGCCCGCATACGCCTCGGCAGTCTTGAGCCCACGGCGGTGACGGAGGATTTCTGCCGCCGTCTGGCGCTCTGCGGCAACATCTGCGCCCACTTCCACCTGTCGATGCAGAGCGGCTGCGACAGCGTGCTCGCGGCGATGCGCCGCAAATACGACACGTCGCGCTTCATGCAGAGCGTGGAGCTGCTGCGGACATACTTTCCCGGCTGCGGCCTGACGGCGGACATGATTTGCGGCTTCCCGGGCGAGACGGAGAGCGAGCACGGGCAGTCTCTGGGCTTTATCCGCCGCTGCGGCTTTTCGGCCATGCACATTTTCCCCTACTCCCCGCGCCCGGGCACAAAGGCCGCCGCGCTTCCGGGCCATCTCACCCGCGCGGAGAAGGACTCGCGCGCCCACAGCGCCCAGCTTGTGGCTGAGGAAATGCAGCTTGACTATCTCCGCGCCCAGGTGGGCCGCACCCTTCCGGTGCTGTTCGAGACCGGGACTGCCGGGCTCTGGCACGGCCACGCGGACAACTACTGCGAGGTATGCGCCGCGGGCAGTGAAATGCGGGGAATTGTGCGTAATGTCTCAATAACGGGGCTTGAGGGCAAAAAGCTTATCGGAAATGTTATTTGATTTTGAGCAGAAAAAGGGTTAGAATATATTGGCTTTGCACGGTACCTGTGATATATCGGATCATTGAGTAGCTAATAAATGTATTATACATTCGACCAACTTGTATATGACCGGAATCCCACGCAGGAGATGCTGACAGAAGATTTGGAGTGGGAACATATTCACAATATGTGCGGGGAAGTCTTTCACAATTTTCTTAGTCTTTGTTTTGAATATGCTACACATTTTTCCTTATCACGCGCGCCGTGGTCGATGTGTACGGACACTACGCTTGAGCGGGAGCTTTCCCACTTTGTGGAAAGGCATATTACAACGTCTAATCAGTATTACCATCATTGAAACATAGAACGTGTTTCAAAACGAAAAAAGAGTTGTATTTTATTGAAAGCAAAGGGATTGGGGGCTTACATTATGTCAAGAGAAAAAACCTATAATTTTGCTGCCGGCCCGTCGGTTCTGCCGACCGAGGTTTTGGGTATTGCGGCATCGGAGCTGCTCGACTACAACGGCAGCGGCATGTCTGTTATGGAGATGAGTCACCGGTCGTCGGTATATCAGGAGATTTTCGACGGGGCCAAGGCCGAGGTGAAAAAGCTGCTCAATGTGCCCGACACTCACGAGATCCTTTTCCTCCAGGGCGGCGCGAGCACGCAGTTTTCCATGGTTCCGCTCAACCTCATGGGCGAGGACGGCAGCGCCGACTACGCTGTGACCGGAAACTTCGCCGGCGGCGCCGCGAAAGAGGCGAAAAAATACGGCCGCGTGAACATTGCTGCTGATACAAGCGGGTGCAATCACACCCGCATACCCGAGCAGTCCGAGCTGAAGCTCGACCCGGATGCGCGGTATTTTTACTACTGCTCGAACAACACCATTTTCGGCACCGAGTGGAAATACGTGCCCGAGACAGGAAATGTGCCGCTGGTGTGCGACATGTCCTCGAACATCATGTCAAAGACCGTGGACGTATCCAAATACGGCATAATCTTCGCCGGGGCGCAGAAAAACATGGCACCCGCCGGCGTGACCCTGGTTATAATCGACCGCGCCCTTGCCGGACACGAGCTGCCCATCACGCCGCTTATGCTCAGCTATAAGACCATGATAGACAAGGACTCCATGTACAACACCCCGCCGTGCTATAACATCTACATGCTGGGCCTGGTGATGAAGTGGGTGTCAAAGCAGGGCGGAGTTGAGGCCATGGAAAAGATCAAGGCCGAAAGGGCGAAGGTGCTCTATGATTATCTGGACGAAAGCTGCCTCTTCAAGGGCTGCGCCGAAAAACCGTACCGCAGCGACATGAACGTCACCTTCACCACCGGCGACAAGGGGCTCGATGCCCACTTTGCCAAGGAGGCGGCCGCGGCCGGCTTCCTGAATGTGAAGGGCCACCGCCTCGCCGGAGGGATGAGGGCGTCGGTGTATAACGCGCAGACAATGGAGGCTGTTACAGCTCTGCGCGAATTTATGAAAGAATTTGAGGTAAAAAACCGTGTTTGAAGTCAAGACCATGAACAACATTGCCGCCAAGGGGCTGGATGAGCTGGCCGCCTGCGCGCTGACGCTGAATGTGGACGCAGAGGATCCCGACGGACTGCTGATCCGTTCGGCAAAGCTCCATGACACCGTGTTCGGCAAAAAGCTGCTTGCCATTGCCCGGGCCGGCGTGGGCACGGATAACGTGCCCGTGGAGCGCTGCACTCAGGAGGGCATCGCCGTGTTCAATACCGCGGGCGCCAATGCCGAGGCGGTGAAGGAGCTGGCGCTGTGCGCGCTGCTGCTGGCCTCCCGGGATGTCGTGGGCGGCATCGAATGGGTCAGGAGCCTGAACGGCACAGAAAACATTGCCGCCGCCGTGGAAAAGGGCAAGAGCGCCTTCGTGGGCCCTGAGATCAACGGCAAGACTCTGGGTATCATCGGCCTGGGCGCTATCGGCTCCCTGATTGCCAACGCCGCCGCGGAGCTGGGCATGACGGTCTACGGCTACGACCCCTATATGTCTGTTGACGCGGCCTGGCGTTTAAATAGCGTGGTAAAGCACGCCGCCGACCTTGAAACCATTTTCAAGCTCAGCGACTATATCATAATACAGGTACACTATACCGATGCCACCCGGCACATGCTGGGCGAGGCAGAGCTTGCGCAGATGCGCGACGGCGTACGGCTGATCAACCTGGCCCGCGGCGAGCTGGTGGATGACGAGGCGCTTGTCGCCGCCCTGGAAAAGGGGAAGATCGCACGCTATGTCACCGATTTCCCCAATAACCGCCTTGCCGGCGTAGCCGGTGCTGTGGCCATGCCCCATCTGGGCGCCTCCACCCCGGAGAGCGAGGAAAAGTGCGCCGTCATGGCCGCCCGGGAGCTGGCGGACTACCTGTACAACGGCAACGTAAAAAACGGCGTCAACCTGCCAAATGTCTCCCTTGAGCGTGCCGGCTGCTGCCGCCTGTGCGTCATCCACCGCAATGTGCCGCGAATGATCAATCGATTCCTCGACCTCATAGGAGAGCAGAACATCAACGTCGAGCACATGATAAACAAGCCCAAGGGCGCGATAGCCTACACCATCATTGATGCTGGCTCTCCCATAGGGCAGGACATTGTTAAAAAGATTGATGCAATGAAGCAAGTCATGCGTGTGAGAGTGATTGAGTAATGATAAAGCCAATCCCCCAGCCTCTGAATGAGGCTGGGGGATTGGCTTAATTGCGTTTATTTTCCCCTTCGATCAGTGAGAGCGCGATTTCAAGAGCTTTTATCCTTCTCTCTGCCAAAGTGATTTGGGATTTGTACCTCTCGGAATATTCCTTTGCATTCAGAGTTTTCACTGCTTCACGAAGCTTGTGCAGTATTGAGTCAATCTGTCTTTTTGCTTCCGAGAGCTCGTCCTGCGAGAAAGTCATTTCTTAAAGCTGTCCTTGAGCTGCACCGCGCGGTTGAACACCAGTTGTTCCGGCGTGCAGTCGCGGCTGTCGGCGCAGAAGTAGCCCAGGCGCAGGAACTGGAAGCGGTCCAGCGGCTTCGCGCCGGCAAGCATTTTCTCGACCTTGCAGCCGCTGAGGACTTCAAGCGAGTCGGGGCTGAGGCAGTCGATGAAATCCTTGTCCGCGCTGTCGGGGTCCTCGTCGGAGAAGAGATTGCCGTACAGCCTCACCTCGGCATCGGCACAGCTGTTCGCGTCAACCCAGTGGATTGTCGCGCCCTTGACCTTGCGCCCGTCGGCGGGGTCGCCGCCGCGGCTTTCGGGGTCGTAGGTGCACAGCACCTCGGTCACGCTGCCATTTTCATCCTTCACGCAGCCGGTGCAGCGGATGAGGTACGCGCCCTTGAGGCGGCACTCAAGCCCCTCAGGGCTCAGGCGTTTGTACTTGGGCACGGGTGCCTCCATAAAGTCGTCGGCCTCAATGTACAGACTGCCGGAAAAGGAGACAGGCCGCGTCCCGGCCTCGGGGTCGTTGGGGTTGTTTTCAATCTCCACGGTCTCGCTCTGCCCGGCGGGATAGTTGGTTATCGTCAGCTTCACGGGGCGCAGAACCGCCATCGCACGCTGCGCGGTGTCGTTGAGATCCTCACGCAGGCAGTGCTCGAGAAAAGCGTATTCAACGGTGGAGGACACCTTTGCCACGCCTATGCGTTCGCAGAAGGTGCGGATAGAGCGCGGCGTGTAGCCCCGGCGGCGCAGTCCGCCCAGGGTGGGCATACGCGGGTCGTCCCAGCCGGAGACGCGCCCTTCCTCAACCAGGCGGCGCAGCTTGCGCTTGGACATGACGGTGTAGTTGATGCCCAGGCGCGCAAACTCGATCTGCCGCGGCTTGCTCGGCAGGTCGCAGTTATTGATAACCCAGTCGTACAGCGGGCGGTGATCCTCAAACTCCAGCGAGCAGAGGGAATGCGTTATGTTCTCCAGCGCGTCCTCGATGGGGTGGGCGAAGTCGTACATGGGATAGATGCACCACTTGTCGCCCTGCCTGTGGTGGTTGGCGTGGTTAATGCGGTAAATGACAGGGTCGCGCATGTTGAAGTTGCCGCTGGCAAGGTCGATTTTCGCGCGCAGGGTGTATTTGCCGTTGGGGAACTCCCCGGCCCTCATCCTGCGAAACAGATCAAGACTCTCCCCGGCAGGACGGTCCCTCCAAGGCGAGCGGGCGGGGAAGTTTACGTCCCCGCGGTACTCGCGAAACTCCTCTGGCGTCAGCTCGCAGACGTAGGCCAGCCCCCGCCGGATAAGATCCTCGGCGCAGCGGTACATCTCCTCGAAATAGTCAGAGGCGTAGAAGAAGCGTTCGTCCCAGTCAAAGCCCAGCCAGCGTATGTCCGCCTGAATGGCCTCGACATACTCCACATCCTCCTTAGCGGGGTTAGTGTCGTCCATACGCAGGTTGCACAGCCCCCCGAATTTCTCCGCGGTGCCGAAGTCGATGCACAGGGCCTTGCAGTGCCCGATGTGGAGGTAGCCGTTTGGCTCGGGCGGGAAGCGCGTGTGCACCTTCATCCCGGCAAAGCGCCCGCCGTCGGCGATGTCCTCTTTGATAAATTCGTGAATAAAGTTTGTGTTTTCGTCCATTTATATCAACTCCATATCTAATATCGGTACGATGGAAGCATTATACACGAATGTTGGCGGATTTACAACAGGCAAGAGGGAGATATTTGCGTTTGTGATCACAGACAGACAAAAACATACGACAGGGGCGTGAAAGCGGAAAACAACGCAATAATAAAGGCAAACTCTGTGTTGCCCCGTATATATTTCGGCTGCCACATGTGCCAGTTCTTTTTGCTGGCAAACGCTACAGGCCATGAAACGAGGTTCAGCGGCAGCATGAGCACGTAAAACAGCCAGTCATCATAGTAAAAGTAATTATGGCATATTATAGCGCTGACAATGATATAAACAATCTCAAGAGCGAAAAAACAGGATAATGCCTTGAAATGTATTCAAAGAATTTCATACCGCTTCCTCCTGCCCACTGTTTTTTCGGGGAAATTATATAAGATAAAGCAAAAAAAATCAAGTGCGGGCCATAAACAAGCCCGCACTCAAGATTTATGCTTTATTTGCCTTCCTCCTGAAAAACCATGCCAGCGCAAGGCACAGCACAATGGCGAGGCCGTAGGGGATCGCCAGCAGCAGCGCCACATACGGCGGAGCGCTGCACTCGACGCACAGCTCCATGCTGCGGTAGTTGTACGCCGTCACGGCGCACATTATGTCCGACAAAACCACCGCAAGCACGAGAAATATATAGCTCAAATTCCCGAATTTTTTCACATTTTACCTCCATTTTACTTTTTCCTGAACACCAGTGCCGCGCCCGCCGCCATGAGAAGCACAAACACAAGCAGCAGAAGCCCCGAGCCATCCAGCGTCACGGCGGAGGACTCGCTTATCTGCTCCGCCGCCGCGGGGCGCAGGAGCATCAGCGCGCCATACAGCACAAGACACACTGCCCCTGCCAGGCATAGAACAATGCCCAGCGCGCCGCCGCGCTTTCCCACGCCCTGAACCGCCGGAGTCTTTGCCTCGCCCACGGCAGATGTGTCCTCCCCGGTGAGCTCGTCGAGCGTCACGCCGAAGCAGGCACACAGCGCGCGCAGCTTGTCCAGCTCCGGCGTCGCCGCGCCGGTCTCCCATTTTGAAACGGCCTGACGGGAAACGCCGATTTTTTCCGCCAGCGCCTCCTGTGACATACCGCTTTTTCGCCTGAGCTCGTATATTTTTTCAGACAGCATCAATTTTACCTCCCGGACTAAAGCATAGCCCACATTCCGTCAAACCGCCACCAACGAAGGCTGGAACTTCCGCAGCCGGCGGTTGCGGAGGCGGTTTTTCACAAATTATTTGACATTTTTCCGGCCATATGGTAGAATATTCAAGCAAATAAAGCGGGTGAGCACCTACCGTCAGTCAGGCTATCGGCCTGGCTATTTTTATTTCAGGAGTGGTTGAAAAATGCTTGCGTATATCTGGTCCATCGCCCTTGTGGTCCTTGCCAACACGCTGTATCAAATCTGCGCGAAGTCCGTTCCGGCGGATCTTGACCCCTTCGCCTCGCTGACGGTGACATACCTCGTCGCCGCGCTGGCGTCATTTGCGCTCTACCTCGCGCTGGGCGGGGGAGGGGGCCTGCTGCGCGAGTACGGCAAGCTCAACTGGGCGCCCTTCGCCTTCGGGCTGGTTCTCGTGGGGCTGGAGGTGGGCTTTATCTACGCCTACCGCGCGGGCTGGCCTGTGAGCACCGCGCAGATCGTGCAGAGCGCTTTTCTGGCGGTGATACTGCTTTTCGTCGGCTGGGCGCTGTACAGGGAGGCGCTGACGGCCAACAAGCTCGTGGGGATGCTCGTATGCCTCGCGGGGCTGTATATTATCAACCGATAGTATAGCATTTCCAACGGGCGCAGACAAGGGAAACAGTTTTATCTCCCGTTTACTTTTATGATAAAAGGAGCGGTCATCCCCGAGGAATGACCGCCCGATAAACTGGAATTTGGTTTTATGAATATGCCACCACAACAAGAATAGCAAGAACGCAGATGCCGAAGGTCAGGCAGGCCATAGCCGTATTCTTGGCAGTTTCGTTATCGCTGTCTTTCGCGCGTATAGCCTTGAATCAAAAATGCGGGAAACGCAAAGCCCGCTATCATCCCAACAACCCAAAGGACAGTTAACATGGTAAATTTCCTCCCTAAATCCCGATTTGTCACTCTGATTATAGCACAGTGTATTTTGAATTTCAATCCACAAGCTGGCGAAATCGGTAAAACTTATGATAAAATGAATGTTTTTTAATCCGCACTTGACAAATCCCCGCGCCGTGTTTATAATGGCAGGGTATTTCAAAGGCTGCGACGGGCAGGAGTAGGCGAAAAGCGCGGATTTACAGAGAGGGAGCGGTTGGTGCAAGCTTCCATGACGCGCCGCCGAAGGTCGGCTTTGAGCCGCCGGGCTGAAGGAATGTAAGCCTGGACGGGTACTCCCGTTACAGAGTCAGAGCGCCGTGCTTTTGCGCGGAACTCAGGTGGTACCGCGGTTTATATTTCACCGCCCTGAGACAGACTTGTCTCAGGGCGCTTTTTAATGGATAATGGAGGGAGAACAAATGAAAGAACTGCCGAAAACCTATGACCCAAAGGCGGTTGAGAGCAAGATTTACGACATGTGGATGGAGCGCGACTGCTTCAAAGCAAAAGCCGACCGGAGCAAGAAGCCCTTTTCCATCGTGATGCCCCCGCCGAACGTTACGGGCCAGCTTCACATGGGCCACGCCCTGGACAGCACCTTGCAGGACATCCTCACGCGCTATAAGCGTATGCAGGGCTACGCCGCGCTGTGGCTGCCCGGCACGGACCACGCGGGCATCGCCACCCAGATAAAGGTCGAGGAGGATCTTCGCGTAAACGAGGGCCTGACCCGCTATGACCTTGGCCGCGAGAAGTTTCTCGACAGGGTTTGGGCCTGGAAGGAAAAGTACGGCGGACGCATAGTTGAGCAGCAGAAGGTGCTCGGTTCAAGCTGCGACTGGAGCCGCAGCCGCTTCACCATGGACGGCACCTGCGCGAAGGCTGTGCGCGAGGCTTTCTGCCGCCTGTACGAAAAGGGACTTATCTACAAGGGCAGCCGCATAATAAACTGGTGTCCCCACTGCCGCACCGCCCTGTCCGATGCCGAGGTCGAGTACAAGGACCAGCCGGGCAGCTTCTGGTATATCAAGTACCCCATAAAGGACAGCGGCGAATTTCTCACCATTGCCACCACCCGTCCCGAGACAATGCTGGGCGACTCCGGCGTCGCGGTCAACCCCGCGGATGAGAAGTACGCGCACCTTGTCGGCAAAACCGCCATACTGCCGCTGGTGGGCCGCGAGCTGCCCATAGTCGCCGACGACTACGTCGAGCTGGGCTTCGGCACCGGCGCGGTGAAGATGACGCCCTGCCACGATCCCAACGACTACGAGGTCGGCCAGCGCCACGGACTTGAGCAGATCCTCATCCTGGACGAGGACGCGAAGATAATAAACGGCGGCAAATACAACGGCATGGACCGCTACGAGGCCCGCAAGGCAATAGTCGCGGATCTGGAGGAGCAGGGCTATCTGGTCAAGGTTGAGCCCCACGCCCACAATGTCGGCACCTGCTACCGCTGCGGTACCACTGTTGAGCCCATGACCAGCCCCCAGTGGTTTGTGAAGATGAAGCCCCTGGCTGTCGAGGCCATCCGCACCGTAAAGGACGGCGAGGTGAAATTCGTCCCAGAACGCTTCACAAAGATATATATGAACTGGATGGAAAACGTCCACGACTGGTGCATCTCCCGCCAGCTCTGGTGGGGCCATCAAATCCCGGCCTGGTACTGCGCTGACTGCGGCCACATAACCGTCAGCCGCGAGGACGCCACCGAGTGCGAGCACTGCCAAAGCAAGAATATAAAGCGTGAAGAAGATGTGCTCGACACATGGTTCAGCTCCGCCCTCTGGCCCTTCTCGACCATGGGCTGGCCGGAAAAGACCGATGATTTGGAGTTCTGGTATCCCACGTCGGTCATGGTGACGGGCTATGATATCATCTTCTTCTGGGTCTCGCGCATGATTTTCTCCGGTATGGAGCACATGAAAAAGCACCCCTTTGACACCGTTTTCATCCACGGCCTTGTTCGCGACTCACAGGGGCGCAAGATGTCCAAGTCCCTCGGAAACGGCATCGACCCGCTGGAAATGGCGGAGAAATACGGCGCGGACGCCCTGCGCTTCAACCTCATAACCGGCAACAGCCCCGGAAACGACATGCGCTTCTACGTTGAAAAATGCGAGGCCATGCGCAACTTCTGCAACAAAATCTGGAACGCCAGCCGCTTCGTGATGATGAATCTCACTATTGAGAAAAACGGGCTGCCGGAGACGCTGGAGCTGGAGGATAAGTGGATACTGTCCAAGCTCAACGGCGTGGTAAAGGAAGTATGCGAGAACATGGACCGCTTTGAGCTGGGCGTTGCGGCGGCGAAGATCTACGACTTCATCTGGGACAGCTACTGCGACTGGTTCATCGAGCTGTGCAAGCCGCGCCTGAATTCCGACAATGAGCAGGCCAAGCTCTCGGCGCAGAAGGTACTGCTATATGTGCTCACCGAGATACTCAAGCTGCTGCATCCCTTCATGCCATTCATCACCGAGGAAATCTGGCAGAGCCTGCCGCACGAGGGCGACACACTCATGACCTCCGACTATCCCCAGTACAGCGCCGAGCTCAGCTTCCCCGAGGACGAGAGCAGCTTTGAGATGGTCATGGAGGCAATAAAGGCCGTGCGCGCCCGCCGCGCGGAGATGAACGTGCCGCCGTCCAGAAAGTCGCACCTCATCATAGTCACGGACAAGCCCGCCGCCTTTGAAAACGGCGAGGGATTTATCTGCAAGCTGGCCTACGCCGCCGAGGTAAGCGTGAGCGCCGCCGCGCCGGAGAGCACGGACGGCATGGTGTCCGTTGTCACGGACAACGCCCGCATGTTCATGCCTATGGCCGACCTTGTTGACTTTGAGAAGGAGCGCGCGAGAATAAACAAAGAGCTTGCAAACGCGGAAAAGCAGCTGCAGAGCCAGATCGGCAAGCTGGCAAACGAGAACTTCGTCTCCCGAGCGCCGGAAAACGTTGTAAACGCCGAGAGGGAGAAGAAGGCGAAGCTGGAGGCGCTGATTGAAAATCTGAAGGAGAGCTTGAAACAATTAGGGTAAAAATCCACAAAACAGCCCGCAGGGATGGCGGGCTGTTTTGTGCTTTGTGCCGAAAAAATATTTTTCTTGGATTTTTGCTGCATATGTTGCTGCAAATTTTGTGCCGTGTGGGCGTATGGGTGAGAGGGGGAATAAAAATGCCGGTGATAATTTTAGCCATTTTCCTTGCGGCGGCTTTGCGCGTCCTTTTCGGGGAAGAGGATGTGTATGCTCAGGCGTCCGTCGGAATAGAGCGCGCTGATGGAGCCGCCCATCTGCTCGGTGAGGGCGCGGGCGATGGACAGGCCGAGCCCTGTGGACTTCTGGCCGTCCTCGACGGTGTAGAAGCGGTCGAACAGCCGCCCGGCCTGCACCTCGCCAAGCCCGGGTGCGCTGTTGGCGAAAATGATTTCCCCGGCAGGGGAGAGGCTTATGCTCAAATCTCCCGCGCTGTACTTTACCGCGTTGCTGATAATGTTCCCGAACATCCGGGAGAGCGCCGCGCGGTCGAGCCGCCGCACGACTCTTTCCTCCGGCACGGAGACCTCCGGGCTTATCCCTGCGCCCTTGAGCGCGCCGTAATAAGCCGAAAGGCTCTCCTCCAGCGCCGCGCCCAAGCTGACGGGCTCGGGCCTGAACTCGTTCTCGCCGGAGGCGATGATGGAGTAGCGGAAAAGCTCCTCGGTCAGCCTTGTGAGCGCCTCGGCGCGGTTTTTGATTATGGCCAGATAACGCTCCACACTCTCGGGCTTTTCCTCCCGACGCAAAAGCTCAAGGTAGCCGCAAATAGCCGTCAGCGGCGTGCGCAAATCGTGCGAGACATTGACCACCGCATCGCGCAGCTCCGCGTCGCCGCTTTGCAGCCGCCGCCGCTCCCGCCGGAGCTGTCGGAGCTGTGAGTTGAGCACCACCGCCAGCCGCCGCATGTACGCGTCGCGGGTAGACAGGCTTATGAGCGTGTTCGTGTCCGTTTCCAGCCGCTCGTCAAGCTGGCGGATCATCTCCACGGCGGAGACGTGGATGAGATGGATTTTCACCGCCAGCACCGCGACGGTCACCGCGAGAGCGAAGCACAGCATATACAGCCAGAGCATAAGCCACCACCGGAAGCGCCGTCAGGGCGGTGCTTGGACGCCCTGACGGCAAAAAATTATTTTATGTCCTTGCGGCGGAAGAGGGGAAGCCCCGCCGCCGTCGCAATCGAGGCGAGGAGCAGGGAATACAGCGGGTAGTACCACCGGAAGGTGTAATCCGCGACGTGTATCGCCTGTCCCATGGGCAGGAAGTCGTACAGGAATTGATACACCTGCCGCTTCACGCCGGTAAGATAACGCGGGTTCGGCTCAGGGTCGCCCATCACGGGGACGCCGTCGACAAAAATTATATAGTTCTGGTAGATCTCCGGCTCGTCAAGCGAGTTCTGCAAATACATGCCCGCGAAAAAGAGAAGGAACACCAGGATCAGGCATATAACGCCGTTTGCGGCCTTATTGCTGACGAGCATTGCCAGCAGCGTGAACAGCGCGCAGGCCGCGACGATCATGAGCAGCGCGTTTAAGAGCGTGAGCAGGACGCGGGACAGGGGAACGGTGAAAAATCCGAATAAACCCCAGCCCACCGCGAAGGGGATTATGAGCAGGACGAAATAGGGGATAAGCACAGCCGCGCAGTTGACGATGAGATTGGAGAGGTAGACATCCGCGCGGGCGTGGCCGACGACCAGCTTGTTGCGAATCGTGCCGTCGCTGTACTCCGAGCCGGTGAACAGCGCGATGAAGGCGGCGGCGAAAAAGAGCATGAAGGGGGTGCAGTTGAAAATCGCGTGCTCAAGGGGAACGTCGACATTATAGTTCACCATCTCGCGGTACTGCGAGGTGAGAGCGGTACACGCGAGGATCGCGGCGATGGCAAGCTCCAGATAGAACAGCTTGCTTTTCCAGAGCCGGGCAAAGCCGGCGCTCAGCAGTTTACTCATGCGCGCCACCTCCGATCAGGTCGATGAAGTAGCTTTCAAGGCTCGCCTCGCGCTCGTGCATGGACTGTACCTGACAGCCCGCGCCGGACAGCGCCAGCACCAGCTCGGAGATGTTCACGGCGCTGAAGATGTCCAGCTCGCTGTCCGAGACGGCGCTGTACTCAAGGCCCATGCCGTCGAGCACCGGAAGCGCGGAGCGCGGGTCAGTCACGGCGACGCGCAGGCACTTGCGGCTGGAGCGCTCAAGCTCCTGAGCGCTGATCTCCTTGACCATGTGCCCGCGGTCGATAAAGCCGTAGTGCGTGGCCAGGCGCGACAGCTCGTCGAGTATGTGGCTGGAGATGAGCACCGTTATCTGCCGCTCGCGGTTGAGCTTGAGGATGAGCTCGCGTATCTCCACGATGCCCTGCGGGTCAAGCCCGTTTGCCGGCTCGTCCAGAATGAGGAAGTCAGGGTCGCCTGCCAGAGCTATGGCTATGCCGAGCCGCTGCTTCATGCCCAGAGAAAAATGCTTCGCCTTTTTCTTCCCGGCCTCGCTCAGGCCAACGAGCTGTAGCAGATCATCAACGCCCTCAAACGAGGGCATACCCAAAACCCTGTACTGCTGATAAAGATTATCCCGCGCGCTCATGTCCATGTAAATGGACGGCGTCTCCACCACCGCGCCGACGCGCCTGCGCGCCCGGCAGATCTGTGCGCTGCCGTTACTTTCCCCGTAGAGCGTGTACTCCCCGCCGCTGGGCTCCTGGAGCCCACAGATAAGGCGAATAAGCGTGGTCTTGCCCGCGCCGTTTTTCCCAACAATGCCGTAAATTGCGCCCCTGGGGATGTGAATACTGAAATCGTCAAGCGCCCGAAAGCCGCGGTAGCGCTTGCAAAGAGCGCTTGCAGACAGGACATGTTCCATATCCGTCCCTCCTTTGCTTTTGTGACTTAAGCCTACCACGCCCGGGTTAAGAAAGCGGTTAAGGCAAGGGTTAAGAAAGCATAAAGATTTTCAAGGGGGTGGAGCGCGCTCACTCTTCCCGCATCTTAAACCCGATGCCCCAGACAGACTCGATATAATCCTTGCCCCCGGCCTCGCGCAGCTTGCGCCGCAGGTTGCTCACATGCACCTTCAGCGAGCTCTCCACGCAGTCCGGCGTATCCTCGCTTATCATGTCGAGTATGTGTGACTTTGTGATGACCCGGGAAGGTGAGAGCAGAAGCTGTTTCAATATAGCGTACTCCGTTTTTGTCAGCTTCACCGGAACCCCCTCGGCGGTAACGGCGCGTGAGCCCGTGTCCAGCTCCACGCCCCCAAAGCTGAGCACCGCCGCGTTCCCGGCTGCCGCGGCAATGCGAAGCTGCACCGCGATCCGCGCCAGCAGCTCATCAATGTCAAAGGGCTTGGTCACGTAGTCATCCGCCCCCGAGCGCAGCAGCTCCACCTTCCTGCCCACGTCGGCCTTGGCGCTGAGCACAATAACGGGTATCCCCGCGAGCTTAGGCAGCAGCTCCTCGCCGCTGACGCCTGGCAGCATGAGATCCAGCACAATCAAATCCGGCCTCTCTTTCGGCAGCAGAAGCAGCGCCTCCGTCCCCGAGTAAGCGCGCAGCGTCCGGTAGCCCTCGCGCGAAAGCGCCTCCTCAAGAAGCTGGCCGATATATATGTCGTCGTCGATTATCAGTATTGTTTTCATTTTCTCACATCCAAACGCGCAGAATCCATTTTCCCTTAACAGTAACGGTCTTTTTTCTGTTTGTCAAGGCAAAATGCCCATTTTAACAGGATTGGTGCGCCGCCGCAACCGCCGGTTGACAAAAAATATAGCGCGCTTGGTGGTTGTCAACCGGAATTTGTGCTATTATACGCTCAACACATGTGTTGCATCAAAATGAATTTAGGAGTGATTTCCGTGATAATGGCAGAAAAAATAGCCGCCCTGCGGCGGCGCGCCGGCTGGTCCCAGGAGGAGCTGGCCGAGAAGATGTCCATCTCCCGCCAGTCCGTCTCAAAATGGGAGAGCGGCGCGTCAATACCGGAGCTGGACAAAATCCTGAAAATGAGCGAGCTTTTCGGCGTGACGACCGACTACCTGCTCAAGGACAACATTGAGGAGCTGGGCATCGAAGTCGACAGCGGTACGGCGGAGGAGACGGAGGGGCGCCGCGTCCCGCTGGAGGAGGCCAACGCCTTCATGGAGCTGACGGAAAGCGTGAGCAAAAAAATAGCGGCGGCGGTTTGGCTGTTCATCGTCTCGCCCATTACATTGATCTTGCTTGCAGGCAAGTGGGGGAGCGGGGGAGCTCTGAGCGAAGGGAAGGCCGCCGGACTGGGGATGACAGCGCTGCTGGTTCTGGTTGCGGCGGGAGTGGCGATACTCATAATAAACGGCATGCGGCTGAAAAAATATGAGTATCTGGAAAAGGAAAAAATTTACACGGAATACGGCGTGTCGGGCATAGTGCAGAAGAAAAAGGAGGATTTTATGCCGCAGTTCCGCACAAAGGTGACCGTTGGCGTGGTGCTGTTCATCGTCGGGGTCATCCCGGTTATAATCGGAGGCGCGCTTGGGCTTGACGAATTTGGGATGTGCTGCCTTGCGGGCGTGCTGCTGCTGGCGGTCGCCTGCGGGGTGTTCCTCACTGCCAGCGCCGGAATGACTTACGACGGCTATAACAAGCTCCTTGAGGCCGAGGGCTACACGCCGGAGGAAAAGGAGTTCAGGCGCAGGACCGAGTTTTTCCCGGGGATATACTGGTGCGCGGTCACCGCCGTGTATCTGGGCGTGAGCCTGTACACGGATTCATGGAACCGCACATGGATAATTTACGCCGTGGCCGGGGTGGCGTTCGCCGCGATATACGGGATAATGCGCGCGGTAATGCTCGGGAAAAAATAAGCGACATCCCCGCCGGCTGTGCCGGCGGGGATGTCGCGTTAATTTTGGGGTGACATTGCCTCGCAATACATGCAGCGGTAAACTCTCCGCTCCCTGTCCGCGAGGCGGAACACCTGGGGAAGCTCCTGCTCCGTGGTGGAGATGCAGCGCGGGTTTTTGCACTTTATGACCCCCACAATCTTCTCCGGCAGCTCGGGAGTCTTTTTCTCCTCAAGCTCGCCCCCGCGGATAATGTCAATGGTCACGCCGGGGGCCACGTAGGCGAGCAGACCAAAATCCAGCTCAATAGCCGAGTCGATTTTAATAATGTCCTTGCGCCCCATCTTTGGGCTGACCGCGTTTTTGATTATTGCGACCTGGCAGTCCAGCTTTTCAAGCTCCAGCAGCCGGTAAATCTCCATGCCCTTGCCTGCCTGGATGTGGTCGAAAACAATTCCGTCCTTTATCGAATCAATATTCATTTATTTCACCCCCAGAAGCATCAGAATCAGCGCCATACGCATGTATTTTCCGTACAGCACCTGCTTGAAATAGCAGGCGCGCGGGTCACCGTCAATGGCGGTCGAAATCTCGTTCACGCGCGGCAGCGGGTGCATCACGCACAGATCGCTCTTCGCCCTGCGCAGCTTTTCCGGCGTGAGGATGTAGCTGTCCTTGAGCCGCAGATACTCCTCTTCGCTGAAAAAGCGCTCTCTCTGCACGCGGGTCATGTACAAAATATCCAGCGAGCCGATGACCGACTCAAAGTCAGTGGTCTGGACGTAGGGAATGCCGTTTTTCTTCAGAATATCCCGCTTGACATAGCTGGGCAGCTTGAGCTCCCCGGGGGAGATGAGCACGACCTTGATGTCCTTATACCTCGACATCGCCGCGATGAGCGAATGCACCGTGCGCCCGAATTTCAGGTCGCCGCAGAAACCGAGCGTCAGCCCGTCGAAGCCGCCCTTCTCCCGCTTGATGGTCAACAGGTCGGCCAGCGTCTGCGTGGGATGGTTGTGCCCGCCGTCCCCGGCGTTAATAATCGGCACGGACGCATGCATGGACGCCACCAGCGGTGCGCCCTCCTTCGGGTGCCGCATGGCGATGATGTCCGCGTAGCAGCTCACCGTGCGGGCGGTGTCGGCGACGCTCTCCCCCTTGGCGGCGGAGCTGCTCTGCGCCTCGGAAAAGCCCAGCACATTGCCGCCGAGCTCATACATCGCCGCCTCAAAGCTCAGGCGCGTGCGTGTGGACGGCTCAAAAAACAGCGTCGCCAGCTTTTTCCCCTTGCACTTCTCGCTGTAGGCGTCCGGGTGCGCGATTATGTCGTTGGCTGTGTTGAGCAGCGAGTTAATTTCCTCCGGCGTCAGGTCACAAATGTCAATCAGACTTCTCATGGTGCATTCTCCTTATTCACTTGTCCAGCTCTCGTCAGCGGGGTTATTGCGAAACGCGATCAGCCGCGCTATATCGTCCTCGTTGATGTATCCCTGATTTGCCGCGACGGCGGCGATGGTGTCAAAGTCCGTCAGGCTGTGGTTTTCCACGCCGGCCTGCTCAAGGCGCTCAATGCCGCGTGCCATGCCGTAGGTGAAGATACTCGCCACGCCCAGCACCTCGGCCCGGGCCTCGCGCAGCACGCCGACCACCTCGAGTACGCTCCCGCCGGTGGAGATGAGGTCCTCAATGACGACGACCTTCTGCCCCGGCTCGAGCTTTCCCTCTATCCGGTTACGCCGCCCGTGGTCCTTGCTCCCGCCCCGGACATAGCCCATGGGCAGGCCCATAATGTGCCCGACGATAGCCGCGTGGGCGATCCCGGCGGTGGAGGTGCCCATGAGCGCCTGGACCTGGGGGTAGTATTTCTTCACGGTTTTCACCAGCGCGTTTTCCACGTCGTTTCTCACCTTCGGCGCGGTCAGGGTCAGGCGGTTGTCGCAGTAGACGGGACTTTTTATTCCGCTGGCCCAGGTAAACGGTTCGTCCGGGCGGAAAAACACCGCGCCGATGGACAGCAGGTCCTTTGCGATAAGCTCGCGCATATTTTACACCTCCGAAACAAATTCTCTGACGCAGCGCTCATACGCCGCGACAGGGTCGTCACTGGCGGTAATGGGCCGCCCGACAACGATATAGTCCGAGCCAAGTTCCCTCGCCCTCGCGGGGGTCGTGACGCGCGCCTGGTCGCCCGCGTCGCCCCCGGCGAAGCGCACGCCGGGCGTAACGGTCAGAAAGCC
>JAMPGF010000109.1 GCA_023664105.1 Butyricicoccus sp. | reverse complement strand
GGCGCTATAAAAAGCTTTAATAGAATTAAAGCTTTTTAACGGTTTTTAGTATAAGGCGCTTAGCGGAGCGCAGCCCCTCAAAACAGAGCGGAAGCCAAAGGCTTCCGCTCTGTTTTGAATGCTATATGATCCGTTTCGCGCCGACATACATGCGCGTATAGTAGCTGTCCGACAGGTCGCTTATGATCACCCCGGTATTATAGGTGCTGGCGTGGATCATCTGCCCGTCTCCGATGTACAGGCCGACGTGCGTCACGCTCGTGCCCGAGTAGCCGAAGAACACGAGGTCGCCCGGCTGGAGGCTGTCCTTTTCCACGTTCACGCCGTCGTTGGAGTAGATGCTCTGCGCCACGCGGTTCATGGAATAGCCGTGCTGCTTGTACACATAGTTGACAAAGCCCGAACAGTCAAAGCCCGCCGGAGACATCCCGCCCCAGACGTAACGGTAGCCCAGGTATTCCTTGGCCGTGGCGACTATCTGCTCGCCGAGGCTGGCCTCGACCGCCCGAGCCGCGGCGGCGCTCTCGCCCGCTGCGGCGGCGTAGCTGAGCAGGTCGCTGCGGATGTAGCCGCCGGCCCCGCTCTCGGTCGCGACCTTCAGCCAGTTTCCGTCCACTCCGGTCACGGTCAGCGCCGCGCCCTCGTCAAAGCGGCCGATGATGCTGTCCGAGGTCGACGGGCCGCTGCGCATACGCACATCGTTTCCCGCCACGGTCGCGGCAAAGCCGTAAACGCCGTCCGCGTTCCCGGCAAAGCTTATGTAGTTCGAGGAGACGTAGCCGCTCACGCCGTTGTAGGCGATCTTCGACCAACCGTTACTCTGCTCCTCGACCAGCACGAAGGCCCCGCCCGGCACGAGCAGCTTGACCGATCCCTCCAGACTCGGCTCCGCGCGCAGGTTCAGCGCATCTGCGCTGACCGTGCCGCCGCCTATCGTGTCGGCCGACGCAGGTACGGCCAGCAGACAGGCTATGGCAAGGCACAGCGCAAGTGTCTTCAGTATTGAGTTTTTCATTTCTTTATCCCGTTTACTGCCTTTCCGGTGCCGCAAAAAGGGTATCAGCGCCCCCTGAGCGGCGCGATTTGTTTACTGTCTCTGGTTAAGGGCTCTTTCCAGCCACACGGACGCCACGTCCATGGCGGCATAGAGACTGTCCTTCTCGCTTTTCTTCACCACGCGGTCGCGGCTTTTTATGTCCGGATCCGTGAGCTGAAGCTGTACAGATACCTTTGTCGCCACGTCCATGTCCCTGACCTTTTTCGTGCCGAGTATCTGCATCATTATAATGTACTTATCCGACATGCTGCCGAAATATATCAGGTTATCCTTCCTGCGCAGAGGATGCCCCTTATACTTCAGCGTTGCCTTCGCTGCCAAACATATCCCTCCTTATTGTTTTGTTGCCAAATTGTAACATATTGAGATTATGTTGTCAACACTTAGTTACAAAGTTTTGCAAAAATGATGCAATTTTGCGCAAAAAATTCTGGCCGAGAGGGCTTTTACCCCATTTGCGCCCTTCCGCGCGCAGCTTGGCACGGAAAATCCGCCACTGGGGCAAAAACCCTTGCAATGCATCCGTCATTTGATAAAATGTCGGTGAAGGGAGGGAGCACATGAAAATAACGCTGAACCAAAGCGGCGCCTTCGCCGAGACGGAGGTCATCATCAACTGCCCCGGCGTGGACGAGGACATCCTGCGTCTGGTAGCCATGCTGCGGGTTTACCAGAAAAAGCTCGTGGGCATTCTCGACGGCGAACAGCACCTGCTGGATGTCCGGGACATCCTGTACATCGACACAGCGGACAAAAAGACCTTTCTCTACACGCAAGGGGCCGTGTATGAGAGCGCGCTGCGGCTCTACGAGCTTGCCGACGCGCTGCGGGAGCTGGATTTTATGCGCGCGGGGCGCTCCGTCATCATCAATTTCCGCCGCATACTGTCCATACGCCCCGAGCTGGGCGGGCGTATGCTGCTGACTATGGACAACGGCGAACAGCTCTACGTCTCCCGCCAGTACGCGGGAGAGATGAAGGAAAAGCTTCGTGAACTGGAAAGGGGTATTCTGAAATGAAAAAATTCATAAAGGGAGTCGTCGAATGGAAGATACACGCCTGCGTGCTCTACACCGCGGCAATGTTTATTTCCCTGTTCTTCGGCACGGTATCCGGTACCGGGGAAATTCCCGTGGCAAACCTGTGGACGCTGTTCTGGGTCTGCGTTGCGGCCTCGCTGATCCAGGCGCTTTGCTTCTCCACCTGGGTAATAAAGAAAATGCGTTATACCCTGCGCGGGCTGCTGTTTGTGCTGCTGTTCCTCCCCGCGCTGGCGCTGGCGGCGTGGAAAATGGGGTGGTTCCCACGCGGGAACGCGGCGGGCTGGCTGATGTTCGCGGGCATTTTCCTTCTGATTATCGCCGTCATGGCCGTGGGCTTCGACATATATTTTCAAGTCACCGGGCGGAAATACGACGGGCTGATCGGGCAGTACCGCAAATATAAGGAACAGGAGGAGCGCGATAGCTGATACTATTCCCCTCCCGCGCGCTGAAGGGCCGCCCCTCCGGGCGGCCCTTCAGACTGTCATATCAGCGCCAGGACTTGGCTTTTCGGCATGTATCCCGCCGCCATATTGCTGACCTCGCCGTTTTTCATCACGATGAG
The DNA here is from genome assembly GCA_023664105.1 of Butyricicoccus sp. Taxonomy (GTDB): domain Bacteria; phylum Bacillota; class Clostridia; order Oscillospirales; family Oscillospiraceae; genus JAMPGF01. The sequence goes on along the minus strand of JAMPGF010000109.1, from coordinate 3,851 downwards.
CGTCGGCACCGCGCTGATGCCGAAGCGCGCGGCAAGCGCGCCCTCTTCGTCCACGTCCACGCGGCAGACCGTAAGCTTGTCCGCGCTTTCCCCGGCTATCTCCTCAATTATCGGCGAGAGCATCTTGCACGGCCCGCACCAGGTCGCGTAAAAATCAATCAGCACCGGAACGGCGCTGCCGTTTACCACCTCGTCAAAATTCGCGGCTGTCAGCTGTTTTACCGCCATTTTTCTACCTCTTTTCCCGGCCCAGGGCCGATTTTTTAATGTGTTTATTTTCTTCTCACTTTGCAGTATAATCAGTATATATTATTATCCGTCCCGCGCGGATTATTGTCAAGGTATCAAATGTAAATTCACAGTTTCTTTCAGTATAGGTTCAGCATCCACCTGATTTCAAAAAGCATTACCGCGCCATTCTTATGTTCCCTTAATATGTCCTTTGCACTGCCGCTGGCGGCCTTGCAGTATTCATATGTCAAATATTGAGTATAGAACGCGATCCGTCCCGGATTTTCAGTGCTTTCGGAGCGAACAAGGCCAATCATTTTATCGTAGTATTCCGCATAATTGACGCCGTCCCGGCTTTGCAGCTTGCTGTTGAAGTATTTGCCCATATCAAAATCATCCATTGTCAGGACATTCCTGATAAATTCCGGATCACATTCCGCGATTTGAGCCGCAAACCCCTGGATGGAGGCATAGCCGGTGATGCTCTCATATTTTATCCCGCTGTGGTTCATCACCTTTTCGCTGAGACATTCCGCGAACGCCTCTATAAAATGATCAAAGCCTGAATCGCTGTTAAACCCCAGATAGTGCATGGCCTCATGAATATATACCGTTCGGAGCATTTTGGCGGAAAATTCCGTGCTTGCGACATCTAATGTTTTCCCGCCGGCCATATCAGAGCGAAAAACGTCAAGAAGCGCTTTATTCAAAAACAGCTTGTTTGGAAAGCTGCTGGAATGTGAACCGCCTACCATTTCTGAAACACTTTCCGGATAAGCAGATTCCATAATTTGGAGCGTGTTGAGCTTTTCGCTGACATCAACTCCGTAGAGGTCCTGAAAGGTATCAATTATCATTGCGTTGCAGGTATTGAAGAAGCCTCCCAGTTCCTCGCTGATCGGGACTGCCTCTTCATTACATTCATGCACAATGCTTTTTGTTTCATCAAGGCCGGAATCGCTTTGGCCGATATGCCCGCCGTACCCGCTGATATCCAGCAAGGCATTCTGCAAATGGGGCTGGTTCCAATATTGATCCGCCGCAATGGCCGACAGAACAGCCGTAATACTTCCTGCCAGCACAATCGCGGCGAGCAAAACCGCAAAAAATATGCGGGGTTTAGAGCTGGATGCGCGCGATTTCACGATTTATTTTCCTCCCGCTTTGTGCTATCATGCGTATAATACCATTTCCCGCCATAAAAGAAAACTGCCGTTGCAGCTAACTTTGGAAAGATTTAGTAAAGATTTGAAAACAGGAGGTATCAAGCGTGAAAATACGCCTAAACGACGACCCCGACATCGTGCGCTCGATAAGGGAGGGCCTGAGCCAAAAGGGCGGCTACTGCCCCTGCCGGCTCGAGAGGACAGATGAGACAAAATGCATGTGCCGCGAGTTCCGCGAGCAGATAGATGACCCCGAGTTCGAGGGCTACTGCCACTGTATGCTGTATTATAAGGAAAAATAGTTTTAATGGAAGTCTGAAAACAGGCTTCCATTAAAACTGTTATTTATTCTTATCCCCCGGGCGGAACACCAGCGCCACGAGATAGCCGAAGAAAATCGCCGCGCATATGCCTCCGGCGGCGGAGGTGAAGCCGCCCGTGAAGGCGCCCAGCAGGCCCTTTTGCGCAACCGCCTCCTTGACGCCCTTTGCAAGCGTGTTCCCGAAGCCCGTCAGCGGGATGGTCGCGCCTGCTCCCGCCCAGTCGACCAGCGGCTGGTACAGCCCCAGCGCGCCCAGCAGAACACCCGCCACGACATAGCAGGTGAGTATCCTCGCCGGGGTGAGCCTCGTCTTGTCTATAAGGATCTGCGCGATCACGCACAGCAGCCCGCCGACAATAAAGCATTTGATATAAGGTAAAACAGCTTCCATCTTATCCCGCCTCCTTAAGGTTTTCTATCGCGACCGCGTGGCAGATGCCGGGTATCGTCTCGCCCTGCATGGAGGTCGTCGGCGACATCAGCGCCCCCGTCGCCGCGAACAGCACCCGCTTCCACAGGCCCTCCTGCATACACTTGAGAATGTGCCCCGCCAGCACGCTGGCCGAGCAGCCGCAGCCCGAACCTCCGGCGTGAGTGTCCTGGAGCCTGACGTTGAAGATGAGCACGCCGCAGTCGGTGAAAATGTTGCTGAACTGCACCCCGTCCCCGGCGAAGAGCTCGGCCAGCACGTCATGCCCGAACACGCCCAGATCCCCGGTTATCACCGCGTCGTAGTAGCCCGGCGCGCGGCCCGTGTCCTCAAAGTGGGTTTTCAGCGTCTCATAGGCCGCGGGTGCCATGGCCGCGCCCATGTTGTTGGTGTCGGTCACGCCCGCGTCGACCACCTTGCCGGTAGTGATGTGCGTGACGTGGGGGCCGCTGCCGGAGTTTTTGAGTATCAGCGCGCCCGCGCCCGTGACGGTCCACTGTGCCGTGGGCGTGCGCTGGCCGCCGTACTCCAGCGGCAGGCGGAACTGCCGCTCCGCCGAGCAGAAATGCGAGCTGGTCATGGCGCAGACCGTGTCCGCGAAGCCGCCGTCGATGGTCATCGCCGCCAGGGACAGGCTCTCGGCCATGGTCGAGCACGCGCCGTACAGCCCGAAGAAGGGCACGTTGGACTCGCGCACGGCGAAGGTTGAGCCGACGCACTGGTTGAGCAGGTCGCCGGCGAAGATATAGTCCAGCGACGACGGGGCGAGCTGCGCCTTGTCGCAGGCCAGGTCGAAGCACTGCTTGAGCATGGTGCTCTCCGCCTTCTCCCAGCTTTTCTGCCCGAAGTAGGAGTCCTGGCTGATGTAGTCAAAGCGCTCGCGCAGCGGCCCCTCGCCTTCTTTTTTCCCCACGACCGCCGCGCCGGACGCGATACACGGCGGGTTTTGCAGGGCAACGGTTTGTTTTCCGATATGCTTGCCTGACATTTGAAGCCTCCGAAAGATTTGTTTTGCAGTAGTTTTTCCGCGCGTGGCAAAAAAATTCACGCTCCACGCATTTCCGTTGCGCGAAGCGCAGATTTTGCGAAAAAACAATCGTGAAAAAGTCCTTGCCTTTTTCGCGCGCATGGGGTAAAATAGAAAAACCGAATTCAATACGCCCCCGTACCTCACCAGGATAGAGGGTCCGCCTCCTAAGCGGAATGTAGTGCGTTCGAGTCGCGCCGGGGGTGCCAGCTAATCCGACAAATTTCGACAAGGAATTTGTCGGATTTGCTCTTTTTAAGATTTTGTTGCATAAAAATATGCAACGTTGCCCTCCTTGTGCCGCTATTAGTAGAAGGACATTTTTAGCTTTACAAGGAGGAAAAAACATGTATGTTAGGAAAACAGGCGGATACGCTTACGCAGGAACGCAATCCGTATGTCAGCTCAAGGGTCTGCTGGACACATTTTTCCCGGAGACGACTCCAAGCACTCGATGGAAATACTGGAGGGCTATACTCGATATAAAGCTCTGCAAACAATGCCGCAATCATCATGGCAAAATATACCCTGCCAATGAGCGCCCCGATGAGGTACCCCCTTTACACTATGGGTGCAGATGTGATATACTTCCAATGGAGGCGATCCTGCCCGGCGGGGCAACAAAGGACGGAGAAAACGGGGCTGATTACTGGTTAGCAAATTACGGGAAACTTC
>JAMPGF010000108.1 GCA_023664105.1 Butyricicoccus sp. | reverse complement strand
TCCCAAATTTCGGCTTATAGAGTAGATAATTAAGAACACTTTTCCGAAAAGGGAGTTAATTTTTCATACCGTTCCCCGGTCAATACTAATTCCCGATGGAGCCTTCAATCGAGAATTAGCATCAAACCGAAAACTTCTTCCGATATTCGTCGAAATACTTGTCGAAGCTGTGCGAGCGGAGCTCGCGGAGGCTGCTCAGGTACTGGTGGGTGTCGAACGCGTCGGACTCCAGCTCGATCATCGCCACAGCAATGTTGGAGCAGTGGTCGGCCACGCGCTCGTAGTTGTTCATCAGGTCGTTGAACACAAATCCGTGCGTGAGCGTGCAGATACCCTCTTTTATGCGCCCGACGTGGTGCAGCTTCATCTCCGAGCAGAGGTTGTCGATGAGCTCCTCCAGCGGCTCGACGCGGTAGGCGCGCTCGGTGTCGCCGCCGATGAAGCAGTCGAAGGACAGGGCGACTATCTCCGATACCGCCGCGGTGATGACCTCGATCTCGTGCTTGGCCTCGTCGGAGAAGTCGATCTTCTTCTCGTAAATCTCCTGCGCGTTCTCGGCGATGTTCAGCGCGTGGTCGCTGATCCGCTCAAAGTCGCTTATCGTGTGCAGGAACTTGGACATGTCCTCCGTCTGCTTCTCGCTCAGTTGTGTACCGGTGATCTTCACCAGATACGTGCCGATGCGGTCCTCATAGATGTCGACGATGTCCTCGAGCCTGTGGACATTTTCAAAATCCTCGTCGCTGTAGTCCTTGAGCAGGGCAAAGGCCCCCACAAGGCTCTGCTGCGCGCGGCGGGCCATGGCGTTGACGGCGGCGCGGCTCTGCTCGATAGCCAGGGCGGGGTGGGCAAGAAACAGCTCCTCAAGCCGCGCCAGCGCCGGCTCGCTGAGCGTTATGTCCGCCTCCGCATCCGCGGGCCTGTCCCCCTTGTCGCGGATTATCGCGCTGATGAGCTTTTCCAGCGCGGGGATAAACGGCGTGAGCACCACGACCATGGAAAAGCGGAACACCGAGTTCAGAAGCGCGATGCTCACCGCGGTCATAGCCGCGTCCGCAAAGGAGAAGTGCAGCACCGCGTTGAGCGGGTAGAAAACCGCGCTCCAGACCGCCACGCCGATGATGTCGATGAGCAGGTAGGCGCAGGCGGTGCGCTTGCCGTCGACATCCGCGCCCAGGGTGGAGAGCAGCACCGGCACGGCCGCGCCGATGGCGATGCCCATGACGACCGGCAGCGCCACGGAAAAGTCGATAGCGCCCGTGGCCGACAGGGCCTGCAAAATACCGATGGAGGCCGAGGCGCTCTGCAAAACGCTGGTGAACACCGCGCCGACGAGAATGCCGATGAGCGGGTTGGAAAACGTGGTGATGAGTCCGACAAAGGCCGGGCTGTCCCGCAGCGGGGAGACGGCGGAGCTCATCGACTGCATCCCGTACATCAGCACGGCGAAGCCGAGGAAAATGCGCCCGACGTGGACATGGCTCTGCTTTTTCGAGAACATGTACAGCACGATGCCCGCCACGGCGACGACGCCGGAAATTGTGGCGGTCGAGAGCAGGGATACCCAGCCCGAGCCGTTGAAGCTGGAAAGGGCGATTATCCAGGCGGTGACGCTGGTGCCGAGGATGGCGCCGAGCACGATGCCGATGGCCTGGCGCACCTTCATCATCCCGGAGTTGACAAAGCCGACGACCATGACCGAGGTCGCCGAGGACGACTGTATTACGGCGGTGACCGCCGTGCCGAGGAGCACGCCCTTGAGCGGCGTGTTGCTCAGCTTGTACAAAATTATCTCCAGGCGGTTGCCCGCGACCTTCTTCAGCCCGTCGCCCATCAGCGACATGCCGAACAGGAACAGCGCCACGCCGCCCAGAAGCGTTATCACATTGGAAATACCCAGGACAGACACTCTCCTTTTGTTACTCCCGCGGCCCGCCTTCCCGGCGGGCCTGTCTCTTTTTTTGGCCTTCTTGCTCATATTAACTATACAACAAAACGCGCCGTTCTGCACTACTTTTTTTGCGAATTTGAAAAATATTGTCAAAATGTACTGTCTTTCGAGCCTTTTTTGCGCATTATGACGTAGGTTAAAAAATTTTCCGGAAAATTTCACCGGGGCTATTGACAGGCGGCGGGGGATGTGTTATTGTATTAGTCGCTTAGTACAATAACACACGGAAGGAGGAAGGGAAATGGCATGGACCTTCAGCGGGGACAGGCCGATTTACGCCCAGCTGGTCGAGCAGCTGCAAACGCGCATCGTCACGGGCGTCTACCCGCCCGGCAGCCGCATGGAAGCCGTGCGCGAGCTGGCTAACGACGCCGCCGTCAACCCCAACACCATGCAGCGGGCGATGTCGGAGCTGGAGCGGCGCGGGCTGGTGTTCAGCCAGCGCACCTCGGGGCGGTACGTGACCGACGACCCGGAGAGCATCGCCGCGCTGCGCGGCGAGCTGGCGCGGGAGAAAATCGACCGCTTCCTGGGGGAAATGAGGAAGCTCGGCTACGAAAAAAGCGAGATAATTGCGATTTTAGAGAAGGAGGAGAGAGTATGAACGAGCTGCTTATCTGCCGCGGCCTCGCCAAGAGCTACGGCGGCCCGCGCGCGCTGGATAACGTCGACCTGACGCTGACGCGCGGGCGCATCGTGGGCCTGCTGGGGCCCAACGGCAGCGGCAAAACCACGCTCATCAAGCTGGCCAACGGCCTGCTCACGCCCACGGCGGGCGAAATTTTAATCGACGGGGACGCCCCCGGCGCGGTGACGAAGGGGAAGGTGTCCTACCTGCCGGACGCGGACTACCTGCCCGACTACATGGATCTGCGCGCCCTGACGGACATGTTCGCGGACTTTTACGGGGATTTTGACCGGGAGAAGGCAAAGGAGATGTTCACAAGCCTGGGCCTCGGAGCGCGCGACCGCCTGAAAAGCCTTTCCAAGGGCAACCGGGAGAAGACCCAGCTCGTGCTGACCATGAGCCGGAACGCCCAGCTGTACCTGCTCGACGAGCCGATCGGCGGCGTCGACCCCGCGGCGCGGGACTACATTTTGCGCACGATCATCAGCAATTTCAGCGAAAACGGCACGGTGCTCATCTCCACGCACCTGATCGCGGACGTGGAGAGCGTGCTCGACGAGGTCATTTTCCTCAAGGACGGGCACGTCATGCTCCACTCCGACGCCGACGAGCTGCGCGAGCGCGAGGGCAAGAGCGTCGACGCGCTATTCAGGGAGGTGTTCGCATGCTGAGGAAGCTTTTCAAATACGAGTTCGGCGCGACGGGGCGCATTTTCCTGCCGATGTACGCCGCGCTGCTGCTGATGTCGCTGGTGTCGCACTTTTTCTACAACGCCGACGTGGAGATCAGCGGCATACTCTTCGTGCTGGTGACCATGCTGATGGTCATGCTCTTCACCGCCGTGTGGGTGGTGACGCTGGTGGTGGTCGTGCGGCGGTTTTACTCCAACCTGCTGGGGCGCGAGGGCTACCTGATGAACGTTTTGCCCGTCGATCCCTGGCAGCATGTGCTGGCAAAGACGGGGACGAGCGCCGTGTGGATAATCGCGGGGATGATCGTCAGCCTTGTGTCCATGCTCGCCATTTTCATGGGCCTGCCCGAGTTCGGCTGGAGCGAGCTGCGCGAGGTCTTCTCGTCGCTGCGCGAGGGCATAGGCTGGCTGAGCCGGAACGGCTATCTGGGGCAGACGGTGCTGTTCTTCGTCGAGCTTATCGCGGAGCTTATCCTTGAGACCTGCCAGTTCGTGCTCATGGCCTACGCGGCGATGTGCATAGGGCAGCTGGCCAGCCGCCACCGCGTCTGGGCCAGCATCGGCGCCTACTTCGGGATACAGATCGCCGAGTCCTTCGTCACGCAGCTGCTGGGCGAGGCGAATTTCGACAGGATCCTCGACTCCGGCGAGGTGTTCCGGGGGCTTGACTCGATTACCGGCGCGAACATCGCGCTGGGCATACTGCTGGCGGAGACGCTGGTCATGTGCGCGGCGATGTTCTTCGTCAGTTCGGTGCTGCTGAAGAAGAAGCTGAATCTGCAATAAGGCAAAAAAACCGGGGCTGTCCGAAGAATGAACAGCCCCGGCACTTTATTATTGGGATTGGACAGGAGGATTACAGTATGCGGGAAAATACGGTACGCTACCGTTTTGTTGACGGGATACGGGGCGCCGCAATTATCAATATGGTTATATTTCATTTTTTATACGATGTGTTTATTGTGTATGGAAAATCCCCGGCGTGGTATGGCCTTCCGGCTATCCATACCTGGCAGCAGATGATATGCTGGACGTTCATTTTTGTCTCCGGTTTTGTGTGGACATGGGCAAAAGAAAAGAATTTTCGGCGCGGAGTGATGTTCAATCTTTTCGGATTTCTCATTTCATTTATTACCTTGCTTTTCACGCCTTCGCAGAGAATTTTGTTCGGGATACTGAATTTTATGGGATGCGCGATCCTGCTTATTCTTCCTCTGGAAAAGCAATTAAGGAAAATCCCTGCCGCCCTTGGAATGGCAATTTGCTTTTCGCTGTTCCTGCTTTGCAAGCAAATTCAATTCGGCCGGATCGGATTGCCCGGGCTGCCGCAAATCCATGTCCCCGGCCTTTTTTACAGCATAAAGATTCTTACTCCTTTTGGGTTCCCGTATGAGGGCTTCTATTCAAGCGATTATTTCCCAATTTTCCCGTGGATTTTTTTGTACTTATGCGGTTTTTACTTTAACCGGATATTCGTGAAGCATATTCCATGGCAAAAATGCGCGCAGCGTAAGCTGCCCTGCCTGTCGGTTTTGGGCAGTAAAACAATCTGGATTTATTTGCTCCACCAGCCGCTGTGTATGCTAATTTGTCTATTGATTTTTCATTAAAAATGGCGGGAGACACTCAAAACGCTTCGTTTTTCTGCGCCCCAAAGCCTTGATTTTACAGCATTTTCCTGCTAATTAAATCGTTTAATTTTGCCTGCCCAAATCCCATGGGGATGATTGCTAAACTCGGAGGCATTTTTTTGCAATTTTTGTTGCAAAATGGCATTTTTTGCTTTTCGAGTTGACTTTACGCCCTGACTAATATATACTTTTTGCATAAATTACGCTTTGCGGTACGGCAGCATTTTCGGCGGCATCCACGTCCGCCGCGCTGCCTGGAGGGAGAAAAATGAAGTCAACAGGAATAGTACGCAGGCTGGACGAACTGGGAAGAATCGTCCTTCCTATCGAGCTTCGGCGCACTCTCAGCCTCGCCGAAAAGGACACAGTGGAGATTTTCGTCGAGGGCGGGGACATCATCCTTCGCAAATATCAGCCGGGCTGCTCTTTCTGCGGCGAGTCCAAGAAGCTGATCGAATTCAAGGGCAGACAGATCTGCCAGCGCTGCGCCAGGGCTGTCGCGGAGAAGCTTTGAGCGCGCACCGCAAAAAACCGCCGTCCCGTTATCGGGGCGGCGGTTTTTTCATTTTTGTTGCATATGTTGCTGCTCACGTTGCAGTATCCGGGGAGGGTATTTATGAAAAGACTTTTTGGGAGGTATAAAAAATGCTGATTGTCAAGCTTGAAACTGAGGAAAGCGGCGCGAGGGCAAACCAGGTCATTTATCCCGCTCTGGACGCGGTGCCGGAGGGCTGGGCGGAGATCCCGAAAAAGCTCGAGGCCAGGGCGCTCGCTCTCCTGCCATGGATAACGCTGAGGCTGCGCGGCGGCGTTGTCACGGGCGTCGGCGACGACGACGTGGGCCGTGCCGCCGCCGCAAAGCTCGCGGCTATGGCAGGCGCGGATGAGAACGCGGAGCAAATTTGATTTCGGAGGGAAAACTATGTCATCGACTAACAAAACACCAAATCTGAAGCTGCACTCCTGGGTGCGCACGGACCCTGTGGTCTGCGAGGACTTCAACGACAACTTCAACAAGCTTGACGAGGCCGTCGGCAGCCTCAATGTCACGCGCGGCAACTGCGAGATTTACACGGGCGACTACACCGGGACCGGCTCGAAGACATGCGTGCTGACCTTTCCCAAGCGGCCGGTGTACCTCCTCATACAGAAAGACAAGTCAAATAACCAGACCTACCACGGCTTTGTTATAGACGGGGCATACTTCTTCGCGCATAGCAGCGGCGATTACTATAATAAAATATACATCAGCGGCACAACGGTCACGCTGCAGGAGACCGGCTCAGGCAACGCCGCGACACTCAACTTATCCGGGATGACATTCCATTACATGGCGTTCGCGCCCGCGGAGTGATGCCGGGCATGCATTTTGCAGGGTGAAAGACATGAAAAAACTCCTGACCACAAGATCAGGAGTTTTTATGTTGGCATCGACCTATCTTTCCAGTCCGTCTCCAGACAAGTATTGTCGGCACTGGTGAGCTTAACTGCCGTGTTCGGAATGGGAACGGGTGGACCCTCACCGTTATTGACACCAACTCCTTCTTTTTCTTGTAAGAAAAAGAAGCAAAAAGAACTTTAATCCGCACCGCGCCGCTCAAAAATCCAAGGCCCAAAGCCCGGTATCGTTTTTGCGCAGCTTACCGGCGGAAGGGGGTACTTACTGCGCCCTGAAAACCGAACAAAGGAGGAAATTCCAATCGCAAAGCCACCTGC
>JAMPGF010000107.1 GCA_023664105.1 Butyricicoccus sp. | reverse complement strand
AGCGCTTTGTATATTTGGTATCCTGCCAGTGACTTGGCTGGCGCTGCTGACCGCGCCCTATGTTTCAGGCGGTCTGCCCGCGATTCTCGCGGGACTGCCCAGCGCGATGAACGCGCCGCTCAACATTTCACTTTGCGGGGACAGTGCAAAAACTATCCTTATCTTTTTGTGCGCCTATGGGCTGGGCGTGGGCGTATACGCGTCAGGCCGCCGCAACTACCGGCGCGGGACGGAACACGGCTCCGCCAAATGGGGCGAAGCAAGAGCCATCAACAAAACGTACCGGCAAAGCCCGCCGTCTGAAAACAAGCTGTTCACGCAGCACGTCTGCATGGGACTGGACGGCAGAAAGCACCAACGCAACCTCAACACCGTCGTGGTCGGCGGCTCCGGAGCGGGCAAAACGCGCTGCTTCGCGAAGCCCAATCTGTGTCAGGCGAATACCTCGTTTGTTGTCCTTGACCCCAAAGGGGAACTCGCCCGCGACACAGGGCATCTGCTCGAAGCCAAGGGCTATGAGGTGCGCGTGCTTGACCTGCTCCACATGGAAAAGAGCCACTGCTACAACCCGTTCGTCTATCTGCGCAGTGACAACGACGTGCAGCGGCTTGTGACCAATCTCTTTAAGGCAACGACGCCAAAAGGCGCGCAGTCGCAGGATCCCTTTTGGGACACAGCGGCGCAGATGCTGCTGCTGGCGCTCGTGTTCTATCTGCACCACGAAGCGCCGCCCGATGAGCAGAATTTTCCGATGGTGATGGAGATGCTGCGCGCGGGCGAGGTGCGCGAGGATGACGACGGCTACCAGTCGCCGCTCGACGAGCTGTTTGAGCGGTTGGAGATGCGCGAGCCGGAGCATATCGCCGTGAAGTATTACAAGGACTACCGCTCCGGCAGTGCCAAGACGCTGAAATCTATCCAGATCACGCTGGCTGCGCGGCTGGAGAAATTCAACCTCGACAGCCTCGCGGCGCTGACCATGACGGACGAGCTGGATTTGCCGTCGCTGGGCGAAAAGAAGGTGGCGCTGTTCGCGCTCATTTCCGACAACGACACGTCATTCAACTTTTTGGCGTCGCTGCTCTACACGCAGCTGTTCCAGCAGCTTTTTGATTTGGCCGACCGCAAATACGGCGGCGCACTGCCTGTCCCTGTTCATTTTCTGATGGACGAGTTTGCGAATCTTGCCCTGCCCGATGATTTTGACAAAATCCTCGCTGTCATGCGTTCACGCAATGTGAGCGTGTCGATCATCCTGCAAAATATCGCGCAGATGAAAGCGCTGTTTGAAAAGCAGTGGGAATCCTTGATCGGAAATTGCGATGAATTTCTGTTTTTGGGCGGCAACGAGCAAAGTACGCACAAGTATGTGTCAGAGCTGCTCGGCAGGGAAACCATCGACACCAACACCTATGGGAAATCGTCTGGGCGCGGCGGCAGCTACTCCACCAACTACCAGCAATCGGGGCGCGAGCTGCTGGACGCCGCCGAGATACGGATGCTCGACAACCGTTACGCGCTGCTGTTTATCCGCGGTGAGCGGCCTATCCTCGATGAAAAGTACGACATTCTGAAACACCCAAATGTGGCGCTGACGACGGACGGGAACGCGCCGCCCTACGCGCACGGCGGCACGCCGCTGGCCGTCGCGTCGCTCACATGGGCAGACGACACCGTGTCGGCAGATGTACCCGAAGCCGATTCCGACGAAGCAGCGTTTGAGCTGCTGAGCGAGGAAGAATTGGAACAACTTTTTGAACTTTGATTGATGGGAGAAAACAAGATGAAGAAATTGGAGAAAAAACAAACGAATACGAACAAAAACCGCAAAGAACTGTCTGCGGGCAGTACCAAAAAAGCCATCCGTATGTACAGTGTCAGCGTTCTGACGATTGTGCTGGTGCTTGCCTGCTCCGCACCCGCCTTTGCCGACGGCGACCCGCTGACCGTGATCGGCAATCTGAGCGATTTCATCTTCTCGCTGATCCGCACGGTCGGCATGATCCTGCTCGGCTGGGGCATTGTGCAGGTGGGGTTATCACTTCAGTCGCATGACCCCAGCCAGCGCTCCAACGGCTTTCTGACGCTGGCGGGCGGCGTTGTCATTACCTTTGCCCGCGAGATTCTGACCTTGATTACGGGAGGCTGATGAAAATGGAAAAATGTCAGTGCTATATCCACTCCCTCAAGCAGGGTGAAAGCCATATGCTCGGCGAAGCGACGATTGTGAAGCGCCTCGGCGACAACGACTATTTGGCCGAGTACAACGGCGTAAAGTGCCACGCGATTTTCAATCCGTTCGTCGGGCGGTATTTTGTGGACGATGTGTACGGCGTCATCCGGGAGAAATCGGGGCGTGATGCGCGATGAGCGACAACTGGGTCGTGCAGAATCTGCAAAATGCGCTGAACACATGGAACGAGAAATTGGCGGAGATCTGGACGCTGCTGTCCCAGCCGCCCGACGCGTTTCAGGGCGGCGCGATCTGGAACGCGATGGTTGCCATCCACGGCGCATTGCAGGCCGTCGCTCTCGCGCTGCTCGTGCTGTTCTTCGTCGTCGGCATCATGAAAACGTGCGGCAGCTTTGCGGAGATGAAGCGTCCCGAGATGGCGCTGAAGCTGTTTATCCGCTTCGCGCTGGCGAAAGCCGCCGTCACCTACGGGCTTGAGGGAATGCTCGCGCTGCTGCGCATTGCGCAGGGGCTTGTCTCCACGATCATGACGGCGGCGGGCACCGGCGCAGCGCAGCAGGCCGTACTGCCTGCTGAAATCATCACGGCGATTGAAAGCTGCGGCTTTTTCGAGAGCATCCCCTTGTGGGCGGTCACGCTGATCGGCGGGCTGGTCGTCACGGTGCTTTCCTTTGTGATGATCCTGACCGTCTACGGGCGCTTTTTCAAGCTCTATCTCTATGCCGCCATCGCGCCCATCCCGCTGGCGTCATTCGCGGGCGAGCCGACGCAGAACATCGGCAGGAGCTTCCTTAAAAGCTATGCCGCTGTCTGCATGGAGGGCGCGATCATCGTGCTTTCCTGCGTCATTTTTTCGCTGTTCGCCTCCGCCCCGCCCGCTGTGGATGTGAGCGCCGCCGCGGTGACGATGGTGTGGGACTATATCGGCAAGCTCATTTTCAATATGCTCATCCTCGTCGGCACAATTAAGGCGAGCGATCATGTTGTCAGAGAAATGATGGGACTATGATATCCGCTTGACTTCCTGCACAAATACAGGTATCATATAGTTAAAATATTACTATCATCCGCATTATAGGAGGTGTATTTGAATGAACATCCGTCCATCGGCGGCGATCCGCCAGAATTACAACGAAATTGCCGATCTTTGCAGAACAACAGCTGAACCGGTGTTCCTCACCAAAAACGGCGAAGGTGATCTTGTCGTGATGGATATTGAAACCTACGAGCGCCGCGAAAAAATGCTCCGGCTGCGCGAGGAGCTGCTGGCCGTTGAGGAAGATCGGGCACGCGGGGTACAGGGCTGCACGCTCGATGAGCTGGACGCTTATCTGGAAGAAGTGATTGCGGAGGCGTAGCCCTATGAGTGAACCAAAGAAATACGCGGTGGTCGTTTCTGACCGCGCGAAGCGAATGCTGGGCGCACACGTCCGCTTTATCGCACGGGTGGATAAGGCTGCGGCACAGGAAACAAGAAAACGGCTCATGGCCGCCCTGCGCTCCTTGTCTCAAATGCCGCAGCGCTTCCCTTTTTTGCAGGAGGAATATATCACGCCCAACCAATATCGAAAGATGTATGTGGAAAAATGGTATCTCGTGTTGTATCAAGTCCGGGAAGATACGGTATATGTGGACTATATCCTCGACTGCCGTCAGGACTACGGCTGGCTTTTATCCTGATCCAATTCAGACGCGCTCAAATTACCCGCGCCGCTTTCTTTGTGAGAGCGGCGCTTTTCCATTGTAAAAAGGAGACTGTTTGTGGAAATCAAAATCAATCGGGAGATCCGTTCTTTTACGGAATCCCTCTTTTTCGGGCTGTCCATGCGGCAGTCCGTTTTTTCATTGCAGGCGGTACTCAGCGCCGTGGGGCTGTATTTTCTGCTCGGCGACGCGCTTGGCACGGGGACGGTGTCATGGCTGTGCATCCTCGGCGCGGCTCCCTTTGCGGCGCTGGGCTTCTTCACTTACCACGGCATGTCGGCGGAGCAATTCCTTTTGGCGTGGCTACGCTCGGAGGTGATCGGCCCGAAGCGTCTGTCGTTTGTGTCGGTCAATCTGTATGAGCCGCTCATCGAGCAGAAAGGGAATGGTGCGCGCACATGATGAAAACGCTGAAAAGCCTGCTCTTGCAGGACAGGGAGCGGTACAAAATCCCGCGCCGCGTGCAGGATGTGCTGCCCATCCGCTGCGTCTGGAGCGACGGCATTTTTCTCGCGGGGAACCGCTTTTCCAAGACCTTCCGCTTCACCGATGTCAACTATCTTGTCGCAAGCCGCGAGGACAAGGAGACGATGTTCCGCGCCTATTCCGAGCTGCTGAACAGCCTCGACAGCGGCGCGACGACAAAGCTCACCGTCAACAACCGGCGCATGAACCGCGCGAACTTCGCGCAGTCTGTGCTGATGCCCATGCGGAACGACCGGCGCGATGTGTACCGAAACGAATACAACCAGATGTTACTCGACAAGGCCGCGGACGCGAACGGCGTCATGCAGGAGAAGTATCTCACCGTGTCCGTCGTAAAGAAAAACATCGAGGAGGCGCGCGCCTATTTCCTGCGTACCGGCGCGGATTTTGCCTCCCGTCTCGCGGCGCTCGGCTCGAAATGCACGGCGCTGGACGCAGCGGAGCGCCTGCGCGTGCTGCACGATTTCTTCCGCCCCGATGAGGCGGAATGCTTTCACTTCGACGCGCGCGACCTCACACACAAGGGACATGACTTCCGTGACGCCCTCTGCCCGGACAGCCTCGAACGGCACAGCGACTATCTGAAGCTCGGTGGCACATTCTGCCGCGTTTTGTTTCTGAAGGACTATGCCAATTTCATCAAGGACAGCATGGTGACGGAGCTGACCGACCTCGGCCGAAACCTGATGCTCTCCATTGACATCGTGCCTGTGCCGACCGACGAAGCCGTGCGCGAGGTGGAAAACCGACTGCTCAGCGTAGAGACGAACATCACGAATTGGCAGCGCCGCCAGAATGCCAACAACAACTTTTTCCTCCGTCGTACCGCAGAACATGGAATTGCAGCGCCGCGAGGCAAAAGAATTTTTCGACGACCTCACCGCCCGCGACCAGCGCATGATGCTCTGCGTGCTGACGATGGCGATCACCGCCGACACAAAGGAACAGCTCGACAGCGACACCGATGCGTTGCTCGCAGCCGCGCGGAAGCATATGTGCCAGCTCGCGCCGCTGACTTTCCAGCAGATGGACGGCCTCGCCACGGCGCTGCCCATCGGCACACGCAAGATCGACGCCCTACGCACGCTGACAACGGAAAGCCTTGCCGTTTTCATGCCGTTCAAGGTGCAGGAAATACAGGACAAGGGCGGCATCTACTACGGCGAAAACGCCATCTCGCACAACCTGATTCTCTGCAATCGGGAGAACCTGCTGAACCAGTCCGCATTCCTGCTCGGCGTCCCCGGTTCGGGTAAATCGTTCAGCGCGAAAGAGCTGATCGCGTTTCTGATCCTCAACACCGAGGACGATATTCTCGTCTGTGACCCCGAGGGAGAATTTGCCCCGCTCATCACGGCGATGGGCAGCGACATCGGTACAGTGATCCGCATGGCGGCGGGCGAAAAGGATCGGCTCAACGCCATGTATATGGTGGACGGCTACGGCGAGTACGACCCGATTGTGGAAAAGTCCCAATTCATCATGTCTTTGATTGAGCAGATTGACAAGAGCTGTGTCGGTCCGCAGCACAAATCCATCATCGACCGCTGCACCGCCGCCGTCTACCGCGAAGCCGCGCACAACGGGACGGTGCCCACGCTCTGCACGCTGCGTGAGAAGCTGCTGGAGCAGCCGGAGGCGATTGCAAAGGAAATCGCGCTCTCGCTGGAGCTGTTCACGACCGGCTCGCTGGACATCTTCGGACACGCGGGAACGGTCGAATTGGACAAACGCGTGGTCGCGTTCGACATCCACGACCTCGGCGCGCAGCTCAAACCGGCGGGGCTGCTGGTGATCACCGATACCATTCTCAACCGCGTCACACTCAACTGGAAAAAGGGGCGGCGCACCCATGTGTTCATCGACGAGGTTCATGTGGTGTTCGAGAACGAGCAGAGCGGCATCTTCTTCAACTCGGCGTGGCGGCAGTTCCGCAAGCGCGGCGCATACCCCACGGCCATCACGCAGAACGTGGAATATCTGCTCGATTCGGTACAGGCCAGCACGATGCTTTCCAATTCGGAGTTTGTAGTGATGCTCAGTTAGGCGGCGTCCGACCGCGAAAAATTAGCGCGCCTTTTGAACATCTCGCCGGAGCAGATGAGCTATGTCACCAACGCGGACGCGGGCTGCGGCCTGCTCAAATACGGCGCGTCCCTTGTGCCGTTTGTCAACCGTTTCCCGAAAGACACGGAGCTGTACCGCCTGATGACGACAAGGCCCGGCGAGGGCGTGTT
>JAMPGF010000106.1 GCA_023664105.1 Butyricicoccus sp. | reverse complement strand
ATAGTTTGGCATGGTGGGACCTCCATTTGATATAGTCACAGTTTTCCTGTGCTACGCCAATTATACAGGTCCCTTTCTTTACTTTCTTGAAGTGGGGCCCCCTTCCGGCGGAGTGGGGCTAAATTCCCGTGCACATGGGGCTCCTGGTCCGGTGTATGCAAATTCTGGGTCGGAGGGAAAAATACTCGGCAAAAAGAGCGTCAGAATACGCTTTTTATCGCGTTCCAGATATCCTGGAACATCTGCTTTACCCGGCTCCAGAAGGTACCCTGGCCGGACTGCCGCTCCGCGCCGGAATCCTCCTGCGCGGAGGAGCCTTCCGTGATCTCCCGGCTGCGCATGACATACTGTATGCTTGCCGTGCCCTCGTTGCGGCTGTCGGTGAGGGACTCGGGCGCGGCGTTGGCATCCATGAGAAGGAGGTTGTTGTCCTCGCCCGTGTGGCTGTCCCACTGCTCGCTTATCAGCGCGTCAAGCTCGTCCTTGGCGAGGCGGATACTGTCCGTCTGCTCAAGGCCGGCTGTGGACTGGCGCAGCAGCGAGGCGAGGGAGGAGAGCGTCTGCCGTGTGCCGGCGTCAAGGCTGCCGCCGCTCTGGCGCAGGAGGTTCTCCGTCGCGCTCACCGCGCCGGTGACGGCTCCCAAGGCCTTTTCTGCGCTGCCGGCGATGGCCTGCGCCTCGCTCAGGGAGGTCTGCAGCTCGGGCTCGTAGGTGTCGAGTATGCCGTTCAGGCCGTCAAGCTGCTCCAGCGCGGCGTCGATACTTTTGCATACATTCGCTGAGGCGGATACAAGCTGGTCCATGCCGCCCACACCGGCCTCGCCCGCTACGCCGGCAAGTGTGTCATTCAAATTTTTGAGTGTGCCGGTGAGGTCCTGGATCTCTCCCACGACCTTGCCCGCGGGAGCCGTGATGGCGCCCACACTATCGTTGACCCCGCCGAGCGCGCCGTTGACCTTGTCAAGCGTGTCGAGCTGCTTTTCTATATCGTCCCTGTTCGTGTACAGGTACACGAGCATTTGAGCCTGTTCGGGCGTGATCTGCCCCGCCTGGACCATAGCTGTGACCGCATTCTGGAACGCAGTCGCGTCCTGGATGCCAGCTTGCGCGCAAATCGCGTCGACCTGAGCCAGTCCGGCTCTGATCTCGCTTACCGAGACGGGCCCGTCAGGGCCGTCGACCTCGGTTATCTGATCTACGCCCGCGCCCTCCAGCCGTCCGGAAAACACGCCCAGGCTGTCGCTCATCGCCTGCAAATCGCCGCTCATGCTCTCCATAATATCCTCCAGCGCGCGGTTGTCGCCGCCGCCGTTCATGGCGCCGTCAAGGTCATTCAGGTCGCGGCTTATGCGCTCAAGGGCCTTTTTGATATTCGCCACATCGGGACGAAGCCCGGTGAGATTATCGTTCATATCATTAAGCACATTTTTCGTGTCGGTGACGGCCTGCGCCGCTGTTCCCAGATGGCCGGAGATGGGTTCCATGCCCCCGGTCAGCTCGCCCGCTGCCTCAAGGGCCGCGTCCACGCTGCCATAGACCTGCTCCTTGCCTGCGGAGACGGCGCCGCGGGCGTAGTTGAGGCTGTCAAGACCGTTGGCCGCGGCGCTGAGGCTGCCGCTCATGCCGTCCATGGAGTCCAGCACGGCGTCAAGGCTGTCGCTTATGCTGCGGTAGGAGCCCTCGGCATCCTCCTTCGCGCCGCGCAGCTCGGCGATCTGCTCAAGCTGCGCCAGAGTCGCGGGCATCGCCATGAAAACCATGCCGCCGTAGCTGAAATCGTCGCTGCCCACGCTTATGGTGAAGTGCTGTTCCTCGCCGGGCAGCACGGCGTAGATCACCGCGTAGAGGTTGCCCAGCAGCTGCACCTGCGCGCCGGGGGCCTCAAGGGAGAGTATCTCGTCGCCGCTGAACACGGACGCGGCCATGAGGACAAGGTTGTTGCGGCTGTACTCGCTGGCCTTGAGGTTTGGCACGGCGTCGAGGGTTATCTCCACCACGCCCTTCTCCCCGCAGAGCCTCTCCGCAGGTGTTGGCACGCCGTTGAGCTTATAGCCCAGGGACAATGACCAGGGGAAGTCCTCATAGGGCTGCTCGGTCTTGCCCTCGAAGTAGAAGCGGTCGGGCACGTCGCCGCTCAGGTCAAAGCTGACCTTTCCGTCGCTCATCACGGGCGCGCGCCCGTCGCTGAGATTTACAACGGAGCTGTAGCTGCCGTAATCGGTGATGGTGCTGCTGCCATAGGTGCGGTAGCTTTTGACAACGCTGCTGTCAGTGATTGCGCCGTAATAGTCCAGCGTGGCGTAATAGGTCTCGTCGCAGTCGGGTTTTATTCCGGCAGCACATACACCAGTGCTACACAGCCCAGCGGCCATTATCACAGTAAGTGTAAGCGCAAGCGCGCGTTTCATTATACTTCTTTTCATCGAAAGGCACTCCTTTATGCTTCAACTTTTTCCTGTTCCTGCTGCTTTTCCGTCTTTGGCTTATTATCAGCTTTTTCCCTGGATTTCTTTTCACTTTTTGCCTTGGCCGGTTTTTCCGCCTTGGACTTCGCCGCTTTGAGCGCCTTGTGCTCCTTCGGCGGAGCCGGCACGCGCCAGTGCAGGCTGGTTTTGTTTATCACCGGCTCACACACATACAGAATCGCCGGCAGAAGAAACAGTATGCACACAGCGGATATGACCGAGCCGCGGGCGAGCATGATACATATGCTGCTGATGATCTCGATTTTTGAAATAAGCCCCACGCCGAGGGTCGCCAGGAAAAGCACCATGGCGCTGGTTATGATGGACGAATCCGAGGCCGAGGCGGCGGTGAGTATGGCCGCCGTTCGGTTTTCTCCCTTTTGCAGCTCCTCGCGGAAGCGGGTGGTCAAAAGTATCGCGTAGTCAACCGTAGCTCCCAGCTGTACGCAGCCGATTATTGTAGGCGCCACGAAGGGCACCGTGCCGCCGCCGAAGTAGGGCACGCTCTGGTTGATGAATATTGCCAGCTCTATGGCCGAGACGAGGATAACCGGCACACTGATGGAGCGGAAGGTTATGGCTATTATTATGAATATGGCGGCAATGGAGATGTAGCTTGTGACCTTGAAGTCCCCGTCGGCTATCTCAATAAGATCCTTGGTCAGCGCCGCCTCCCCGGTCATGGCGGCGTCGGGATCGTAGCTTTTGAGTATGGCGTTTATCTCGTCCACCTGCGCGCCCACGGCATCGGAGGCTGTCTCGTAGGCGGAGTTTATCATGATTATCTGCAGCCCGTCGCGCTTGACAACATTCAACAAATCCTGGGGGATGAAAAAATCGGGTATTGCATCGGACATGAATTTGTCGTAGGCCACCACGGACTCGATCCCGTCCACCTGCTCGATCTCGTCGAGCATTGCCTTCATCCGGTAGTGGGGCAGGTCGTCGCGCATGACGATGAAGTGGCTGCTGGCCATGCCGAAGTCGTCGCGCAGCTTGCTGTTGGCGATTATAGACGGCATATCCTGCGGCAGGGCCTCGTCAAGCTTGTAGTAGACCTCCGCGTGGCTCTGCCCGTATATCGCCGGCACAAAGGCCAGAAGGAAGATGAGCAGGAAAACTATCCTGTGGCGCACCACGAAGCGGTTTGCCCTGTTCAGGTCCGGCATAAACACCCGGTGCTTATGGCGGCTTATGGGGCCGTCCAGCAAAAGCAGCATCGCCGGCAGCACCAGCACCACGGTGGCGACGCCCAGCACAACGCCCTTTGCCATGACTATCCCGATGTCGCGCCCGAGCAGCAGGCGCATGAAGCACAGCGCCACAAAGCCCGCCACGGTGGTCAGCGAGCTGCTGAACAGCGAGGTGAACGCCGCCTGTATGGCAACGGCCATGGCGTCGCGTTTGTCCTCGAAGTTTTCCCGCTCCTCCTCATAGCGGTGGTAGAGGAAGATGGAGTAGTCCATGGTCACGCCAAGCTGCAGAACCGCCGCTATTGCCTTTGTGATGTACGATATCTCGCCTAAGAATATGTTGGTGCCGAAGTTATACATTATCGCCATGCCTATGCTGGCCATGAACGCCAGGGGCAGAAGCCAGGACTCCATTGTCAGGCCCATGACTATCAGCGAGAGCAGCACCGCCAGGCCCACGTACTGGGGAAGCTCCCTGTCAACCAGGTCGCGCGTGTCCTTTATTACCACCGAAAAGCCGGCCAGAAAGCATTTTTCATTGCAGAGCTTCCTCACTTGGTTTATTGCCTCCATTGTTTCCTCGGAGGCTCCTGCGCTTTCGTACTGCACCACCATCATAGTGGCGTCCCCCGAGAAGAACACCTCGCGCAGCTCCTCCGGCAGGAAGCTTTCCGGTATCTGTATTCCGGTCAGGCTGGATATCCACAGCGCGTTGTTTACGCCGGGCACCTCCTCTATCTGCTCGCGTAGCTGATTCGTGTACTCCGGGGGCATCCCCTCCACTATGAGCATGGTCGTCGCCGCCATCTGGAAGGGGTCCTCAAGCAGGCGCTCGCCCTGCGAGGAATCCAGGTCCTGGGGCAGATAGGTCAGTATGTCGTAGTTTATGCTCGTCATCGCCGAGCCGATGAAGCAGGCTATGAGCAGTATAATCGCCAGCGTCATCACAAGCTTCGGCTTTCTTGTCAGTCCGTGCGCTGCTTTTTCAATCACTTCTTCTCACCTCGAAAATGTTTTGCTTTTTGTCAGGTCACCGTGTACTCGTCTGTTTCGATGCGCTCCGAGCGGCGGGGCACCTTTATCGTGTACAGTCCGGCAAGCAGGTTTTCCGCCCCGTCGACTGTCAGCGCCGCGCCCATCATGCGCACCAGCACGCGCCCGCTTTCAAAGGGCCGCAGCAGCATAGCGATTCCCAGCGCGGCCCCTCCAACGGCCAGCAGCAGCATTGTCCACCAGCGGCGCATACCGAAGTGTTTCGCGTCGAGCGATGTCTGCAAACGCAGGACGCTCTCCACCAGGATAAACACCCCCAGCAGCACAGGCAGCGCGCCAATCACTCCCCGCGGGTGTATCAGCAAAAGCGCTCCCAGCACGATCGTCAATACGCCCACCGCCAAGTCGAACTGGAAGGCCAGGCGGTACAGGTCGTTTGAAAAATAACCCAAAAGCTTCACTATGCCATACAGCACTGCTGCCACGCCCAGCACACAGCATATCACCTGCACCGATATATCTGGCCAGATCAGCAGGCACACGCCCGATGCAATGAACACTGCGGAACCCGCGACAAAGGCAGCCTTCAAAAATTTAATGGCTTTCATGCCTTGTTCCCCCCTTTTTGTTTTCATGGCCCTATCTTAGCGCCGTGAGAGGTATTTCACAACGGACAGAAAAAAGGGAATGTGAAAATTTTTCACGCTAAAAAAGCTTTGGGTAAATTTCTCACACTGGGGATTTTTTGTCACCACCGTTTTTCGGCGTTGACATGAAAAGCAAAATATAATAAAATATTTTCAAATGGAGAACCGCTGAAAGGAGCAGGGAGCATGTCCAACGCCACGAAACGCATACTCGCCATGTCGCTGAAAAAGCTGCTGCAAACCCGCGCGCTCGAGAGCATTACTATCCAGGATCTCGTGGACGACGCCGAGGTCAGCCGAAAAACCTTTTATTATCACTTCCGCGACGTCTACGACCTGCTGGAGTGGATACTTATTGACGACGGCAGGCGCCTTGTCGAGGGCAACGTAGCCGTCGGGGCCTGGCAGAAGGCGCTGCGTAATATTTTCGCCTACTTTCATGAAAACAGCGCCATGATCGGCAATGTCTACAAGTCGCTGAGAAAGGACGAATACCTGCTTGAGGTTCACGTTTCGCGCCTGCTGCGCCCCCTGCTTGAGCGCGTTTTTGACGAACAGCCCGGCGCCGGCCGCGTGAGCGCCGAGGATCGCCAGTTTATTCTGAATCTGTACTCCTTCGGCCTTGTGGAGTTTTTCCTGCGCTGGGTCGGCAGCGGCATGAAGCCCGAAGGCAATGAGCTTGCCAACCGCATTGAGCGCATCTTCACCGGCAGTATGGAGAATTTGATACAAAAATGTATATAAACAGCCAATGCCATGATATGATTTGTTCATCAGCTCAAATTCGATTGGAGGTTTGTTTTATGCAGGAGCGGTTTCCCAAAAGCGACTGGAGACTTTTCAGGACAAGGCTCCCTTTGCGCTCCTGAATGATGGCGTAATCGTTTTAGATGACCTCAAGGATTTCAGTGAGGAATTGAGAGAGGCTGCGCAGGCTTTTTCTGAAAGACGTTCCTTGGAATCATATGAAGCGCAGCCCTCAAATGTTTAGTGGCAAAGTCCACGCTGCCACAAGCAAGGCTCCATTTGAGGCGGTTGATGAAGCGGGGATGGATTTAACGCCGATTTCCAGGTAGGTGCTTGCTTCGCGGCAGCGCGGTATGCATCGAGTGTGACTTGGTTTTTTCTGACGTAAATTGCACCAGTGTATACAAAGATAGAGCCGCGCAGAATCAGCCGCCTATGGTACGTCCATAGGCGGCTGATTCTGCGTGGCTTGTTGAGTTCCATCCTCAGCTGCTCAATGATCTCGTCCTGCTTCTCCGGCTCAACCGTCCCCTCCAACCGCTGGATGTATCCTACAAAAGTAGACAAGTATGGTAAAATAACAGACAAGAAAAAA
>JAMPGF010000105.1 GCA_023664105.1 Butyricicoccus sp. | reverse complement strand
GGCGGCGACGACGCCGAGCGCGACGGACCCGGCGGCAAGCGCGCCCACGGCGACACAGCCGCAGGCCAGAAGTCCGATAGCGACAAGCCCGAAGGAGAGCAGGCCGAAGGAGAGCATTCCAACTGAAATCAGTCCGAAAGATTTTATTCCCACGGCGACGATTCCCCGGGCGTTCACGCCCACGGCGACCACCGCGCGGGCGTTTTTGCCAACCTGCCATAGAGGCATGCCCCAGAGACGGTGCTCGCTGGTCCTTTCGCGTATCCGCAGGCTGCTTGTGAGGATGTCGTTCGTGCCGTGCGGCGGGGCGGCCGGGGGAGGAGAGACGGCGGAGGGCTCGGTTATTTCGTCCTTGAGCAGGTAGTCCATCGTGCAGCCGAACAGCTCCCCCATGCGGATGAGCTTGTCCACCTCGGGGTAGGCGGCGCCGCTCTCCCATTTGCTGATTGACTGGCGGGAAACGCCGAAAATGTCCGCGAGCTGCTCCTGGGTGTAGTTGTTCTCGCGGCGCAGCTTCGCGATTTTGTCGCCTGTTGTCATGGCTGTGTGCCTCCAATCGTTTTTGTTTTCGCGTCCATGATAGCGCGGGGGCGGGGAAATTGCCAGCATTTTGCAGGTTCTTAATGTAAATTTTGGGTTGCGGAGACAAAAAAGCGGCCCCGCCCTCTGGGCGGGACCGGTGGGGAACCCCTTGGTAGGGTTCCCCACACCCCTCCTGACCTTTTAACGATGGGGAGTTTCGCGCCCCGCGGGGCGCGACCAGAGGGTGCTGCCCTCTGGACACCCGCGGCCTTTTGAAAAAGGCCGGCGAGAACTTTTTTCGCTTATTCCGCGTCGGGGTCGTAGTGGGGAGTGGTGCCGCTGGTGTCCCTGCCGTGGAGCACGCGCTGGAGCACTATGATGCCGATGACCACGACCATGCCGATAACGTCAGTCCAGACGCCGGGGTAGATCAGCGCCAGGCCGCCGGCGATGGCGAGGATGCGCAGCGGGGGATTGAGGTGGCCGTAAATGTAGCCCTCAAGGCCCATGGACACGCCGAACATGCCGACCGCGGAGGTGACAACGATGAGGATAAACTCAACCGGGGTCGTGTCAATGAACAGCATGGCGGGGTTGAGCGCGAAGATATAGGGGATGATGAAGGCCGCGATGGCCAGCTTCGTGGCGTTGAGGGCGGTTTTCATGGGCGTGGAGTGCGCGATGGCGCTGCCGGCGTAGGCCGCCAGGGCCACGGGCGGGGTGATGTCCGCGACGATGCCGAAGTAGAAGACGAACATGTGCGCGGCCATCATCGGCACGCCCATTTCAACGAGGATGGGCGCGCAGGTCGAGGCCATGATGCAGTAGTTCGCCGTGGTGGGCACGCCCATGCCGAGCACGATGCAGCACAGCATGGTCATGAACAGCGCGGGCAGCTTGTAGCCGCCGGAGGCGGTGACTATGGCGGCCTTGAGCACGGAGGCCAGGCCCGTCATGGTGATGCAGCCGGCGATGATGCCCGCCATGCCGCAGGCGACGGTGACGGTGATGGTGCTCTGCGCCCCGGCGGAGAGGGCCTCAAAGATTTTGCGCAGGCTGATGGGGTTGTCGCGGTTGAGAAGGCTGACGAGGATGGCGATGCCGATGGCGATTATCGCCGCCTTCTGGATGGTCATTATGTTGGTGGAGATAAACAGGATCAGCGCGATGAGCGGCAAAAGCAGGAAGCACTTTTTCACCAGCTTGCGAAACTCCGGCAGCAGCTCCTTCGGGATGCCGGACAGGCCCAGCTTCTTTGCCTCGAGGTGCACGGAGATGAAGATGCCGGTGAAGTAGAGTATGGCGGGAAGTATCGCGCGCACGATTATGCTCGAATAGGACACGCCGATGAAGTCCGCCATGAGAAAGGCGGCGGCGCCCATGATGGGGGGCATTATCTGCCCGCCCGTGGAGGCCGCGGCCTCCACCGCCCCGGCAAACTCGCCCTTGTACCCGGCCTTTTTCATCATGGGTATGGTGACCGAGCCGGTGGTGACGGTGTTGCCCACCGAGGAGCCGGAAACCATGCCGCACAGGGCCGAGGAGATGACCGCGACCTTCGCCGGGCCGCCGGAGTATTTGCCCACGGCGCAGTTGGCAAGGTTTATGAAGAAGTCGGAAATGCCCGTGCGCTCAAGAAACGCGCCGAAGATGATGAACACGGCGATGAATTTCGAGCAGGTGTTTATGGGAGTGGAGAGTATGCCCTCGGTGCTGAAAACCAGGCTCTTGAGCAGGCTTTGCAGGCGGCGCAGGAACGCCATCTGGCTGCTCTGGTAGATAAACAGCGCGTAGACGATGAACACGGCGGCCACACAGATTATCGGCAGGCCAACACAGCGGCGGCACAGCTCAATAAGGCTGATCAGGCACCATATGGCGATGGCGATGTGGTACCACTCGTACTTGCTGATGCGCATTTCGATGAGGGATTTTGCGTTCAGCACGAAGTAGCCGTAGGCCAGGACGGTGAGCACAATTATAATTATGTCGTACCAGGGCAGGGTGTTGACATGCTGCATCCCCTTTTTGGCGGGGAAGACGAGGTAGCCGACGACGACGAAAATGCCCACGAACAGGGCAAGGCGCGCCTGCTGGACAAGTCCGGTGGTGAACAGCGTGTCATATATGCAGTAGAGGGCGACCACGGCAAGAAGCGCGCTGAGAACAAGCTTGGGCCTGCCTTCCCAGACGCGGGTGTTGGACTCGCGGTCGTACTTCTTCATTATGGCGTCGACGTTCGCCTGCTCGTCCGCGCTCAGGCCGCCGGGGTTAAGGGATTTGTTTTCCTTATTTGACAATAACAGCACCTCCATGCTTCCGTATGGGCTTAGGCGGAGTAATGCTCTGAAGCAGTTTTGATATTTCTGATATTCAAAACGGACTCAGAGCATGATTCCGCCGCGTACAAAGAGCCTATCCGCGAATAAGACGTGCGCGGATTGCGCTGTCAGATTTTTTGCTGTGCAAGGCGATTTGACGCAGGAAGGCTTTGTGCCTTTCAAGTCAAATCAACGCCGCACAGCGGAAAATATGCAAGCAAGGCGTGTGCGGATTATTTGCGGTTAGGCTCTAAATAAGAATCAGCTGCCGGAGTGCTTTGGCTCCGGCAGCTTTTCCGGTAACGGATGTTTTTACGCCTTATCCTACGTTGTCGACGCTGATGCCGTTGTCGGCGTAGTACTTGGCAGCGCCGGGGTGGAAGGGGACGGCCATGCCGCTGGTGGCGTTCTCGAGGCTGAGCTCGGCGCCCTTGGCGTGCGCGCCGGTTATGGCATCGATGTTGTTGAAGATGCCGGCGGTGAGATTGTAGACGTCGTTCTCATCGGCGTCGGCGGAGACTATCATGGTCGCCTTGACGGAGACGGTGTAGGTATCCTCGTCAATTCCGGCGTAGGTTCCGGCGGGGATGACGTGCTTGTTGTAGTACGGGCAGGTCTTGAGCAGCTCGTCGGCGACGCTGTCCTCAATGTTGACCAGGTACGCGCCGTTGGTGGTGCACAGCTCGGTGATGGCGGGAGTCGGGGGGCCGGCGACGATGAAGGCCGCGTCAATCTTGCCGTCCTTCATGGCGTCGGTGGACTCGCCGAAGGAGAGGTACTGGGGCTTGATGCTGTCCTCAGACAGGCCGTAGGCCTCGAGCACGTCGATGGCGTTGAAGTAAACGCCGGAGCCGGGGGCGCCGATGGAGACGTTCTTGCCCGCAAGGTCAGCCACGGTCTTGATGCTGGGGTCCATGGTGACTATCTGCACGGCCTCCTCGTAAAGGCCGCCGATAACGAGGAAGGACTTGATCTCGCCGTCGTCGGCGAAGGTCTTGCTGCCCTCCCAGGCGTAGGCCATAACGTCGGACTGCACGGTGGCCAGCTGGTACATGCCGTCGTCAACGCCGTAGATGTCGGCGGCGGAGCCGTCGGTGGACACGACGTTTATCGCCACGCCGGAGGCGTCGGTCATGTAGCCGGACAGCACGTTGCCGAAGGCGTAGTAGGTGCCGGTGGTGCCGCCGGTGCCCATGACCATGCTTGAGGCCGAGGGGGCGGGGGCGGGAGTGCTGTTATCGGCGGGGGCGGGAGAGTCGAGGTCGCTGTTGGCGGGGGTGACGGCCGTGGCATTGTCGGACGGGGCGGCGTTGTCGGCGGGGGCGGAGCTGTCGCCGCAGGCGCACAGCAGCAGGCCCATCACCAGTACGAGCGCGATAAGCGCAAGGGATTTCTTTTTCATTTTGTCTTCCTCCTGAAAATTTCTTCCGAACAGTCCTGCTCAAGCTCAAAAAATGAAGGATTAACAAACGGACTATTCACGACACTGTTAATTATACGCCGGAACTCCCGCGGTTTCAAGCGAAAAATGAATTTTTTGTGTGTGAAGTTGCAAAATGGGCTATTTTGTCATGTTTTTATCGCGAAAGCGGCGGCATAATTGTTTAAAGAGAACACAAAAAATCCGCGGCCGGCGCGTAAAAACGCGCGGCCGCGGGGAGAAAAGCGGATTTTTCAGGAATTTGCAGGCTCGCCCCCGCCCGCCGTCGCGGCGAGGCCCTGGGTGAGTATGCCGAGGTTGGCGGCGTAAATCTGTTCAAACTGCGACAGAGGCAGGGGATTTTCGCCGAGACCGGCTTCGATGGTATAACCGGGGCGGTTGTAATTTTGAATGAACCAGTCCTTGTAGCCTGCAAAGCCGGAGGCGTAGGGCGTCTGTTCCACGGCGTAGCCGCTGCTTCTGCCGAAGAGCGCGGCGATCTCGCGGCTTCCCGGGGGCTCGTAGTCGAGGTATTTCCAGTAAATTACGTTGCCCTGGGTGTGGTAGGACAGCGTCAGCGCCGGGGAGAAGGCGAGCGTGTAGTCGTATACCGCGCGGCTTTCGGGAGCGGAGAGCGGCGACGCGCCGACGTAGTCGCGCGGGGCGGGGGAGACGAAGCCCTGGGCGAATTTTATCTCCTGCGCCTGGGACCAGCCGGCGGGGTATTGCAGGTTCAGGTCGGTGCCGAGGATGTTCGCCTTCCAGCCGGAGGGGAAGGCGATGCGCGGGTAGTCCGCGGCTATGGCGGCGGCGCGGTCATAGTAGCCGCCGGAGGTGAGGTCGCCGGTGACCAGGTCGATGCCGTCGGGGTTGACCGCGGGCGCGATGCTCAGGCGCGCGAGGCTCAAAAGCTCGTCGGCGGGCGTGCCGTAAACCTCGCCGCCGAAGGCGAAGGCGCGGGCGAGCTCCTCGCACCAGTGCAGCAGCACCGGCGTGGTTATCCACTCGTTGGCGTGGTGGGAGGCGTTGTAGAATACGCGGTTATCCCCGGTGCCGAGCGTGAGGGTGTACAGCGGGCGGCCCATGACGCTTTTGCCCATCTCGCCCAGGGTGATGAACGGATAGCGCGCGGCAAGGCCCCGGCAGCAGAAGCTTATCAGCGAGGAGCTGTAGTCTATGTCCGTGGGCACCACGGGAAAGCCGAGGGGCACCACAAGGGACGAGCCCACGCGAAGGGCCAGCGGGTCGATACCGGGGTTGGCGACCTCAAGCGCGCGCACGCTGCTGCCGTAGGCCTGGGCGATTTTGTAGAGCGTGTCGCCGCGGCGCAGGGTGTGCACGGCGTAGCCGGCGTACCAGGGGTACAGCGCCGTGTGTGTGCGTACGCCCGCCACGCCGTCGGCGGTCAGGCGGTGGGACGACTGGAACGAGAGCACGGCCCTTTGCGTTTTCGCGCCGAATATTCCGTCGGTGCCGCCGGGGCCGTAGCCCGCGCGCTCAAGCGCCAGCTGCAAAAGCTGCACCTGGGGGCCGCGGCTTCCGTAACGTAAAACCTTCAATAAGCATTTCCCCTTTCATCCCATTATATGAGGGAAAAAAGGGGAAAGACGTTTATTTTTGAAAAAATGTTCTATTCCCGGGTTCAGGATGCGGTGAAGCCGACCGTACCGCTTGCGGTGATGCCGAAGGATGCGGAGCCGGAGCTTGATTTGGGCGTGAGGTCAAGCCCGTTCGCGGAATAGAGCCCGCCGTAATCGACCAGAACGGGGGCGCCGGTATCCACCCCGGAGAAGGAAAAGCTGCTGCCCTCAGTCGTGAGGCTGACCTCGCTCTCCCCCGCGGTCAGGCGGAGGCATATCCAGCCGCTTTCGCCCAGGCCGCTGTCGGGCATGGGCAGGGTCAGGTCAAGCTTCGCGCCCGGCTCGGTGCGGACGGTGAGGCGGGAGCCGGTCCCGTATTCAAAGCCCTCCAGCTTTCCGCTGCCTCTGGCGACGCAGTGGCACCAGGGGGAGGCGGCCGCGAGGATCTCAAAGCCCCAGTCGCCGGAGACTTCGGAGGTCTCAAGGGTAAAACCGGTGCTGTAGGGTATCAGCACGGAAAATACATCTCCGCCGGCGTCGGGAAGCTGCTGCTGGGTATAGGCCATGGTGCCGGAGATACCCGAGCCGCCGTGGGTGAGTGTCTGGCCCTCCGCGTTGGTGAGGGTGAAGGAGGCGCCGAGGGTGAGAAGCTGGAGGGATTCGGGCGCCTCGCGCTCAATGGGGGTATCAAGCGCGGGAAGCGGGGCGGCGGGCGCGGTGATGTCCGTTGGCGTGGATGCGGCCTCCGGTATGGGGGGCTGCTCGGCGTCGGGATCGGTTGTGGGTTCGGGCATGGCGGGCGCCTGGGACGGCG
>JAMPGF010000104.1 GCA_023664105.1 Butyricicoccus sp. | reverse complement strand
ATCGACCAGCAGGAAGAAGCGGATCGGGAGCGTCCTGGGCAACCGGGGCGCTCTTGTTCTTATAGGCCCCCGGCAAGGGCGCACTTACTCACCACCAGCAAGCTGGAGGTGGTACTGCCTGACGGCAGCCGTGCGCCCGGCCCGGAGGCCGGGTAGGAGCGTGGACAATTAGCCCCCCTCGTATCCCCTGCCAGGCAACAGCTCCACAGTTACCCTCAACCAGGGGCGGCTATACCCGGTTCCGATGCGCTCCATGCCCGACAGCGAGGGCATAGAGCAGCTTCCTTTCCCCTGCTGGTCAGGGCAGCAGAGCAGACGCCTGGGGCGGCTTAGGAACCGACAGCGGATGCGCTCGGTTCAACCAGGGTTTGGGGGCGGTCAGTCACCAGCAAGCGGCGCACAGGGTATATACCTGTGCATTGCTTGCTACTACCACAGCATCCAAAAACAAGAGTTGAATATTATCCCTATTTGCCCCCTGGATGAGTATGCTAACCGTCTCCTTGGCTTCTGTGCTTGACTTTGATTAACCACGTTAGCTATAATGAAATCGTGAAAGGAAGTGGTTTAATTGACGGGCCAAAACTGGACTAAAGAAGAACTTGAAAAGTTGCACGAACACTATAGTAAGATGCCCAATAAAGAATTGCAGGAAAAATATCTACCTAACAGAACAGTAAAATCTATTAGGCAGAAAGCATCTGAGCTAGGCATCACATTAGCAAACCGCCTAGGCTGGACCGAAGAAGAGCTTGAAAAGTTACAAGAATACTATGGCAAAATATCAATTGAAGAATTGCAAAAAACATACCTACCCGACAGAACGGTAGAGGCTATCGTCGGGAAAGCATCTGGTCTTGGCATTACATTACCAAAGAGCCCCGATTGGACCGAAGAAGAACTTGAAAAGTTACAGGAATACTATGGTAAAATATCAAATGAAGAATTGCAGAGAACATGCCTACCTGGTCGAACGATACCAGCAATAGTTGGTAAAGCAGGGCTCATTGGTATCGGATTAACAAGGAGTCCAGACTGGACTAAAGAAGATGATGAAAAATTAAAAAAATACTATGGTAAGATGCCAAATAAAGAATTGCAGGGAAAATATCTGCCTAATAGAACATTACAGACTATATGGAACAGAGCAAGTCGTCTTGGCATTAGCTCACCAAGGAGTCCAGACTGGACTGAAGAAGAACTTGAAAAACTACTAAAACATTATAATAAAATGTCCATTGAGGAATTGCGGGAAAAACATCTATCGGACAGAACAAAATCCGCCATAAAAGGGAAAGCACGTATCTTAGGCATTGCATCGAAAAGGGGTTCGATCAGAGCAAATGAAGAAAAGAAGGCCAATCCAGATTCCGATAATCATACATCTGCATTATTATCTACCACGCATAGTAGCACTCAATTCTCTGACTGGCTGGCTCAGAATATTGAGCTTCCTGAGAGTTCTATCGTTGCATACTCTGATGCAGTAGGTACAATATCGAAGGAAATGCATCAAAAAGGCACAATACAAAAACCACTTGAAAATATGTCACCGTTTGAGCTTGATTTTGCAATTTCTCGTATTATAAGCGATACAGATTTTTCCACAAAGGACACTCGCGAAAAACATAGGTACAGTAATGCGCTTAAACAATACCGCTATTTTCTTAATACCACAGTCGAAGACTCGGGCGACCATGCTTATATGGAGATAATAAAGAACGATAGACAAATTCCTGAAACCGAAAAAACGGCTATCATTCAATCACGGAGAGGTCAAGGTGTATTTAGAAAATCTCTTATTGATAAATATAATGGGCGTTGCATTATCACGGGAATTGAACATCCTAAGTTGCTTGTTGCAAGCCACATTAAGCCATGGGCAGCTAGTTCTAATAAAGAACGCTTAAGTGTTAGCAACGGGCTTCTCCTTAGTGCTACATATGATAGACTCTTTGACAGTGGTCTCATTACATTCGATAGCGATGGCAAGATTTTTTTGTCTTCTCTGATTGGAGATGAAAATATTAAGCGCCTGGGGCTATCCCAAGGCATGAGGTTTGACCTTCAAATAAACGAAAGTATGGAGGAATACCTTTCCTATCACAGAAATGAGCTGTTTGTAGAATAAATCACTGACATCGGGGGATTTTATCTTTTAGGTGAAATTCCCCTTGACAAATCTTCTCTTGAATATAAATCCGGCAATGAGGATTATAAAAGCACATTTCTCTTTACATGCATCATTACAGGATATATAATTGACAAAATTGCGATTTTTTCCCTATTCGAGCAGCAAAAAGAAAGAACAAGGAGGGCTCAGGGATGTCGGAGCCGATATATTCAAAGAGGTACCCGAGGGAGGGGGAGGGAGGACGCGCGAAAGGGAAAGCGGAGTTCGAGGCTCCGGGGAGTGAGAAACCGGATTTCGCGCGCGGGCAGGCCCGCAGGGATATGATTCTCAGAAAGGTGATAGAGGCGACGAGCCGCAGTCAGTGCGACGTGGATATTTTTGAGGGAAACGGAACGATGCTTGTCAAAATCTATCTCGATTTCCGCCGCTCAATCTCCGGGCTGGCCGGGATGCTCCGCATAGCGGGCACGTTTTCGATCAACGATGCAAATAACGGGCCCGACTCGGTTTTAACAGTATTATACGACCTCGATGCAAAATAGCGGCAGTCCCCGCTACGCGGCCAGGACGCGCGGGAGACGCGCCTTCGCCCTTTTAGCACAGCAAAACCGGCCTCACAGCGCCGTGCCCTTCTGCGGCACAACCAGCCCCGACACATCGACGCCCTCGTGCCGCAGCAGCCAGAGCTTTCGCTCCACTCCCCCGGCATATCCGGTCAAATTTCCGTCCGTGCCCACCACCCGGTGGCACGGAATGATAATTGAGATGGGGTTGTGCCCCACCGCGCCGCCGACCGCCTGGGCCGAAAAGCTCTCGATCCCCCTCTCGCGCGCCAGCTCCCGTGCAATCTCCCCATAGCTGACCACCTCGCCGTAGGGCACGTCGCACAGCCGCCGCCAGACCCGCCGGCGGAATCCGCTTCCCTCGGGTGCCAGCGCCAGCGCTCCGGGGCCCGGCCTCTCCCCGGCAAAATACGCCTCCAGCCAGCGCCGCGCCTCAAGCAAAACCGGCTCGCCCGCGCCGTCGCGCACTTCTTCTCCGGAAAAATCCGGAAAATACTTCTGCCCCTCCATCCAAACTCCCGCCAGCGCGCCCCCGCGCGCTGCCAGCAAAAGCCCGCCAACAGGCGACTCAAGCCGCACCGTGTACGTCATCCTGATCTCTCCCTTCACAAATCCGCCTCCCGCAGCCGTTTTCCCAAATCATACCACACCCGCGCGAAAAACGCAAAAGCTCCGATGAATTCCCATAAATTCACAGCTCCCGTTCCGGCCGGAACGGGAGCTGTCTTTTCTCATTTCTTCACCGCGATCACAACACGTATCAGTCCCCCGGCGGAGCCTGAGGGATCGCGCCAGCCGGTGAGCGTGTAGTCCTGCGCGTTGACCGAGGACACATCCGTCAGATAGTAGCTCGACCCGTCGCGCAGATACACCTGCACATTGTCCGCAACTGCGACGCGCTGGTTGTCCGCCATGGCCCACTCCGCGCCGAGGCTGCTCAGCTTGTACTCGCTCAGCTTCTTCATCATCCTGACCCCGCCGTCCCCGTCAAAGGAAATGGCGACGCCGCCGACCGCGACGGGATACTTCGTGCTGGAATTGGGGATCGTCTGCTCCCTGCCTCCGGTGACGAAGGTGTAGTTCACGGCGATGTTCATGCCGAGGCTCCTGTCGTCGATCTTGCTCCTGTCGTCGATCTCGCTCATGTACGCGTAGGTCCACAGGTCACCCGTGGCGTCATTGAGGATCAGGTACTCGATCTCGCCCTGCGCGTTGAGCCCGTAGTAGGAAACGTCCTTGCTCTCCAGCGTCCGCCCCGCGAGGCGCCCGGGCTTCACCGTCACCGCGCCGCCGAGGCTGTCCACGTCGAGGATCTCAACGTTTGCGGCGAAGCTGCGCTCGCCGAGCCTGCTTCCGTCCGCGTTGACCCGCCCGCTGGTCTGCCGCTTTGCCAGCCCGCTCAGGCGCACGCCGCTGTCGGTCACGTTCACACTGACAATGCTGCCCGCGGAGTAGCTCTGACGCCCCTCAAGGGTGAAGCTGCGGCTCACGCCGTCGGTGGTCGTCACGTCCACAGATGTCTGCACGACGGCGTTGTCTCTGTCGTCCACCTGCTGCCGGCAGCCGCTCACCACGCCATAGTAAACCGCGTTGACCTCCGCGCCCGTGAGCACGTCCACGACCTTGTCGTCCATGCCCAGCAGCAGCGTCACCGTCCTGCCCGCGGCGTCGCCGCTCAGGGCCGAGAGCTTGTAGGTCGCCGACGACGAGCCGATGACATAGGTCCGGCCCGACACCGTCACCGCCGTGGGCGAGGTGCTGCCCGGCGAGAGCGCGTCGATCTTGCCCGAGGCCCGGTTTGTAAACACCCACAGCGTCGCCAGCCCCTGGTTGTAGTAGTACACGTCGTACTGGTTTATTGCCGCGGAATCCGCCGCCTTTCCGTTGCGGTAAACCGTCAGCGGGGTGAACGGCAGCGACACGCTCCCGCCCGCCACATACGGCCCGCTGAGGTTTTCCATGGCCGCGGAGGTATAGTCCACCTCGCCGTTTACCATCGAATATCCCAGCGTCATGGCGTAATACTGCCCTGTGCCGTTCTTGGCGTTGAGCATGTTGTAAAACAGCACCGCGCAGTCCCGACGAGAAAGCGTGCTGCCCTGCTTTGTGCTGATGTCGTCGCGCAGGCCCAGCGCGCTGGCCTTGTTCAGCTGCGCGCTCGGGAACGAGCCGGCCAGCATGGACGAGTCATAGCCCAACACCCGCAGCACCGCCGCGCAGGCCTCCTCGAGCTTTATCGGGTTTTCAGGGCGGAAGGTCCCGTCCGTGTAGCCGACCATCCAGCCCTGCTGCACCGCCAGCCGGATGTATTCCGAGGCCCAGTGGCTGCTCTTGACATCCTTGAAAAGCGAATATCCGCTCCCGCTCTCGCCGATGCTGTCCTTGAACGGCGAGGCAGCGGCGAGCATTTTCGCCAGCTGCGCGCGGGTGACGTTCTGATCCAGGTTCATGTTGCCCTTCCCGTCGCCGTTCATGATCCCCAGCGCGCGCACGGTCTGCACCGCCGTCTCCTCCCCCGCCGCAAAAGTGGGCCCGGCGCACAGCGGGCAAAGCAGGCAAACCGCCAGCAAAATACCGAGCAATCTTTTCTTCATGGAAATCCTCCTTATCCTCTCGTCAGTCGTACCTCAGCGCGTCGATCGGGTTGAGCTTCGCGGCCTTCCTCGCGGGCAGGTAGCCGAACAGCACGCCTATCCCAGCCGAGATACCGAAGGCCACGAGCACCGAGTCCGCCGAGGGCGTGACCGTTATTGCCTCGGGCATGAGCGCGGCGATAATCTTCGTGGCGACCGACGAGAGCAGATAGCCCATGCCGATGCCGATAACGCCGCCGATGGCCGCGGTCGTCGCCGCCTCGATGACAAACTGCTGCAAAATCGTCCCCTCCCGCGCGCCGAGGGCCTTGCGAATACCGATCTCCCGCGTGCGCTCGGTCACGGACACGAGCATGATGTTCATTATCCCGATGCCGCCGACCAGCAGCGATATCGCCGCGATGATAGTCAGCACGACGATCACCGTGTCGACCATGCTGGTGAAAAGGTCCAGCAGCTCCACCGCGCTGACCACGCCGTAGGCGTTGCTGTCGCCGTAGATCTTGTACAGCCCGTCCTCAACGGCCTTCTTGCCCTGCGCGGCCTGGTCCTCGGTCAGCACCGTGACAACGTAGCTGGTAAAGGTGCCCACATGCGCCACGCGCGAGGCGGTGGAGTACGGCACATAGACGTAGTCGTCATTGCCGCCCTCCTCCATCTCGTCGGCGTCCTGCTCCAGCACGCCGACTATCTTCAGCTTTGTCGAACCGACCTTTATTGTGTCCCCCACCGCGGCCCCGCCGTAGTAGGTCTCCGAGACGTATTTTCCCACGACGCAGACGTTGCTTCGCCCGAGCACGTCCATGTACTCGATGCCGCGCCCCTGCTCCACGCTGTAGCCGCGCATGACGAAATAATCCTCGCTCACGCCCATCACGCCGGTGCGGTTATGGGTCTCCGAGCCGATTTTCACCTGCGAGCTCATGTATACCAGCGGCGAGAGCTTATCCAGGCAGTCCCGGTTGTTCTCCACGATGGCGTACATGTCCTCCTCCGTGGCCCGGCGTGACGTTCCGCGCCCGGAGATGGTCACCTGAAGCAGGTTCGTGCCGATCTCGGAGAAGCTGTCCTGAATGTAATTTGTCATGCCGTTGCCCAGGCCGACTATCACGATGACCGCGCAAACGCCGATGATGATGCCCAGCATGGTCAGAAACGAGCGCATTTTGCTCCCGGCGATGTTTTTGAGCGCCAGCTTGAAGGTTTCGGCAATATTCACGCGCTCTCACCTCCGGCATAGTGCGGCGAGACCACCGCCTCCGGCGCGTGGGCGTCGCCGTCGTAGACGACGCGCCCGTCCTCGAGCCGGATGATGCGCTGGGCCTGCACCGCGATGGAGTTGTCGTGTGTTATCAGCACCACGGTATTGCCCTGCTCGTTGAGCTGCTTGAGCATTTCTATCACCTCGCGGCTGGTTCGCGAGTCCAGCGCGCCCGTCGGCTCGTCGGCCAGTATCACCGCCGGACGCCCCGCCAGGGCGCGGGCAA
>JAMPGF010000103.1 GCA_023664105.1 Butyricicoccus sp. | reverse complement strand
CAGCAGGGAGGTGACGGTTTCCACGTCCTGCCCGGCTGCGTTCAGGTTGGCGGCGCAGTTCTTGTACGCTTCGCCGAGGGCCTCGGCGGTGGTGTTGCTGCTCGCCTGAGCGGAGGCCAGAAGGTCGGCGAAGTATGCCGCCTGATCCGCTTCCATGCCGAAGGCGCTCAGGTAGTCTGTTACCATGTCCGAAGCTGCCCCCAGCTCCATGCCGGAGGCTGCGGCCAGATTGAGGACGCCGCCGAGTGCGCTTGTGGATTGCTCCACGTCCCACCCGGCCAGCGCCATATACTTTAGGGCCTCGGCCGCTTCGGAGGCCGAGAAGGTCGTCGTCGCGCCGAACTCGCGGGCGCAGCTTTCCAGCACCTCCAGCTCGTCACCGGTTGCGCCGGATATGGCCTGCACCTCCGACATGGTGCTGGTGAAGTTCTGGCCCAGCTCCATGACGTTGCCCACCAGATCCTTGATCCCGTCGATTGCCGCCCGGATTGCGTCGGCCGCAAGGCTCGCAAGCGTAGCCTTAAAAACCGTGAAGCCTTCGTCCGCAAGCCGGGCCGAGTCGTCCACCTGATCCAGCGAGTTGTCCAGTTGATCGGCGGCGTTTTCTGCCTCTTGGAGCCGCTGCCGGTTTTCGCTCAGGTCGGTGCTGAGCTCTTGGATCTGCTCCGCGAGCTCCCTTGACTCGTCGGTCGTGTCGTCCTCAGATAACGCAAGGGAGACGTACCGCTCTTTGAGCTTTTCGAGGGTGCTTTCCTGCTCGCTGATCGTGTCCCTGAGCTGGTCGGCCTCGCTGGCCGTTTCGTCCATGCCGGAGGCGAGCTGCTCGGCTGCCTGCTGTGCGGCTTCCAGTGTTCCCCGGTTTTCGTCCAGCTCGCTGCTCAAGGTTTGGATCTGCTCCGCGAGTGCGCGGGCCTCGTCGGTGCCTTCTTCGCCGCTCACGACAAAATCGGCATAGCCCCGTTCGAGGCTTCTCAGCACGGACTCTTGGGTGGTGATCTCCGCGGCCAGACGCTCGGCGGCCCCGGCGGCTTCCAGCGTTTCCTCGCTCATTTCCTCCAGTTGGTTGACCGCGTTTCTGATCGCTGCTTGCAACGACGGACTCAGGACGCCGGAGATCTCGACCGAGGTTTCGAGCGTTTTTGCCATGTGCTCACCTCCTTCTGTGCTTTGCTTTGCCTATTGGCGGCCGGGGTGCCTTTTTTTCTGCACGTTTCCGTTCCTCGGCCAGATCCTCGGCCGCCTCGGCGTATTCAATGATAAAATTTACGATTGGCTTTTTTTCGAGGTCGGCTGTGCTGGTGTGGTACACTCTGGCGTAGTCTCTGTAAGCTCGTCGGAGTCGCTTTCCGGTGAAGCCTTGTCCGACGCGAGCATAAAATTTCGGCCGATCTGCATAACCTCCACGACGTCGTGCCCCTTGATCCGCTCCATGTCGGAGAAGTCATAGCTCGGATTTACCGCGATAATGGCAGCATAGCCGAGGTAGAGGTGGAGCCCGAAGTCAAACTCGGCCGCCGCGGAGATCGACACGTTTTTCATGCCTGCCGCCGCTTTCTTTTTGGCCTCAGCGGTAGCAAAGAGAACGCCGTCGATCTCGTTAATGTCGTACCGCATTTCGGCGACGGTTTCGCCGTTGATCTGGATCGGGTTTTTCAGAGTCAGCACTCCGTCCTTTTTCTTGTCTTTCTTTTCCATGGTTTTGCTCCTTTCGACAAAAAGG
The DNA here is from genome assembly GCA_023664105.1 of Butyricicoccus sp. Classification (GTDB taxonomy): domain Bacteria; phylum Bacillota; class Clostridia; order Oscillospirales; family Oscillospiraceae; genus JAMPGF01. The sequence continues at coordinate 5,136 of JAMPGF010000103.1, read as the reverse complement.
GGCCGCCGATCGACTGATTGACCGGCGGCCCTTTGTTTGGTTGGTTACAGAAGATTGTCAATGCTCTGGTAGTAGTCCTTCCCGTTGACGCGGAGGATCTGGTTCAGTCTATCGACGCACAAAACCTCCGTGCCGTTCGCGTAAATTTGCAGCCGGGTGACGTTGTAGGTCGCCTCGACTTCGGTTGCGTTTCCTACCTCCACGCCGATCTCCGGGATATTGCTCGGCAGCGTCCGCACGAACGCCTTGCAGCCCTCCGTAGACTGGGAGCCGTCCGAGCTGATAACGCTCTGCACCCATCTAAATTCGAGGTTCTGCTTTTCGAGACGGTTCAGGCGGCTGAGTCCGTTGTCCACGCCGATCTTCGTGACGGTGAGCTCCATATTTTCCAGAAGCCCGATCAGCGGCACGGTCATTGTCCCCATGGCCTGCACGTCTGCGGTTAAAAATTCAATGCCCGGCAGCGTGAAGGACGTGTCCTTCGCCACCAGCACATTGTCGGAGTAAACGGTGTCGGCCACTACGGGGCCCTTAATGTCTACCCATTTTCCCATGCTTTTGCACCTCCTTATTCACTTTCAAAAAACGCCGAGAAGCCTTCGTCCGTGTAGCATACGCGGGCGGTCGCAGACTTCATAGGCGGCGTGTTCGTTACCTCGAAGTCCCACACGAAGTCGCCGTTCATCATCTGGTTGACCGGGTTCGCGCTCTCCAGAAATACGACGGACGGGGAGCCGATCAGGGCCCCGATCCCGCAGAGGTTGTCGAGCCTGCGCTTCTCGTCGTTCAGGATCGTGTCCTTGTCCGTCGGAGTCAGCGGCGAGTCGATCTCTGTCCCGTGGTCGATCTGGAACTGGTTGGTGATGTACATGAGCATACGCAGGTTCACGTCGAAGATCGCGCGGGCGTCCATGTTGCCGGTGATACTGTCCTCGTACTTGTACGCGGCCGTATGAGGCCCCCAGAGCACCCACTGGCCGCCCCAGAAGCAGGCCGTCGTGATCCCGTACTCGTTCAGGGTGTTGGCTTTCTGCTGGTCGAAGCCCCGGTTGCTGGAGCTCTCGCCGAAGTATTGGCCGGTCGCCATGATCGCCTTGTTGGAAGGCGACTCGAACGGGACGCCGTTGTGGCTCAGGTCTACGCGCAGCATGGTGGCGGATCCTACGGTGGAGAGGTGGAACACGCGGCCGGTGCCGTCCTTGACTTTCGGCCAGTAAACCTTGCTGCGCTCGTTGTTGTAGGCGTTGGCCTCAGCCCACTTCCTTGCCTTCTCCATGGTGTCGATCGGTTTCCCGTCCTCGTCCTCCAGAGGAATGTCCGCATTGACGAAGCCGTCCCAGTGGCCGTTCAGCTTGGTGACGGTGTTCACCATGGCCCGGTAGATCTCCGGGTTATGGCTCCAGCCGGGTGCCGCCAGAATGTCCAGTACGGCGTTGCAATACTGGTAGAGCAGGCTCATGGCGTGCAGGCCGGTGTATTCGCCGTCGTCGGTTTCCTTTCCCAGAATGTCGGCCGCGTCCACCATGGAGGCGTCCACGGTGTTATAGGAGCAGGTGACAGTCTCGGCCGCGGGTGTTTTGAGGAACTGCACCACGGCGGCCCCCTTGGAGTAGTTGTAGCTCAGGGTGTAGTCCACGCCCTCGGCCATGTCCTTGATCGCGAAGGTGTCCAGAATGATCTCCGCGCTCTTGATCTCCGCGCGGTTGTTCTTTACGGTCAGTTCCTCGGTGATCGGCTCCGTGTCCCGGTGAATGTCCGGGTTGAGCACATTCACGATATAGATCGGGCCTATGTCCCCCTCGGTGTTGTCGAAGTGCTCAGCGAAAACCTCGCAGAGCGTGAAGTCCTCCCAGCCGGTCTTGGAGTACCCGGCCTTGTTCTGTACGTCCCCCATGCCGGTGAGCTTGATCGGCATGTTGATGATCCCGGCCTCAGCATAGCCTCGGACGAGGTTCACGGGTGCGGTGCCGATATAGGCGCAGATCACGCTCCCCAGCCGGACTTCGGTTACTTTGGAGTCGCCGATCTCGCCGTATGCGCCGTGTAAATATGGCATAATAAAACCTCCTTTTCTTACAAAAGATCCTCGTATTGTTTCGGTGTTTCAGCAGAGACGCCGGCCTCCAGCGTGAAGCTGATCCAGTTATGCCAGTACGGGTAGTAGTCCCAGATATTGCCGTCCTCGACGAACGGCCCGTACTTGATCCCGGCCTCTTTCACGAGCCGGTGCCCTGCTATAAATTCCGCGTTTTTCACTTCGCACAGCACAATGTCGGCGAAGTTTAGAGAGTCCCGCCAGCCTTCCATGTTGCGGGTGTAGGTTTCGGCGGCCTCCCCGGTCACGCGGTAGTAGGAATAGCCGCCGGTCTTTGAGGTGTCCGGCTTCGCGTGGAGCACCTCGCCCCCGTGCAAGCCGGGGTTCCAGCATGAGAGGCAGAGCCGGAGCTGGAGCTGCCGCCTGCTTTTTAGCAGGTCGTCGTTTCCCTCCATGAGCTGCACGCATACCGAAGGGATCGGCGCGGGCACTGAGGGCGGGAGCCGGTCTTTTCCGGGCACATAGAGAGGGAAGGCTGCCGGGTGTACATACTCCACGGGGTAGTCCGTGTCGTTGCGGTCGTCGTCCGGGAGTTTGAGGGTGATCTGGTTGCATACGTTCTCCGCGAGCCAGCCCACCACCTTGTCAATGCTTTGTACCAGTGTCATGTCGTTGCCTCCTTAGCCCGTTCTGTTTTGCCGCAGGGCCACCTCGACGAGCCCCAGATCTTTGCCTGAGTTTGCCACGAGCATTTCGCGGCCGTCTACGTTCAGCAGGCGGCCCGGCTCCAGATTGGCCGGAAAATCGGCCTCTTTCCCCATGAGCAGCATGTCGGCCTCTATGAGTCCGAGGATCTGCCCTTTTTTGAGCTTGTTCAGTTGGTCGTTGTCCACCACGACGGGGATCTTCTTTCCCTCGACGCGGTGGAGCTCCGCGAACTCGTCCAGATTAAAGAAAACGGTGTCGAGATCCCTCTGGAGCTGCTCTTTGAAGCTCACCCGGCTACTCCTTGCTGGCGCTCGCCTTGGCCTTGTCCGCGGCTTCCAGCAGGGCGATCAGTTCCTTCTTGCTTTTGGCCGCCTTGGCCTTGGCCGCGTCCACTCCCGCGGCTGCAGCAGCCTTGCGGAGCTCTGCCATTTTCATGCGGTTGTAGTCCTTGGCCTTCTCGCTTTCCTCCACCTTTACGGCCACACCGGCCTTCACCAGCTCGGCCTCGCGGGCCTCGGTGAGAGAGAAGGGGCCGGAGTGCTTCGTCATGGCCTCCACGCGCCCGTTCGCCATGCGTCCGTAGGTTCCTTTTACCATTTGGATCATGTCCTTACCTCCTTTACTCAGGATCGGCAGCGCCCAGCTCCGGGAGATCGTCGTCGCCCTCGGCCTCTCCGCTGCCCTCCGCTTTATCGTCCCCGGCCGTAACCTCTGCGGCTGCGATCGCGGCGATATAATCAGCTTTTTTCTTGCCTTCGGGTTTCACGCCCATGTCTGCCGCGAGCTTGCGCAGGTCGTTGAAGTCCCATTTTTCCAGATCCTCAGCAGAGAGGTGGCCGGTCAGGGCGTCCGGGTTCTCCCCCGGATCCTGATCGCCCCCGTCTGCTTCGGCCTCGGCCGGTTCCCTCGTGGTTACATAGGCAGCCACGCCCAGACGGACGAGGCGCTCGGCCTGCTCATGCTCGCACATGAACGGGCCGTCCTCGGCGGTTTTGAGCGCGTGCCTCGCGTTTTCGTGTTCGTCCGTGTAGTCAATGCCGCAGCCCCCACACGTTACTCTGATCTTTACCATGCTTTTGCTCCTTTCCCCGCCGTGGTTAAAGCATTTTAGCGGTGATGAACGGGTTTTCATTGTTCGGCATACAGAGCGGCGCAGAGCTCAGGATCAGCTCGCGGACGTTGTGCTTCGCGTCGCTGAGGTACTTCGGCACGTCCACGCCGGTGTAGGTGTGGAACTCGCCGTCGGACTGCTCCACCTGAGTGATCGCGCCGTACACGGTGCGCCCGGCGTTCGGTGCCGCCGCTGCGATCATGCCAGCAGGGATAAACGGCTTGACGGAGCCGTCCACTTCGGTGTAGGTGTCCTCGTAGCTCAGGAAGTCGATCATGCGGCCCTTGATATTGAGCCGGGCGATCTTGGTCGCGCCGGAGGGAAGGGTGGCAGGATCCACGCCGCCGATCTGGTAGTTGCGATTATCCAGCAGGCGCAGGATCCACTCATTCGCGAGGATCACGTCTGCCACGTCGGGAGCCACCAGCACCTCAGTGAAGGCAAGCCCGCGGGACGTCAGCATGTAGCCCATGGCCGCCACGTCCGCGAGAAAACGCTTCCCGCTCGCCTCGGTGGTGTCCAGAGTGGCCGCCGGGGTGTAGATCGCCGGGTTCTTGTCCCCGTCGTAGTAGCGCACCTCGCGTTCCTCGAAGTTGTGCAGGTCGTCCACATACTCGTCCATAACGCAGCCGTTTGTGAAGATCACCTCGGACGCCATGGCCTCCTTGCGCCTCATGTTCATGCTGCGGAGCTCGTCGAGGTCGCCCAGCATAATGACGCCCTGCCTCTGCTGAGGTGTCAGCGTGGTATAAAGGGCCTCACCGAAGCCGCGCTTGTTCAGGTCGTCAATGGTGAGCGGGCGCTTCGGTGCGATATAGGACGGCGTGAAGCGCTTCATGGTGTAGCCGTCGCGCAGGATCGTGATCCCGCCCTTGCGGGGAGCGACAAACGGGGCCGCCTTCTTGTGCCCCTTCTTGTATTCCACCAGCACGTCGTCGGTGGCGAAAATGTCGGTCGCCGCGTTCGTGGGGAAGTAGCGATCCAGCAGGAAGGTGTGGAGAGGCGGGAGCTGCTGCACGGAGGTGAGCAGGTGGTGGGTGTTGTAATAATTAAATGCCATTTTTCTGTCCTCCTTCTTAAATTTCCACGGCGTCAGAGGTCAGGATCCCCGCGGTGCGGAGCGCTTCTCTGTCTGCTGCCGTGATCTCGTAGCCCTCGGCCACGATCAGCCGGTTGGTGTTGAAATGCCCGGTGCGGTATGCGATACCGGCCACCGCTTCGCCCTCAGCGTCGCCGGTGTCCACGGGATCGGAGAGTACCGCGTTTGCCTTGCCGGTTGTCC
>JAMPGF010000102.1 GCA_023664105.1 Butyricicoccus sp. | reverse complement strand
AGTGGTGATTCAGAAATTTGTCCTGAACCAACCCATAAAGCCCGGCGTCTTCCAGTGGCTTACATCTCCGGCTTTTACAATCCGCTCAGGCCCCATTCCCACAATCACGGCCTTTCGCCAAATCAGGCCGAACTGCGATTTCTTGGCAAATCTGCTTGTCCACTTTATTGACTATGATCCATTTCTCCGTAAAACACCTTCCGCCTATATTTCGGCGCAAATACTATATGATACTTGCAATTCCATTTCGTATGCGATAAACTATTTAAGTCATTCATCGCAATGACCTCCCTTTGTTTTTTTGTGCAGTTGGCAGACCGCATCTCCATTCTAAACAAAGGGAGTTTTCCTGTCTACATTATCGCCTATAGGCTTCTTTTGAACCACTCGCCCAGCGAGTGGTTTTCGTTATACGAAAAGGGAATTGCCGGATTCAGGCAATTCCCTTTTCGCTTGTGAAAAAAATTTTTTCGGGATTTTTTCATATGCTGCTGCTACATTGCATGGCGTGGGGGCCTATGGGTAGAATGGCCTATTTCATGGTCAGAAGCGTGCGCACCGCTTCGCGGCGGCGCTCCTTTTCCTCCTCGGGGAGCGCGTCGTAGCTCATCAGCTCTATGCTCAGACGGCGGAGCGGGTCCTCGCGGGAGCCGTTTTCAGGTACGCCGGCTATGTAGTTGTTCAGGTAATAATAGCGGCAGCGGCGGATGTGTTCGAGATTGGCAAGCAGGTCGATAAGCTCCGGCGACATCACCGCGGGGTCAGTCGCCTGGCCAGACAGCGCCAGCATCTTCAGCCGAATGTCGTGATAGTCCGCCTGGCTCAGCAGCGAATAGCGCGCGAAGGCATCCAGCAAGCGCCACTGCTCGTTGCGGGTCTCCGGCGTGTCCTCAAGCCGGGCGCGCTGGGGTGACAGGCGCAGATTTATTCGCTTGGCGCGGTCGTTCAGCGCGTCGGTGAAGATGTACTTCGGGCTGAAGGCCCGGTCGCGCCAGGCGAACAGGCGCAGGCGCTCGCGCCCCGCCAAAAGCTCGCTCTCCCCGCCGCCGGCGTCGAACACGTCAAGCTCCGGGCGGCGCAGGGCGAGAAGAAGATTTTTCAGCAGCTCGATCTGGTTTTCCTGCTCAAGCACGATGACCGCCTGGGCCTCCTCGAGCAGGGGGAGGCTGTCATACCAGGGCTCGGAGTGGGCGATGACCGCGTCGCCTATCTCCCCGAGGCGGGAGCGCGGGGCGGTGAAGGACGTGCAGTCGCCGAAAACGTGGTAGTCAATTTGCTGGCCGGGAGCGAAGATATTGCACAGCAGCGCGCTGTTCATTACATGCTCGCCGAGGCGGCCGAAGCCGATGAAGGCGACGCTCATGCGGTGACCGCATCCGGCGGAGACCTCGTACAGGGAGCGGTCAGACCAGAACAGGCGCGCCGCCGTCTCCTCCGGGCAGAAAAGCCGGAGCATCGGGTCGGAAACAGACTGGGACGGCAGGCAGCGGCAGCGCATGTGCACCGGGACATACTCAAGCTGCCTGTGGTACTCGCTCCAGAAGCTGTAGTTTTCCGCCTCTTCGCCCAGCAGGACGTAGCGCCCGGCGCGGACAAAGCGCTCCTTGCCCTCAATGCCGCGGCGGCCGAGCTGGCCCAGAAGCAGGCCCCTTTCCCCGGCGGGGCCGTAGACCGCGATAGATTTACCCGCGCGCCAGCGCATGAAATTGTCAAAGCGCTCGCGCACCGCGGGGATAGAGGACAGCACCCCGAGAATAGTCGCCAGCGGGGCCGTCCAGCGGGCCAGCGCGGTCAGAAAGTTCGGCGCGGGCTGATGATACTGCAGCAGGTACATGCTCAGCGCGCTGTAGAGCGAGTCGCCAAAGCTCTCGCCCGCGGTGAGCAGGCCGATAAGGCCGAAGATCAGAGGCACGCACAGCAGAGGGTATTTTACCGTGCGCAGAGTGTTTTTGGTTGGCATCTGTTAAGACTCCTTCTTTATTTGCAGATTCCGGTATAGAATTCGCGGGCGTCGCGCAGGTCGCGCCCGTTCGGGCGGCCCTTGGCTATGCCGCCGACGAGCTTGAACGGGCCGTAGGTATCGTAGCCGCGGCAGGCGAAGCTGCCGAGAACGCGCGCGTTCTTCTCCGCCGCCGCGGCGGCGATGGCGTCGGTATAGCGCGCGGAGACAGGACTGCCGCAGGTGCTGACAAAAAAGACGGCCTTCCCCTCGGGCAGGTACTGGCGCAGGAAGTCGATAACGGTCTTGTGGAACTTTCCGAAATATATGCCCGAGGCAAAGCCCACGGCGTCGTACTGCTCAAGGCGCACGGCGGTACGGGCGCGCACGTCGATGAGCTCGATGTCGTTTCCCTCGGCCATCGCCTCGGCGACGCGGAGTGTGTTGCCGTGGTGGTTTGAGAAATAGCAGATGGCTGTTTTCATTTCCCGGCTCCTTTGCGTAATTATTCAGTTTATATTAGCACATTTTATGAGGTTTGAAAAGATGCTTTTGCGGCTTGGCAGGGGGATTTTGGCGGTTTTTTGTTGACTTTCTTAACTTGCTTGAGTATCATATACAGGTTGAGAGAAAAAATAAGGAGAGCTTTTTTATGAAACGGGAGCATTTTAAGTCGCGGCTGGGCTTCATTCTGGTCAGCGCGGGCTGCGCCGTGGGTATCGGCAACGTGTGGAAATTCCCCTACGTCACCGGGCAGAACGGCGGCGGGGTGTTCGTGCTGTTCTATCTGCTCTTCCTCGCCATCATCGGCGTTCCGGTGCTGACGATGGAGCTGGCAGTGGGCCGCGCCAGCGGGAAGAGCGCCGTGCCCGGCTACAAGGCCCTGGAAAAGCCCGGCAGCAAGTGGCACATCCACGGCTGGTTCTGCCTTGCCGGCTGCTGCCTTCTGATGATGTACTACACCACCGTCTCCGGCTGGATGGTCGGCTATTTCTTCAAGTTCGCCGTCGGCGCCTTTGACGGGCTGAGCGGCGAGGCCGTGGACGGGGTGTTTTACTCGATGCTCGGCAATCCCTCGGAGATGGCGGCGCTCATGGCCGTGACGGTGCTGGGCGGCTTTCTCGTGTGCAGCTTCAGCCTACAAAAGGGCCTTGAGCGCATAACCAAGGTGATGATGGTCGGGCTGCTGGCGCTCATCGCGGTGCTGTCCGTGCACAGCCTGGTCCTGCCGGGCGGCATGGAGGGCGTGAAGTTCTACCTGCTGCCCGATTTCCGGCGGGCCATGGACATCGGGCTGGGCAGCGTGATCACCGCGGCGATGAACCAGGCGTTTTTCACGCTCAGCCTCGGCATCGCGGCGATGGAGATCTTCGGAAGCTATATGTCCCGTGACAACACGCTCACGGGCGAGGCGGTGCGCATCTGCTGCCTGGACACCTTTGTGGCGCTTATGGCGGGGCTTATCATCCTGCCGGCATGCTTCGCCTTCGGCGTGGAGCCGGACAGCGGGCCGCCGCTGATATTCATGACGCTGCCGAAGGTGTTCCTGAACATGCCGCTCGGGCGGCTGTGGGGGACGCTGTTCTTCCTGTTTATGACATGTGCCAGCTTCTCCACCGTTATCGCGGTGTTTGAGAATTTGCAGTCGAGCTGCATGGATAACTTTGGCTGGAGCCGCCGCCGCTCGGCGGTCATCGGCTGCGCGTTCATCCTGGTGGCGAGTATGCCCTGTGTGCTGGGCTACAATGTTTGGAGCGATGTGCACATTATCGGCGCGCGCGACGTGCTCGACTCGGAGGACTTTATCGTCAGCAACCTGCTTCTGCCGCTCGGCTCGCTGGTATATCTGCTGTTCTGCGTGACGAAATGGGGCTGGGGCTTCGACAACTACCTGGCTGAGGCGAACACCGGAAAGGGGCTGAAAATGCCGCCGAAGCTCAGGCCGTATTTCCAGTTCGTTTTGCCCGTGCTGGTGCTGGTTATTTTGATCCAGGGGCTGATATGACGGATGCAGGGGGATTGCTATGAAACGGCGTTTTAGAGCATATCAAAATGCGGCCACGCCCTCGGGCGTGGCCGATGGGGACCCCCTTATGCTAAACCCTGATAAAAAGCTCTTTGAGCTTTTTATCAGGGTTTTAATGATGAGATAGCCGTTGGCGGCTTCGCCGCCTTACGGATATCCATGCACAGCAGACGGCGCGGCGCGAGCGTGCGCAGCACGCGGAATTCTCGATTGAAATTTCAATCGAGAATTAGTATAAAAATGCAGAAAACAGGCTCCGCACCGGATGACGCGGGGCCTGTCTTTATGGCAGAGCAGTTGATTATTTCTCAGCGGATCACAAACATGTCATATCCGTCATCGGCCAACCGCTCATATGCAGCCCAAATATGCTCCGGGACATCGACGGGAACCTGAAAGCCCTTTTCTGCGTACAGGATCAATCTCTGCAAGTCGCCTGTCATGAGGTTGATTTCCCGTTCCAGCGATTCATCGTCGGTACAATACTCTTCAAACGGTATTTCAGGAACCCGCACCTGCCACCGGACTTCAGGCCATTGCTTTGAACCGGTGGCCCAGGCACGTTTTGCCATATAAGGCTTACAGACTATGACTCCCGTTTGAGGATACAGCCCCGCGTTAAAGCACAGTTTTTTGCTCAGGGAAAAATTATCCCCTGTATTTTTTGCTTCCCGCTCTACAAGGATGTGGTCCTCCGGGACTCCGCATGCAATACAACGCTCGGCAAAAACATCGCCCTCGGGTACGCTCCATAATCCGTCTGTGATTTTTCCAAAGCCACCGCTGCAAATAACTGTTGGAGCAACGCCTTCCGAAAACAGCCTGGCAGCATATTCCGGTACTCTCAGATCATGGCTCCCTGCCGCAAGGATAATGTCCGCCTGAACCGGCGCGCCCGCGGCTTCAGAGTGGAATTCATAGAGCATCTTTGCGTCATTTAATATTTCTTCCCTGCTCCTGATGTTGATCATCTTCCTCTTTTCTAAAGCGGCACATCCAGACGGATGGAACCGCTTTTACAATTTTTTCCGTGGAACTTATTCTCCCTTGATTGCGGCCTGAGCGGCTGCAACGCTGCCATAGCGATTTAACCTTCTAATGATTGCCTAACTGTCAAACGTCCAGCTCATTATCTTGGATAAGCTGAATAAGCGCTTCTACATATTCCGCCCTCAGCTGCGTACCTTCAGAACGCCTTAGCTCCGCGATGACATCCTCAATCGGCATTTTCTTCCGGTAGGGGCGGGTGGAATACATCGCGTCAAAAGCATCCGCCACAGCAATGATTTGCGCGGCAGGAGGAATCTCATCACCTTTCCGTCCGTCCGGGTAACCCTTCCCGTCAATGCGCTCATGATGGCAGCCCGCCCCCAGGGCCAGCTCCGGCGCAATGGAAATTTCCTGTAAAATCTCGCAGCCGTTGCTGGCATGCTGCTTCATGATTACATATTCCTCGTCTGTCAGCCGTCCCGGCTTATTCAGGATATCGTCCGGAACGGTAATCTTACCGATATCGTGCAGCAGGCCGATATTGTAAACGTCCTCCGCCTCCGCTTTGCTGAATCCAACCTTCCGGGCAATTTTTCCCGCGTATGTCGCTACCCGGAACGAGTGCCCATTGGTGTACTGGTCCTTAATGTCAATGCTCTTGGCAAAGGAATGGATAATCTGGTTGATAAAGGTTTTGTGTTCTTTCGTTTTCCGCCTGTTGCGCAGGAAAATAAGGATGAAGGTAATGACGCTTTGCACGACCAGTATGCCAAGCAGGGTCTCCTGCACAATCATAATGGCGCGCAGCGTCATCGTGCTGCCTTGCTGCTTCTCGCGGGCCATCTGTATCGCGTTGTCCATGAAGATGGCGATATCCTCCATGATTGTATCCTTGGCAATTTGATAATCCGCCCCAAAGACCAGGACGCGGGCCTTGGCAATTTTATCCTCGTCCGGCAGCGCCTCATCGGCCGGCTCCAGGACGACCGACCGTACCTCAGCCGGGAGCGCCTCGTCACGGAGGCCGCCCGCCTGCGCGACCAGCCGCATGGCGTAGATTTCTGTCTCCATCAGCGCGTTGGAGGCTTCCAGCGCGTCCTCGAGGTGCGTATCAGCATTCTCATGTGCATGCTGGCTGATTTCCTCCAGCGCCGTATCCCTCCGGCGGGTCACGTTTGCCTCCGTGAAATAGTTTTCCATGTACTGCGGGTCCAGCGTCATGGCATAAAGCTGGACCTGCTCCGTCAAGTAATTTGACCCGTCCGTCACCAGTGACGCGTTCTTCTCGCAGGATATGTAATGGTCCAATGCCTCCACCATCACACGGTACTGCTTCGCCACCATAGCTGTGGCGATAATCAGGATTACATACAGGGCGCAGGCAACGGCGACCATGATAAAATTCAAGGTGCCCCGTTTGCTGTTTTCCGCCAGCATTTTGACCTTCTCATGCATCCGCTTCATCTGTCATTCCTCCCAAATTTTATCAGCCGCCAAGCAGGAGCAAACGGGGCACAGCTTCCACACCCAGCACACTTCGGCCGATTATTGTTTTTATTATATCATATATCTATCCAAAAAAGAAGATGATTTTCGCAAAAAGTTTATATATTTTTACGGCAGATATTCCGCTCCCGGGAACGCCGCAGAATCAGAACCAACTGTTTTGGCGGCCAGCGGGGGCAGCAAGCGGGCTGGAGGCTTGCCATATATAAAAACAGAGTGTGCCGCCGGCTGCTTTGCCGGCATTAGGGCACACTCTGTTTTCGCTGCTTATGCTAACGGACGTTATGCGCAGGGCGCTTACTGGGCATCCTTAATCGCGGCCTGGGCGGCGGCGAGGCGGGCGATGGGAACGCGGAAGGGAGAGCAGGAGACGTAGTCCAGGCCGATTTTGTGGCAGAACTCAACGCTGGACGGGTCGCCGCCGTGCTCGCCGCAGATGCCGACGTGCAGGTTCGCGTTGGTGGAGCGGCCCCAGCGGGTGGCGTTGGAGATCAGGCGGCCCACGCCGTGCTGG
>JAMPGF010000101.1 GCA_023664105.1 Butyricicoccus sp. | reverse complement strand
GCCGTCGTGGGCGGCGGCCCCGGCGGCATGGCGGCGGCCTTCTTCCTGGGCCGCGCCGGAGTGGACGTCACCCTGTTTGAGGCCAGGGATGCCCTGGGCGGCATCGTGCGTCACGTTATCCCGGAGTTCCGCATTTCCCATGAGGCCATTGACAAAGACGTGAAAATTATGCAGGCCATGGGCGTCAAGGTGCAGCTGAATACCCGTATCGAGGATTTCAAGGCGCTGCTGGGCGAGTATACCCATGTCATCGTGGCCACCGGCGCGTGGTGTCCCGGCTCCGCGGGCCTGGAATACGGCGAGGAGATGAACGTCATCTCCTTCCTTGAAAGCGCCAAGAAAGCCCCTGATACCCTCACTCTGGGCGAAAATGTCGTTGTCATCGGCGGCGGCAACACCGCCATGGACGCCGCGCGCGCGGCGAAGCGCATCCCCGGCGTGAAGAACGTATCCCTTGTCTACCGCCGCACCAGGCGCTATATGCCCGCCGACCAGGAGGAGCTGGAGCTGGCCGTTGCCGACGGCGTGGAGTTCCGCGAGCTGCTCGCCCCCGTCGGCGTGAAGGACGGCGCGCTCACCTGCAAGGTGATGGAGCTGGGCGCTCCCGACGCCAGCGGCCGCCGCTCTCCCGTGGACACAGGAAAAACCGTTGAGGTGCCAGCCGACACCGTTATCACCGCCGTCGGCGAGAAGGTGGACACGAAGCTGTATACCGGTAACGGCCTTGAGGTGGACGCGCGCGGCAAGGCCGCGGTCGATCCTGACACCATGGAGTCGAGCGTGAAGAACATTTACGTGATCGGCGACGGTCAGAAGGGCCCCGGCACCGTGGTGGAGGCCATTGCCGGAGCGGCGAAGGCCGCACAGGCTATTCAGGGCTTTGACGCGGACGCGTTTGTGGAGAAGAACGTCAACCCGAACTATGACGCTCCTCTGGCAAAGCGCGGCGAGGTGTGCACCGACTGCGCCTCCTGCGGCGAGCTCCGCTGCCTGGGCTGTGCCACCGTGTGCGAGACCTGCACCGAGGTCTGCCCCAACCGCGCCAATGTGGCTGTCCGTGTGCCCGGCATGCGCCAGCGCCAGATAGTCCATGTGGACGGCATGTGCAACGAGTGCGGCAACTGCGCGGTGTTCTGCCCCTACGACAGCGCGCCCTACAAGGACAAATTCACCCTGTTCTGGAGCCGCGAGGACTTCGACAACAGCGAAAACCGGGGCTTCCTGCGCCTGGATGGCTATAAGACGCTGGTTCGCGCCGGCGGCGAGGTGAAGGAGTACAACGTGTCCGACGCCGCCTGCGGCCTGGACGATTCCCTGCGCCGCCTGATCTGCGCGGTATATGAAAATTACAGCTATCTGCTGAGCTGAGATAATTTATCCGTCCCGCCCTCCGCGCAAAAACGGGGGGCGGGCACAGCTGCATTAATAAGGAGGAGAGCTATGAGCGGATCCTATACCTTTACAGTCAACGGCGTGGAGCGCACTGCGCAGGAGGATAAGCCCCTGCTGCGCTACCTGCGCGACGATTTGCACCTGCACTCCGTGAAGGACGGGTGCAGCGAAGGCGTCTGCGGCACCTGTACCATCATTGTGGACGGCAGGACCATGCGCGCGTGCATCCTCACCACCAAGCGTGCCGCCGGAAAGAATATACTCACCGTGGAGGGCCTGTCCACACGGGAGAAGGAGTCTTTTGTCTACGCCTTCGGCAAGGTGGGCGCGGTGCAGTGCGGCTTCTGCATCCCGGGCATGGTCATCTCGGGCAAGGCCCTGCTGGACGTAAACCCGAACCCTACGGAGGAGCAGATCAAAAAGGCTATCCGGGGCAACGTGTGCCGCTGCACCGGATATAAGAAGATCATCGAGGGCATATCCCTGGCCGCCGCCATTCTCCGGGGCGAGGCGGAGATCGAGCCCGATTTGGAGAAGGGCGATGCGTTCGGCGTGGGCGACCGCGCCTTCCGCACCGACGTGCGCCCCAAGGTGCTGGGCTATGGCGAGTACCCGGACGACGTGTATATGGACGGCATGGTCTATGCCTCCGCTGTGCGCTCGGAGTACCCCCGCGCGAGGGTGCTGAACATCGACTTCGCCGGGGCGCTGGCCCTGCCGGGGGTGCTGGCCGTGCTCACCGCCGAGGATGTGCCCAACAACAAGGTCGGCCACATCCAGCAGGACTGGGACGTGATGATCGCCAAAGGCGATGTCACCCGCTGCGTGGGCGACGCCATATGCCTGGTCATCGCGGAGAGCGATGTCATTCTCAAACAGGCCAAGGCTCTGGTGAAGGTGGAGTACGAGCCGCTGGAGCCCGTGCGGAACATCCACGAGGCCATGGCCGAGGGCGCGCCGCCCGTCCACTCCAGGGGCAATCTCTGCCAGCAGCGCCACGTCACCCGCGGGGACGCCAAAACCGCGCTGGCAAGCTCCAAATACGTTGTCACCCAGAGCTACAAAACCCCCTTCACCGAGCACGCCTTCCTGGAGCCGGAGTGCGCCGTGGCCTTCCCCTATAAGGACGGCGTGAAGGTGTATTCCACCGACCAGGGCGTGTACGACACCCGCCACGAGATCGCCATCATGCTCGGCTGGGAGCCCGAGCGCATCGTGGTGGAAAACAAGCTCGTCGGCGGCGGCTTCGGCGGCAAGGAGGATGTCTCCGTCCAGCACCTGGCGGCGCTGGCGGCGCTGAAGGTCAGCCGCCCGGTCAAGGTGAAGCTGACCCGGCAGGAGTCCATCCGCTTCCACCCCAAGCGCCACGCCATGGAGGGCACATTTACCCTCGGCTGCGACGAAAACGGCATCTTCACGGGGCTGGACTGCGAAATATACTTCGACACAGGCGCATATGCCTCCCTGTGCGGGCCGGTGCTGGAGCGGGCCTGTACCCACTCGGTGGGGCCCTACTGCTACCAGAACACCGATATCCGCGGCTACGGCTATTACACGAATAATCCCCCCGCCGGGGCCTTCCGCGGCTTCGGCGTGTGCCAGAGCGAGTTCGCCCTGGAATCCAACATCAACCTCCTGGCCGAGCTGGTTGGCATCTCCCCCTGGGAGATACGCTACCGCAACGCCATCGAGCCGGGAAAGCCCCTGCCCAACGGGCAGATCGCCGACTGCTCAACCGCGCTCAAGGAGACGCTTCTGGCGGTCAAGGACGCCTATGAGGCCAATCCGGGCCGGGCGGGCATCGCCTGCGCCATGAAGAACGCCGGTGTCGGCGTGGGCCTGCCGGACAAGGGCCGCTGCAAGCTGGTAGTGGAGGAGGGCATTGTCAAGCTCTACTCCGCCGCGTCGGACATCGGCCAGGGCTGCGCCACCGTATTTCTGCAGATCCTGTCCCAGACCGCCGGGCTGCCTCTGGAGAAAATGCGCAACATGGGCAGCAATTCCGAGCTCGCCCCCGATTCCGGCACCACCTCCGGCTCGCGCCAGACCCTCATCACCGGCGAGGCGGTGCGCATGGCGGCAGTTGAGCTCAAGGCCGCGCTGGACGAGGCGGGCGGGGAGCTGTCGGCCCTGGAGGGCAGGGAATTCTTCGCCGAGTTCTTTGACCCCACCGACAAGTTAGGGGCCGACAAGCCCAACCCCAAGAGCCATGTTGCCTACGGCTTCGCCACCCATGTTGTGGTGCTGGACGACGCGGGCAAGGTCAAGGAGGTCTGGGCGGCGCACGACTCGGGCAAGGTGGTCAACCCCGCCTCCATTCAGGGGCAGACCGAGGGCGGCGTGCTCATGGGCCTGGGCTATGCCCTCACCGAGGACTTCCCGCTCAAGGACTGCGTGCCGCAGGCCAAATTCGGCACCCTGGGCCTGATGCGTGCCGACCAGATCCCCGATATCCACGCCATTTACGTGGAAAAGGAGGAGCTGCTCCCCTTTGCCTACGGCGCAAAGGGCGTAGGCGAGATTGCCACCATCCCCACCGCGCCCGCCGTCCAGGGGGCCTATTACGCCATGGACCATGTGCTGCGCACCAGCCTGCCCATGGAGAACACATTTTACAAAAAGCCGAAGCAGGCTTGAGTTTTCGGCAAAAAACAGGGCCCCGCTTTGGATAATATGACGGTTTTTTAGTTAAGCTGATTTTCTTTCAGAATTGACTTGACATCCGTTCCAAGAGTGGTATTATGTTCTCATGACGAAAAGTTAGCGAGCCAAAAAATTTTTTAGGGGGGCTTTTTCAATGAACGATCCTATTAAGTGGGCGCTGAACCGGATGCCTGCCGGTGACGATCAGTTCCTGAGCGTCATGTCGGTGGAAAATGTGGCCAGGGCCCGCAGCTTTCACAAGTCCTTCCCCCAGTATGATCTCACACCGTTGGCCGCTCTGGGCGGCATGGCTGGCCGTCTGGGCCTGGGCGGGCTGTATGTTAAGGATGAGAGCTACCGCTTCGGCCTCAACGCCTTCAAGGTGTTGGGCGGCTCCTTCGCCATGGCCCGGTACATAGCCTCCGAGCTGGGAAGGGACGTGTCCGAGCTGGACTATGACTACCTCACCAGCGACAGGCTGAGGGAGGAGTTCGGCCAGGCCACCTTCTTCACCGCAACCGACGGCAACCATGGCCGCGGCGTGGCCTGGGCGGCGAAGCGTCTGGGGCAGAAGGCTGTGGTGCATATGCCCAAGGGCAGCACACAGACGCGCTTTGACAACATCGCCTGCGAGGGCGCGCAGGTCACCATCGAGGAGGTCAACTACGACGACTGCGTACGCATGGCCGCCGCCGAGGCCGCACAGACCGAGCACGGCGTAGTGGTGCAGGACACCGCCTGGGAGGGCTATGAGGATATTCCCTCCTGGATTATGCAGGGCTACGGCACCATGGCCGGCGAGGCCGCGGAGCAGCTGAAAGCCGCCGGAGTGGAGAGACCTACCCATGTGTTCGTGCAGGCGGGCGTGGGCAGTCTTGCCGGGGCCGTTGTGGGCTACTTCAGCAGCCTGTTCCCCGACAATCCGCCCAAGTTCGCGGTCATGGAGGCCCGGGCGGCTGACTGCCTCTACCAGGGCGCAGTGGCCGGGGACGGCAAGCCCCGCATCGTTACCGGCGACCTGCAGACCATCATGGCCGGCCTTGCCTGCGGTGAGCCGAACACCATCGGCTGGGAGATTCTGCGCAACCACGTCACCGCATTCCTGTCCTGCCCCGACTGGGTAAGCGCCAAGGGAATGCGCATGCTGGCCGCGCCCGTGAAGGGCGATCCTCAGGTGATTTCCGGCGAGTCCGGAGCCGTGGGCATGGGCGTCATCTCCACCATTATGGAGGATGATAGCTATAAGGAGCTGCGACAGGCTTTGGCGCTGGACGGGAACAGCCGCGTGCTCATGTTCTCCACCGAGGGCGACACCGACCCGGATAAGTACCGTAAGGTGGTTTGGGGCGGAGAGTACCCCACAGTCTGAGCGAAGAAAGATTTCATCAATATATGGAGGGAATTAAAATGGACAAGGAAAAGATTTTAGCAGCCGCCGAGAGCTACCGTGCTGATATGAGCGCATTCCTGCGCGCAATGATATCCCACCCCAGCGAGAGCTGCGAGGAGAAGGAAGTTGTCGCCTGCATCAAGGCCGAGATGGAAAAGCTGGGCTACGACGGGGTAGAGGTTGACGGCCTGGGCAACATTATCGGCTGGATGGGCCAGGGCGACAAGATCATCGCCATCGACTCCCACATCGACACCGTGGGCGTGGGCAACCGAGACAACTGGACCGCCGACCCCTATGAGGGCTGGGAGGATGACGCCATAATCTACGGACGCGGCGGCTCCGACCAGGAGGGCGGCATGGCCTCGGCAACCTACGGCGCGAAGATCATGAAGGATCTGGGCCTCATACCCGAGGGCTACAGGATCATGGTGATCGGCTCCGTCCAGGAGGAGGACTGCGACGGTATGTGCTGGCAGTACGTCGTCAACAAGTTCTTCCCCGCCAAGGGCATCAAAAAGGAGCAGGTGGAATTCGTCATCTCCACCGAGCCCACCGACGGCGGCATCTACCGCGGACACCGCGGGCGCATGGAGATCCGTGTTGACGTCAAGGGCGTGTCCTGCCACGGCTCCGCCCCCGAGCGCGGCGACAACGCTATTTACAAGATGGCCGACATTCTCCAGGATGTGCGCGCCCTCAATGAAAACCCCGCCGACGACAGCGTCGAGGTCAAGGGCCTTGTGAAGATGCTCGACCCCAAGTACAACCCCGAGCATTACGAGGATGCCCGCTTCCTGGGCCGCGGCACCTGCACCACCAGCCAGATTTTCTACACCTCTCCCAGCCGCTGCGCCGTTGCGGACAGCTGCTCCATCTCCATTGACCGACGCATGACCGCCGGCGAGACCTGGGATTCCTGCCTCCAGGAGATACGCGGCCTGCCCGCCGTGAAGAAGTACGGCGAGGATGTGAAGGTGTCCATGTACATGTACGACCGCCCCGCCTGGACCGGCACGGTGTACGAGACCGAGGCATACTTCCCCACCTGGATCAACAAGGAGAGCGCCGCGCACGTCCAGGCCCTGGTGGACGCCCACCACGCCCTGTTCGGCACGGAGCGTCTTGGCCACAGCGACGCCGATCCCGCCCGCGATGCCATGCACCTGCGTCACCGCCCGCTGACCG
This sequence comes from Butyricicoccus sp., assembly GCA_023664105.1. Lineage (GTDB taxonomy): Bacteria > Bacillota > Clostridia > Oscillospirales > Oscillospiraceae > JAMPGF01. Next base: position 406 of record JAMPGF010000101.1, on the reverse strand, counting down.
ACAAGTGGACCTTCTCCACCAACGGCGTCGCCATTCAGGGCCGCTACGGCATCCCCTGCGTCGGCTTCGGCCCCGGCGCTGAGAGCCAGGCCCACGCCCCCAACGAGATCACCTGGAAGGACGACCTTGTCCGCTGTGCCGCGCTGTACGCCGCCGTTCCCGGCCTGTACAAAGAGGAGAACAAGACCGCTGACGTGACCCAGTTCCGCGCCGGCAAGACCGATAACGACATTCAGTAAGAGCCGAAAGGAGAATATGACCATGGATGCCAAACTGCAAAGCTACATCGACAAGCTCAACTCCCTCAACTTCAAGGAAATGTACGAGGGCGACTTTTTCCTGACCTGGGATAAGACCGACGACGAGATCGAGGCCGTGTTCACCGTGGCCGACGCCCTGCGCTATA
>JAMPGF010000100.1 GCA_023664105.1 Butyricicoccus sp. | reverse complement strand
TGCGCAGCACGCGGAATTTCAAATTAAAGAATTTAATTTGAAATTAGTATTAGTTATTTATCCCTCGGTCACGACCTCAACAACAGTGCCCGCCATATCGGAGAACACGCTGTAGTCCGCGCCGATAGCCTCGGCGGTCTCGGTGTTGACGGTGATGATGCCGCCGTCCATTACATGGTACTCGGGATAATCGCCGCTCTCGATCACGGCAAGGGCCATGTCGGCGGTGTAGGTGCCCAGCTCGGTGTAGTTGACGCCGCAGGTGGCGAAGGCTCCGGCGGTGACGAAGGAGTCAGCGCCCGCGTAGTGGGGGATACCCGCCTCGGCAAGGATCTCCGCCACGACTCCGGCGGCGGCCATTACCGCGTTGTCGGTGGGGGTGAACACCGCGTCGACCTGGTCGAGCATGGAGTTGACGGCGGTTATGATCTCGTCATTGGTGTTGCCGGTCTTGTCAACGTACTTGATGCCCTTGGAATCGAGGTAAGCCTTGGCCTCGGCGATGGGGGTGACGGAGTTGGGCTCGGAGTTGGAGTACAGCAGGCCCACGGCCTTGATGTCGGGGTTAACGGCCAGCATCATGTCCAGGATGAAGGGAGTGTTCAGCGCGTCGGAGGTGCCGGTGACGTTGGCGATATCGGTCAGGCCGGCCTCGCCGGGGTCGGAGATCGCGGCGTAGATAATGGGGATGTCCTCGGTGGCCACGGCCGCGGACTGCGCGGCGAGGGTGGCGATGGGGATTATTGCATCGTAGCCGTCGCTTACGACCTGCGCGGCGATCTGGTTGAGCATGGTCTGGTCGTTCTGGCCGTTGAACTCGCTGTAGCTTATCTCGATGCCCTTGTCGGCGGCGAGCTTATCCAGCTCGGCCTCAATTGCGAGGCGTATCTCGTCCAGGGAGGAGTGGTCCAGCTGCTGGATTATGGCAATGCGGTAGCTTGCGGAGGCTTCGCTGCTGTCAGCGGGGGCGGAACTGCCGGCGGGAGCAGCGGAGCTTGTGTCAGCGGGGGCGGGGGTCGCGGCGGAGGTTCCGGCGGCGCTGTTGTCGGCCGGCGCGGCGGAATTTCCGCAGGCGGCGATGCCGAGGAGCATTACGAGAGCGAGCATTATGGCAAATATTTTTTTCATTTTCTTAACCTCATTTCAAAGTTTATGTTGTGTTGGATTTTTTATTGTCGGACGGTTCAGGTCAAGCCCCGCCATCGACGAGTGTACTGAAACATAGTATCTCTCCTTTCCGGAAATAAAAAACTGTCCCTGCTCCCGTATCGGGAGCAAGGACAGGAAATAAACAAAACCTGCGGTACCACCTTGCTTGCCGCCACATAGGCGGCCGCCTCATTAAAGGTGCAGTCACACCCTCCGCCCTGTAACGTGGGCACACGTCAGAAGATACTCGGCACGGCGCGCCCCTCACGCCCGGCTTTTCCCCCTGCCCTCAGCGGTCCATTTACTGCGCCGCTTTTCACCCCATTTCCAGCACCAGGGGCTCTCTGTGGATGCGCTTGCAGTTTTATCTCCGCTTCAACGGTTTAACTTGGCTTAGGTTGCTATAATTAAACAACAGACTTCGCGATTTGTCAAGAACTTTTTTCAGAAAGATTTTGCCGCGCCCGGAAGCCCTGTGTTTTCAAGCTGTTCCGCCGGTTCCGCCGCGCCGCTCAAGGCGCTCCTTCATGTGGATGTACTCCGTAATCAGGGCGATGAATTGGCTGTTGCTCGGGCGCTTGGGCAGATGCTCGGTCAGCTCGCCGAAGCAGGCGTTGCGCCGTTCCGGCGTGATGTGGTCCCACGCCGTGTCCAAGGCGTTTCTCATCCCGCGCTCGATGCACTTTGCGTTGGTGTGAAAGGCCTTCCCCAGATCAGGATACAGGTTCTTTGTTATTCCCTTTGTGGCGTCCCCGTCCTTCAGATTCCGGCATATCGCCTCGCGCAGATAGCGGAAGCCCTGAAGCTTCGGCATCACGCCGAAGCTGATGAGCGCGTTCGTCACCTCGGTGTCATAGCCGCACGGTGTCAGCTCGACCGGCTCCGGGTGCGCGCAGTCGCGTATCCTGCTTATCACCTCGGACATACGGCAGGGCTTGGCGAAGCAATATCTCACGCCCAGCGAGGCTATCTCCGCGGCGATCGCGTCGCTGATGAAGGAGGTCACGACTATGGTCTGAGGCATATCGCCGCCGCGCTTGAGTTCCCGGAGAAAGCCCACCCCGTCAAGCTTTCGCAGCAGGACATCCACGATAATGACCTGAGGTTCAAGCGCCCGGACCAAAGCCAGGGCCTGCTCGCCGTCCAGGGCCGTGGCCAGGACCGTCATGTCCTCCTGCTCGTTTATGCCCGCCGACAGTGTCATTGTATAATCTTCCGACGAGCTGACCAATAATACGTTGATTTTGTTTGCCATAACTGATCCCCCGTTTTATAAAATTATCCATGAACAATTTTAGCATAATTTCACGGGGGCTGGCAAGGGAAAATGTCGAAGAAAATGTCGACGTTTTTAGACAAAAAAGGGGAAATCTGTAAAAAGCTTAGAGCCCGTAATCCCGCGCCAGTGCCTCAAACGCGCCGCGTGAGCGCTCGATGAGCTCCTTCGACACGCAGTAGGCGATGCGCACGTAGCCCGGGCAGCCGAAATCGTCGCCGGGCACGAGCATCAGCTCAAAGCGCTTGGCGCGCTCGCTGAAAGCCCTGGCATCCGGCTCGGGCGAGCGCATGAACAGGTAAAATGCCCCCTGCGGCTCGATGCACTCGAAGCCGAGAGCGCGAAGCATCCCGCAAAGCAGATCCCGGTTCTCCCTGTATTTTGACATATCCGAGGTCTGCCCGATGCATTTTTCGACAACCCGCTGGAAAAGGCTCGGCGGGTTGACGTAGCCCAGCGCCCGCCCCGCGCCGAGCACGGAGGCACAGACATCCTCCCAGCCTTCCATACCGGCGCCGAGGGCGATATAGCCGATCCGCTCGCCGGGGATGGACATGGACTTGCTGAAAGAGTAGCAGACGATGGTGTTGTCATAAAACGCCGGCAGATACGGCACCTCGCTGCCGTCGTACACCAGCTCGCGGTAGGGTTCGTCGCAGATGAGGTAGGGCATTGCGCCGACGTTTTCGCCGTGCCGGCGCAAAATGTCGGACAGCCGCTCAATGCTCCCGCGCGAGAGAATCACGCCGGAGGGGTTATTCGGGGAGTTGACGATAACGGCCTTCGTTTTCTCACTCAGCGCGGCGGCAAAGGCGTCCTCGTCGAGCTGGAAATCCCCCTCGCGCGGCGGCACGACTCTTAAAATGCCGCCCGAAGCCTCGACGAAAACCCTGTACTCCGGGAAAAACGGAGCCAGCACCACTACCTCGTCCCCCGGCAGCAGAATAGCCCGCAGGCTTATGGCAAGCCCCGCCGCCGCGCCGCAGGTGACGTAAAGCCGCCCGGCGCTCATGTGCGCGTCAAAGCGCTTGTTCAGGTCCTCCGCGATAGCCTCGCGCAGGCTTACCAGCCCCGCGGCGGTGGTGTAGCCGTGCAGTGCCACGCTGTCGCCCTGCAAAAGCTCGGCAATAGCCTTGTTCACGCCCTCCGGCGCGGGGATGCTCGGGTTGCCGAGGCTGAAATCGAATACGTTTTCCGCGCCGATCTCCGCCTTACGCCGCGCGGCGTACTCCGACAGCTCCCGGATGCAGCTACGGCTTTTTCCCCAGGCGAGTGTTTTTTCAGGTAACATGGTGTCAGCCTCCTATATGCTTTATCAGAAATTCTATTGCCATTTTATAGCCCTCGAACCCGTACCCGGCGAAGGTTTTCACGCAGGCCATCCCGGCATAGGACACATGCCGGAACTCCTCCCGCGCGTTGACGTCGCTCAGATGCACCTCCACGGCGGGGATCGCCACGGCCTTGAGCGCGTCGAGTATCGCCACGCTCGTGTGCGTGTAGGCCGCGGGGTTTATGACGATGCCGTCAAAAACTCCCAGCGCGGCCTGTATTTTATCCACAATATCCCCCTCGTGGTTGGACTGGAAAACCTCGCACTCCGCGCCGCATTCCGCGCATGTGTTCCGCACAAGCTCCACCAGCGCGGCGTAGTCCTGCCTGCCGTAAATATCCGGCTCACGAATGCCCAGCATATTCAGGTTCGGCCCGTTTATAACAAGAAATTTCATTTAAGCGCCTCCAAAATTTTCTCTGCGCAGTCATCGAGCCCCGCGCTGTTCTCCACGCTCACATCCGCGAACTGCTCATAAAGCGCCCTTCGCTGTTCGTAAAGCGCCTGCACGCCGTGCGCCTGAGACAGAGGCCGCCCCCTGCTCGGCAGCGCGGACAGCTCACGCTTTATCCATACGGCGGTCCCGTTCTGCCGTATGATCGGCAGGTTTTCCTCCCGCGTGACGCAGCCGCCCCCGGCGGAGATGACGCATCCGGAGCGCTTGCACAGCTCAGCCAGCGCCGCCGTCTCGCGCCGGCGGAAGCCCGCCTCGCCTTCTTTTTCAAAAATCTCCGGAATACTCATCCCGGCCTCATCTGCGACCAGCCTGTCCGCGTCAAAGAACTCGCGCCCCAGCCGCTTTGCCAGCGCGCGGCCCACGCTGCTCTTCCCGCAGCCGGGCATACCGATGAGCACAATATTCCCCATCTGCCGCGCCAGCGCGTGGGTGACCTCCTCGATCCTGCCGTCGTCGATGGCCTTGCCGGTGAACAGCTCCGCCGCGCGCTTGGCCTGAGCCACCAGCATCCCCAGCCCGTTCCGGCAGGGGATCCCCAGTTCCTCGGCCTGGAGCAGCAGCGCGGTTTTCGCCGGGTTGTAAACAAGATCCAGCACCGCCTCCAGCCCCGGCAAAGCGCGCAGATCAACCACCGCCGCGCCGTTGTTCGGATACATCCCCACGGGCGTCGCGTTGACCGCAACCGCCGCGTCCGCGTGGCGGGAGAGGTTTTCATAATTATTCTCGCCCGAGCGCGAGATGACCACGACACGCGCCGCGCCGAAATCCTCCAGCACTGCGCGCGCTGTAAGCGATGCTCCGCCGGAGCCGAACACGACGGCCTTCTTGCCGCGCACATCCGCGCCGCTGCTGCGCAGCATGTACGCAAAGCCGTCGTAGTCCGTGTTGTCGCCGTGCCAGCCGCCGGCCTTTTTAACCAGCGTGTTCACGCTGCCGATCCTACGCGCCGTGTCCGACAGGGCGGCGCAATAGGGGATAACAGCCTTCTTGTACGGGATCGTCACATTCATCCCGGCAAGCTCCGTGCCGCTCAAAAACTCCCCGAGCTTTTCCGGCGCGACCTCGTAGAGCCCGTAAGCATTTTCGTGGAGCATGGCATGGATCTGCGGGGAATAGCTGTGCCCCAGCTTTTCGCCCAGCAGGCCGAGCTTCGCGCCGGCGGCGTCGATGAGCCCCTGCTGGTAATCACGGCTGACGGCAAAGATCTCCCGGTACAGCCGCGTCACGGACTTCGCCAGCTCCGGCCTGCACCGCCCGGCAATATCCCGCAGCTTCTGCTCCTCGCGCCCGGCGTCCAACACAGGCAGACCGCGCTCAAGCTTATACCGCGCCACGCCCGCCGCGACATCCATGCGCCGCTGCACAAGCTCAATGAGCCGCGCGTCAATCTCGTCGATCTCCCCGCGAAGCCTTATCAAATCGTCCACGCTCACATCCCCCTCTCCAAAATCGCGTCGTAGATCGCGACCGCCGCCGCCGCCTCGACGCAGGGCAGGGCCCGCGGCACGATGCATGGGTCGTGCCGCCCCTTTACGCACAGCTCCACGTTCTCGCCGGTTTTGATGTTCACGCTCCGCTGTGCCCTGGAAATCGACGGCGTGGGCTTGAACGCGGCGCGGAACACGATGGGCATACCGCTGCTCATGCCGCCCAAAATCCCGCCGTGGTTGTTAGTTTCGGTTTTCACCTCGCCGCCGTCGAAATAAAATGGGTCGTTATTCTCGCTCCCGCGTATTTCCGCCGCCGCGAAGCCTGCGCCGAACTCGATCCCCTTCACCGCGGGGATGCCGAAAACGGCCTGCGCGATCCGGTTTTCCAGCCCGCCGAACATAGGCTCGCCCACGCCCGCGGGCACGCCGGCACACACGCAGCGCACGACCCCGCCGACGCTGTCGCCCGCCTCGCGGGCGGCGTCAATTTTATCGAACATGGTTGCCGGGTTCGCGTCCCCGCCGATGGCGGCGATCTCCGCGTGAATCCCGATCCCCATGCCCTCGAGCACTTGCAGCGCGAGGCCCCCCGCGATGCACAGGGGAGCCGTCAGCCGCCCGGAAAACTGCCCGCCCCCGGCGAAGTCCCGGCTTTCGCCGAATCTGACCATGGCGGGGAAATCTGCGTGCCCGGGCCGGGGAATGGTTTCCAGCTCGGAATAGTCCTTCGAGCGCGTGTCGGCATTAAAGATAAGCGCCGTCACCGGCGCGCCGCAGGCCGCGCCGTCCTTCAGCCCGGAGACGAACTGCGGCGCGTCGTGTTCCTTCCGCGCGGTGGAAAAGCGGTCGCGTCCCGGCGCGCGCCGGTCAAGAAAGACCTGCAATTTCTCCGTGTCGATCACAAATCCCGCCGGAAGCCCCTCGACCGTCACGCCGATCGCGGGGGCGTGGGACTGCCCGAATATGGTGAACCGGAAGCAATTTCCGAAGCTGTTGCCCAATTTCAATCCTCCTCCCTTCGGACGAGCCCGCCCAAAAATTGAAAATCTTCCCAAAAGGCGGGGTAGGATTTTTCCACGCACTGCGCCCCCAGCACCGTCACCGCGCCCCGGCAGACTGTCGAGGCTACAGCCGCGCTCATGGCGATACGGTGGTCGTTTGCGCTGTCCACCACGCCGCCCGTGAGCCATTCCCGCCCGCGCACGGCAAGCCCCTCCGGCCTGACCTCAACCTCCGCGCCCAGCGCGCGAAGCATAGCGGCGGTGCTTTCCAGCCGGTCGCTCTCCTTGATGCGCAGCCGCCCGGCGTTGACAAACTCCGTGACGCCCGGACTCACCGCCGCACACACGGCCAGCACCGGCACAAGATCCGGCGTCCCGCGCGCGTCCACGAC